>CACHBU010000001.1:0-276877 GCA_902578135.1 uncultured Candidatus Actinomarina sp.
ACTTCTCTAGCTTTTTCGCCAAATATTGCTCTTAAAAGTCTCTCTTCTGGAGTTAGTTCTGTCTCACCTTTTGGAGTTACTTTCCCAACCAAATAATCTCCAGGGGATACTTCAGCACCAATTCTTACAATACCCATTTCATCAAGGTCCATTAAAACCTCTTCTGCAACATTAGGAATATCTCTAGTTATTTCTTCTTCACCTAATTTTGTATCTCTAGCTTCAATTTCGTGTTCAGCTATGTGGACAGAGGTAAGAACATCTTCTTTAACAAGTCTTTCAGAAATAACAATAGAATCTTCGAAATTGTATCCATCCCATGGCATATAACCAACTAGTAAGTTTTTCCCTAGTGCCAATTCTCCTCCCTGGGTACTTGGCCCATCAGCTAAAACATCACCGGGCTTTACTTTTGTTCCAACTTTAACTAATGGTTTTTGATTCCAACTAGTTGCTTGGTTTGAACGCTTAAATTTGAGTACTTGATATCTGAATTTTTTATTTGTTCCATCTTCTTTGACGGTTATTTCGTCACCTGTAACTTCCTCAACGACTCCTGCAATATTTGAAATTAAAGCTTCACCAGAATCTCTAGCTACATTTTCTTCCATGCCAGTTCCAACATAAGGCGCTTCTGTTTTTACAAGAGGCACTGCTTGTCGTTGCATGTTTGAACCCATTAAGGCTCTATTTGCATCATCGTGTTCAAGGAAAGGTATTAATGCAGTAGTTACGGAACAGATTTGTTTTGGACTAACGTCCATGTAATCTATATCTTTATCTGAGACAAAAGCGACTGATCCTCCATCTTGTCTTGCAAGCACTCTCTTGTTTTGAAAGGTTCCATCTTCATTTAAAGGTGCATTAGCTTGAGCTATTGTATATATGTCTTCTTGTGCAGCAGTAAGATATACTGCTCTACTTGTTTTTACTACACCATTTTCAACTTTCCAATAGGGAGTTTCAATAAAACCAAATTTGTTAACTCTTCCATAAGTTGCCAATGTACCAATAAGTCCAATATTTGGACCTTCTGGAGTCTCAATTGGACACATTCTTCCGTAATGAGATGGATGAACGTCTCTGACTTCAAAACCTGCTCTCTCTCTAGAAAGGCCTCCTGGTCCAAGGGCTGAAAGTCTTCTTCTATGAGTAAGACCAGCAATCGGGTTTGGTTGATCCATAAATTGACTTAATTGACTTGTTCCAAAAAATTCTTTTAACGAAGCTTGAATAGGTCTTATATTTATCAATGATTGTGGAGTAATTGCTTCTGGTTCCTGGGTAGTCATTCTTTCTCTAACAACTCTCTCTAATCTACTAAGACCGACGCGTACCTGATTTTGAACTAATTCTCCAACTGTTCTGATTCTTCTATTTCCAAAATGATCAATATCATCTAGTTTGACTGGAATTTCTTTTTTTAAATTGTTTACAAAACTTTCTTCACCTGCATGCAGAGCAATTACATATTTAATTGAGTCAATCATATCTTCTATTCTTAACATGCCATCAACTTCGGTAGAGTAAGTTTCAGCATCTTTCTCACCGTATTGACGACCAAGTTTTTGCTCAACCTTGTATCTTCCAACCTTTGTTAGATCATATCTCTTAGGAGTGTAGAACATCTGCTTTACCAAATTTCTAGCTGATTCAACTGATGCAGGTTCTCCTGGACGAAGTTTTCTGTATAAATCAATGAGCGCTGCTTCTCTAGTGGTATCAGGATCTCTTTCAATAGTGTTATGTACTGATGGATAGTCTCCAAGAAGCTCAATAGCATCTTCTTTATTTTCAATTACATCCAGAGCCATTAAAAAACCAGTAATGTGCTGTCTTCTTTTTCTATCTACTCTTACACCTAAAGTGTCTCTTTTGTCCGTATCAAATTCAAGCCATGCACCTCTTCCAGGAATCATTTTTCCAATAAAAACTTCTTTGTCTGAAGTCTTATCAATTTCCTGAGAAAAATATACACCTGGAGATCTAACTAGCTGACTTACAATTACTCTTTCTGTGCCGTTTATAACGAATGTACCAGTATCAGTCATAATTGGGAAGTCGCCTAAAAATACTGTCTGTTGTTTAATCTGGCCTGTTTCTCTATCAAGAAATTGGGCAGTTACATATAAAGGTTGTGAATAAGTTGAATCTGTTACTCTGCAGTCTTCAAGAGTCTTTAGTGGTTCTTCAAAATAATGGTTCAAAAATTCTAATGAAAAACGACCAGAGAAATCTTCTATAGGTGAAATTTCTTCAAGTATTTCTTTTAGACCTTCTTCAATAAACCATTTGAAGGAATCTTTTTGTATAATTAATAAATCTGGAATATCTAGAACTTTTGGAATTTTTGCAAATGAAAGTCTAGAATTCTGAACAGCGGACAACAAGCCTCCTAAAAAAATTAATAACAACTACCCGAAAGGTAGATTATATTAGTACTTATTATTTAAGCAAACAAATAATAATAAAATTATTTCAATTCTACAGTTGCGCCAGCACCTTCTAAGGCTTCTTTAGCTTTTTCAGCATCTTCTTTAGAAGCACCAGAAATTATATCTGAAGGAGCGTTATCAACAAGTTCTTTAGCTTCTTTTAGTCCTAAACTAGTTAAGCCTCTAACTTCTTTGATAACTTGTATTTTTTGTGATCCTGCATCTGCAAGAACAACATCAAAAGAATCTTTTTCTTCTCCTGCTCCTGCGTCATCTCCTCCACCTGCTGGTGCAGCAGCAACAGCGACAGGTGCTGCAGCAGTAACATCAAACTTTTCTTCAAAAGCGTCTAAGAATTCTTTTAATTCTAATACTGTCATCTCCTCAAATACGCCAAGCAACTCATCAGTTGTCATTTTAGCCATTTGTTATTCCTCCTCATTTTTAACTTCTTCAGAAATTGCAACATCCTCATCAGAAGAGGCAACTTCAGAAACTTCATCTGTCGATGCTTTTTTATCGACCAATGCGCTCAAAGCGTAAGATGCTTTATTGATAATAGCTTTTGTGCCCGCAGCTACTTTTACTAAAGGAGCATTGAATCCTCCAGCAATTTTGGCAAGAAGTACATCTCTAGGTTCAATATTCGCAAGCACATTAATTTGTTCAACAGTTAAAGGTTCTGAATTCATTAATCCCCCTTTAACTACAAAGGCATCATTTTCTTTTGAGAAATCTTTTAATACTTTTGCAGCTTCCACAGGATCAGAATCAATAATTGTGACACCAGTAGGTCCTGCAAAATAATCTGATAGGGAATCTAGTCCAATATTTTCAGCTGCTCTTTTAGCAAGAGACATCTTCACTACATTAAAAGATGCACCTGCATTTTTTAATGATCTTCTTAACTTAGTTTGTTGAGATACAGTGAGACCTCTATATTCTGCTAATACCAAGGCGTTTGCAGACTTAAATAAATCTTCTAAGTCTTTAACTGCTTGAACTTTATCTTCTCTTACCATATAAAAAATCCTTGCATACCAAGGACCATAATCACTTTACCTGCGTTAGATTTACAATCAATGACTAACGGTCTTTGGTTTTAATTGTCTTTTAACAATATAAACGTTTTTTAATTTTAAATACAAATAAATTACAAATTTATATCAACTGGTATTGATGGTCCCATAGTTGATGAGATGTATACACTTTTAATATACTCACCCTTTGAAGAAGCTGGTTTAGACTTTAGGACTTCCGCAATAACTTCATCAAAGTTTTGTAAAAGACTATCTGGATCAAATGAAACTTTGCCTATGGACATTTGTAAATTTCCAAATTTATCATTTTTAATTTCTATCTTTCCTTTTTTAAAGTCCTCAACAGCTTTTGCAACATTAGGAGTTACTGTACCGGTTTTTGGATTAGGCATGAGTCCTTTAGGTCCAAGAATTTTTCCTAATTGACCAACTTCAGCCATCATTTCGGGTGTAGAAATTACAATATCAACATCTAACTTCTCTTCTGAAGCAACTTTTGTAGCCAATTCTTTACCACCAACTATGTCTGCTCCTGCTTCCTCAGCTTCTGTTAGGGCCTCTCCACCAGCAAAAACAGCGATTTTTACCTCCCTACCAGTTCCATTTGGTAAAGAAACTGTACTTCTAATATTTTGTTCTGCATCTTTTGGATCAATACCTAAAGAAAAAGAAGCGTCAATAGATTCATCAAATTTTGCTGATGCTACCTCCTGACAGGTTTTAATAGCTTCTGATTTCGATTGTTTAGTCTCAGATATTTTCTCTTTGGCTTGTATGTATTTTTTTCCGTGTTTTTTCATTTATACTCCTTTGGTTCGAGCGATTTTAATCTCCCAAATATAACTAGTCTTTAATTTTCTACAGTCACTCCCATTGATCTGGCAGTTCCTGCAATAATATTGATAGCCGCGTCAATATCATTTGCATTCAAATCTTCCATTTTCGCTTTAGCAATATTTTTTAGTTGATCTCTAGTGATTGAGGCGACTTTTTCTTTATGCGGTTCTGGAGATCCTGATTCTAAACCTACTGCCTTTTTAATTAAATATGAAGCTGGAGCAGTTTTTGTAACAAAAGTGAATGAATTATCCTCATATATTGTTATTTCTACTGGTACAGTTTCTCCTTGTCTGCTTGCAGTATCATTATTAAATGCTTGAACAAAATCCATGATGTTCACACCATATTGACCCAATGCTGAACCAACTGGTGGTGCTGGTGTAGCTCCTCCGCCAGGTATTTGTAATTTGAGTAATGCTTTAATTGGTTTTGACATTTGTATCCTTAATTTTTCACTATATCTGTAAAGCCAAGCTCTACAGGAGTTTCTCGTCCAAATATATTAACTAAAACTGTAACTTTTGATTGGTCTAAATTAATTTCCTCAATTATGCCGTTGAAGTCTGCAAAAGGACCTGTTGTGACTCTTACTGTTTCTCCAATTTCAAAATCTGGCTTGAATTTTGGAGACTCTTTTTTGACTTCTACCTCTTCGTTAGATCCTAAAATGCGTTCAATCTCTCTTCTAGATAAAGGGATAGGTCTTTTCCCAGAACCAACAAACCCAATAATTGAAGGTGTGTTCCTAATTTCATACCAAGTAGTATCATCCAGATCCATCCTTACAAGTACATATCCAGGAAAAGTCTTTTTTTCTAAATTAACTTTTTTACCGTTTCTAATTTCTACAACTTCATCAGTGGGAATTACTACATCATATACTTTGTCTTCTAAGTGAAGATTCTTTATTCTAGTTAAAATGTTTGTTCTGACTTTTTTTTCATGTCCAGATTGTGCGTTTAATACAAACCACTCACCTGGCAGGTCATAAGGATGTGAAGGAGAATCCTCCATTTCATCACTTAATTCATTTGTTTCTTCTGTTGTAACTGTATCTTCTACCATTATCTACCAAAGGTTAATAGGTTAATCAGAGAATTTTTAAAACTAAAGTCCATTCCAAAAATAAATGTTGTAAAAAATGCAATTGTAATAATTGTTACAAGGGTAAATGAAGTTAAAGTTGAATATGTAGGCCAGTTGACTCTTTTTAATTCGGTCCTAACCTCTCCAAGATAATTTGTAATTCTCTTAAATCTAGAAACTTTTTCTCCGGATTGATATTTGCCAATATTTCTGTCAGCTTTTTTTGCCAAACGCTCTTCACGTTCGGACATTCTTCTCATTTCTCTGTTCATTTCATTCATAATTACCTCTGCAGGGGCGGTGAGACTCGAACTCACAACCTACGGTTTTGGAGACCGTCGCTCTGCCAATTAGAGCTACACCCCTAAGTTACTGCTCCTTCTCTAATTTATTAGACGAGCGTTTTCTTCCAAATATTAAAAATACAATTGATAATATTCCAAGCAATGTCAATAATATTATTTTTGTGCTCTTACTTGTAGTTGTTTTTACTTTTTTATCAAGTGAAGACATTACTTTTGAAGCAAAATCTGTTGGAACCTCTACATCTTTTTGAAATTCATTATCTAACTCTTCTTTATAGGCTTTGTATCTTTTTCCAGATACCTGACATTTGATGCATGAAGATGCATGTAAGTTGTCATCGAAACCGAAATATTCGTTACTTAAATATGCTGAAAGCATCTTATTTCTTGTTCTTCTACACAGAATATTTTTTTTCAAATCATTAAAAAAATCTCTCATCGTTCAACTTCCTCTAAAATCTGTCTTAGTTTTTGATGGGCTCTATGAAGTCTAACCTTTGCAGCGGTGACACTTATATCCAAGTAATCTGCAATCTCTTTATGAGATCTTCCTTCTATGTTTTTTAGTTCAACGATAATTCTCTGCTCAATTGGAATTTTATCTAATGCATTAATTAATACAGACGATAGGTCGGAGTTTATAGCAACTAACTCTGGATCTTTTTTCTCATCAATTACGATTGGTTCATAGGTGTCGTCAATATTTAAAGTATTGTGCTTCTTAGCTTTCTTTCTCAAAGTCCAGGCAGTATTAACTGTGATTCTATAAATCCAAGTGCTAAAAGTAGAATCACCTCTAAATTTTTCAATAGCTTTCCAAGCCCTAATAAAAGCCTCTTGTGCTACATCGTTTGCCATTTCTCTATTTCCTGTAAGTTTATAAGCAAGAGAAAAAACTAAATCTTGATGTCTAATAACAAGCTGTTCAAATGCAGCTTTATCTCCAAGTTGTGATTTTCTAACTAGCTCTGAATTAGAAATTTCATCACTATGGTTGCTTACCTCTGATGTATTACTCATTATCTATATCAAGAATAATTAGGAAATCTTAATAAATCTATCTTTTTTCTCGATGCAGTGTATGTTTTCTCAATCTTGGACTATATTTCATCATCTCCAATCTATCTGGAGTGTTTGTTTTATTTTTTGTGGTCACGTAATTGTGATCACCAGTTTCAGTACAGACCAAAGTTATTGGTGGTCTTTTATCTGAAGCCATTTTTTCTCCTTTTATTAACTTGTAGCGGCGGGCAGACTTGAACTGCCGACCTCACGATTATGAGTCGTGCGCTCTTACCAACTGAGCTACGCCGCCATAAGACTTATTTTAGCCTCTGAGCCCTCTTCCGGGATTGAACCGGAGACCTCTTCCTTACCATGGAAGTGCTCTACCGACTGAGCTAAGAGGGCAAAGTGCCGAGAGTAGGATTCGAACCTACGAAGGCGTAGCCGGCAGATTTACAGTCTGCTCCCTTTGGCCGCTCGGGCATCTCGGCATAACAATAAAGTCTCTATTGATTTTAGATTATAAATAAAAATTAGTGAGATGAATTTTTAATTGATTAGGATTATTTTATGGACAAAAAAGTAAGAGAATTGTTAAATGGATGGCTAGAAAATGGTCTAATTAATCAAGCTTCTTATGAAGAAATAGTAAAGTTTGAAGAAGAGTCAAATCCAAATCAAAAATCTAAAGTTGCAAGAGCAATAACTTTAATTGGAGGTTTATTTCTTTTATCTGGTCTTCTTGGAACAATACCTCTATTGTGGATGAATCTTGCATACTGGGCACAACTAGGACTTTTAGTAGCAACTACTTACTTCTTATTTTATGCAGCTACTTATAGTGAAAAATTAGAAGATGAAAAACTATTCATTTTTAAATCAACAGAAAGAGTTAGCTCTTTTCTTTTCTTGATTTCAAATATTTCATTTGGGGCCTCGGTAACTTTTGCTATAAATATTCTCCAAGAAACAGGAATCTTAAATTTTAGTGAAGAGATATCCTTTGTTCTTGTTTCGTTTTTTGTATTACTTTATGCTATTTATTTGTTTTTAAGAACAAAATTAATTTTTCAACATGCAGCATTATTTTATTGTATATGTTTTCATCTGGGTGCTGTTGGGAATTTATTATTTCCGAATATCGAACCTTGGGCTGCTGGACTTTTTTTAATTGCTATTGGAAGCATTTGGGGTATAAATACTTACTCAACACTTCTGAAACCAAGCTGGTTAGGATATTTACTATCAGCATCTACTGTTTCCATTGGCACAATTATTTTGATAGAAGACATCATTCAAGTTGAAATAATTAGTATTTTAATTTTAATTTTGGGATCAATATTTTATGTTTGGGCAAGTATTCAGCTTTCTGAACAAGTGATATTTTTTATTGGTGGTTTGGGCCTAGTTATAAACCTTCCAAGGTTGATAACTGAAATATTGCCAGACAACATATGGCCACCTTTAATTCTTTTCCTAGTGGGAGGAGTGCTTGTAGTAGTAGGTTTATATTTAAATTCAATAAGAGAGAATATTATATCTACTGATACAGAATAAATAAATGAAGCAAAGAAATACTCCTTTATTCCTATCGCTAGTAATACTTCTTATAACTACTTTCATTGTTGCTATATTTGGAGTCGTACCTTTACCGGAATATGAAATCTTAGAGAATGAAGAAGGACTCAAAGGAAAATTAATTTATCATGTTCAGGTTCAAAGTCAAAATTTAATTCCTCCCGCACCAGATATTATGGACGAATGTATTTTATCGATTGATCTTGAAGCTAATTCATTTAAAGAAGAAAAAATAATTTGTAGTAGCGAACTTTACGATATGTCATATGATATTTACTTTTACAATACTGAAATCTTTGAAGATGAAAATATCTTACTCAGATATTGGGATGAATCATCAGGTGACGAAATAGGGCTAATAATAAATATAGAGACAAAAAAAGTAGTTGATAAGGTACAGCAACCAAATTTTTACTCTGAAGACAGAAATAGGATGAATGTATATGGTGAAAAACTTATTGACCCATGGGAGACGTCTGATTATAGCTCAAGGGTAATCGGAGTCTACTATTCAACTAGAATGGAGAATATAGAAGTTTTCAAATCGAAAGCACCTACAAACTATTACTTTGAGTCTCTTCATTGGTCTCCAAATGGTGACTATATTGCAGCATTAGACTCGGAGGAAAATTTTATAATTTTTTCCAAGAATAAAAAATCCAAACCAGGAATAATACAATTTTCAGAAGTAAATTTGAAAATTTTTAATGATGAAGAAAGAGAAATACAAAATTTAATAGGTTGGACTGATTAATTAAATTTTCTTTTAGGCCTTACACCAATCTCACTAATGACATGTGCAGCACTTTTATTGGCAAAGTTAGCTGACTTATCTATAGAAAATTCCTTTTGTAAACCATAGAGATATCCTGCTGCAAAAAAGTCGCCTGCACCTGTCTTATCAATAACCTTTGTTTCGGTAGCTTCAAAATAATGTCTCTCACCATTCTTTAAAATTACCGCTCCGTCTGATCCTAGAGTACAAATTAATTCTTTGCCTTTTGGAAAATTTTCTTCAAAATATTTTAATGATTCATTTATATAACTTTGAAGACTTAGAGAATTTAATTCATCTTCATTACAAAACACATAATCAATATCATCTGCAATAAAGCTTATAAAACTCTCTCGATGCATCTCAACACAAAATACATCTGATAGGCTTATTGAATTTAGACCCCCAGATTCTTTATTAATCTTTGCTGCATTTAGGAAAGCAGATTTACTTGAAGGTTTATCCCATAAGTAACCTTCCATATATAAAATTTTTGCTTCTTTAATTGCATCAATGTTTAAGTCATCAACTGAGAGATATTCACCAGCTCCAAGATACGTGTTCATTGTTCTTTCACCATCAGGTGTAATAAAGATTGCACATAATCCAGTTTGATTATCTTCATTTTCAAAAACTGTATAATCATCTAGGCCAGAATCTTTTAAACTTGACTGAAATTGTTTACCTAAGTCATCTTCAGAGATTTTTCCAATAAATCCTGCTTTTCCGCCTAATTGGGAGATCCAATATGCTGTATTGGCTGCAGAACCTCCAGCTTCGTAAATTGGATTTTTCATATTTTGAAGAAGAAAATTCGAACGTTCTTTATCTACTAAAGTCATTCTTGCTTTGTTTAAATTTAATTCATCAATTACAAATTCCTCAATTTGTTCTAGGGAATCGACTAAAGCATTTCCAATACAAATAATCACAAATAAAGTTTAAATGATTTGTCCTGGATTACCTTCTGAGTCGTAAATTTTTTCAGTAAAGCTACTTAACTCTTTCATTCCACCAGACATGTTGTAGGCTTCTATATCTTGTGAAACCATAAAGTTAGTTACCCTGGCTGACCTTGAACCAGACCGACATACAAATATATATTTTTCATTTTGGTGAAAACTATTCATATTATCCATTATTTCTCCCATTGGAATATGAATAGCATTTACGTGGTGGCCAGATGTCCATTCATCGTTTTCTCTGACATCAACAAGCACACATCCTTCTTGTATCAAATTTTCAACTTCATTTGGTTGAACCGATGGAGTACTATTAATACCTAATTCCACTTTGAGCTTGCCTTAGTCTTCTTACTCTTTCAATTGTTGGGGGATGAGTTGAAAATAATTTACTAAAACTATTGCCAGAAAAAGCCTTTAATGGATCAGATATAAAAAGTTGACTAACTGCAGGGTTCACATTCATCGGAACTTTTGAGTATCGATCAATTTTTTCTAGAGCTGACGCTAAAGCTAATGGGTTACCTGAGATTTCTGCACCTGTTTTGTCAGCACCAAATTCTCTAGTCCTCGATATTGCCATTCTTATGATTAAAGAAGCTATAGGAGCTGCAATAAATGCCAAAATTATTATTGCAGGATGTGTGTTTCTATTTCTGTTTCCACCACCCCAAAAAGCCATCCTAGACATAAAAGAAACTGCAGCTGCCAACATTGCAGCAATACTAGATACTAAAATATCTCTGTTTTTTATATGTGATAATTCATGGGCCAAAACGCCTTCTAACTCATCTCTATTAAGAAGGTTTAATATACCTGTAGTTACTGCAACTTTTGCGTTTTTTGGATTTCTACCTGTTGCAAATGCATTTGGTTGATCACTATTAATAACATACAGTTCCGGCATTGGCATCTTTTCTTTTTGAGTTAGGTGAGAAATAATTTGAGTTACTTCACTAAATTGTCCATCTTTTATTGGCTGAGCACGAGTTGATTTTATAGCTAAATTGCCTGAGAAAAAATAGATGAATCCATTAAAAATTAAAGCAAAAAAAAGTGCTGAGACAAGATCAAAACCAAAAGCTGTTGCCGAAAACATTACTACTAGAGTCATAAGCGTTAGTAGAGCGGTAGTTTTTACAAAATTCATAATTTAATTATAAAAACTTTAAATTTATAACTTTTCTGCAATTAAACAGTAAAAGCCTCCTAAACCATTTGAATCAACAATTGCTTTCATTCCATTCAACTCAGAATTAATCTTTAATTTTTCAATTCCTTCAGCGTATATATAATTTTCTTGTAATTCATCAAAAAAAATATTAAATCCATTATCAAGTAAAAAATCTCTTTGTAGTTTTAAAGTCACATCATAACCAAGGTATTGAAGTTCTCTAGATATAGAGGAGAAGTTTACGTCATAAGTAATATCTATGTTTCCTGGATCTTCAATAGGGTCAACAGATAAATGATGATTTTTGTATGTTCTTAACAATGAATTATACATTCTCTTATCCCTGTTTTGCTGTTCGTAACCATAATCAAAAAGTAAAATTTTTCCAGGATTGATTTTTTTAATGACTGAATTTAAAAATTTATCAATATTGACTTGAATCTCGAACTCATAATTCTCATTTGGAACAATATTATTTTTATTTACCCAATCAAGTTCTAAATTTCTCATAGGTTTTAAGTCATATGCCAGTGAAGCCTCTTCAAATAACACTACTTTTTCATACCAAGCTTCATCTTTATATAATCCAATAGAGCATGGGATATTGTCTAATATTTCATTTCCAAAAATTAAATCAGATGTTTTGGTAGTTAATTCATCAAAAGTTGTACGGGTTTTTATCCCTTTTTTAATTAATTCTTTTCTTGCAGAAGAAGATAGTTCAACAGCAGTAATTTCTTTTATACCTATTTGTTCTATCAAGGAACCTGTACCAGAACCTATTTCAATAATATTTTTTAAATTACTTTCTGAATTGATCCAATTTCGTATTATTTTTCCAAAATATTTCGAAACTTCGGGAGATGTTAAAAAATCGCCTTCTTTATCAGACCTTACTTGATCAGTATTAAAAAATCCTAGTCGCGAATATAAAGCTTCCTCCATAAAAGTGTCGAAATATATAAATTCTGTGTCATATTTTTCATGTAAATAAGAGAAAAAGTTTTGTTTTGGCAAATCTTAATTGCCAAAAAATATCGAGGATACTTCTCCAAGATAACTGAAAATCCCTGGAAAGATTCCAGAAACAAATGTTATTAGAACAGTGAATACACCAACCACTTTAAGAGGATTTTCAAATTGAAAAATTTTATCGTCATTGATAGATTTGGGTTCATCCATCCATATAACTTTTGATATTCTCGCATAATAAACTAAAGCAATCACAGCATTTATTGCACCAACAACTCCGAGAGCAATTCCAATTGAATTTGCAGAGCCTAATAAGCTTCTAAATACTACAAACTTTGCGAACCAACCACCTAAAGGAGGTATTCCCGCAAGTGAGAAAAAGAAGATTGTTGTTAAGACTCCGGCTAAAGGTGATTTTCTCGCAGCCCCTCGCCAATCATAGAAGTTTGTTGATCCAGCATAATTACTAAAAAGATGCACGGACAAGAATGCTCCTAAATTCATAAATGCATAAATAATCAGATAAGTAACACTTGCAAAACTTCCATCTTGATAATCCCCGGTAATTCCAGATATTGCAATTGGGGCTAATATAAAACCAGCTTGTGAAATAGATGAATAAGCTAAAAGTCTAACTGGGTTATTTTGTTGCAATGCGACCAAATTACCAAGTGTCATGGTCAAGCCTGAGATAATCACAAGAATTATCCCCCAGCTTGATCCTGATCCTGCAAAAACTTTGGTTAATAAAATAATGAGAGCAACAAAACCTGTTGCTTTTGAACTTACAGATAGATATGCAGTTACAGGTAAGGGTGCTCCCTCGTAAGTATCTGGTGCCCATGAATGAAAAGGAACTACGGAAATCTTAAATCCAATTCCAGATATTACTAATATTGCACTCAGTAATACTACTGGAGAATTAGCAAGTGATGCACCAAGCAAATATGAAGAGATCTCGGAAAAAACTAGTTTGCCTGAAAGACCATACAGAAGCGAAAATCCATACAATATAAGAGAAGCTGATAATACGCCTAAGAGAAAAAACTTAATTGCACCCTCATTTGATTTTCGATCACCTTTTTTCCATCCAGAAAGTAAAAACATCGGAGTAGAGGCAAGTTCAATACCAATAAATATAGTTAACAAATCCCTAGAAGAACTGACTATTAGTGCACCTAAAAGAGAACTTAATAATAAGTAGTAATATTCTCCTTGGTAATACTTATCGCTTTCAATGAAGTTAATTGAGAGAAGGAAGGTTAAATAAGTAATTAATATAAATAATGCTTTTAATATAATTGAAAATTTATCAATAACAAAGCTATTTTCAAAAGCATATATAGGTGTCGTATAGCTTGCCCATTGAATTACTAAAGGTGCCAAAGAAAATAAAGTTCCAAGAAGTGCAAAAGCAGCTACATAATATTTCGATTTTCTTGGAAGAATCAAATCAAGAACTAGTGTTCCAACTATGGTAAAAACTACAATAAGTTCAGTAGATATTGCAAAATAATTTATAGAAATTTTTAACCCCCAAAGGCTTTGGATAGCATGGCTATAACTGCATCATTCGTTGCACCAAATATTAATTTAGGAAATACCCCAATTAATACTGTTAAAACAACTAGTGGAATCCATGCTGAAAGCTCATAAACATCTGCATCATGAAGATCTTTGTCTAACCATTCATCTGATGGCTCTCCTAAATTAACTCTTTGTAACATCCAAAGTAAATAACCTGCGGTTAAGACAGTTCCAATAGCACCGGCAACCATCGAAGTTCTAAATACAGTTATATTTAAACCATCTAATGGATTGTAAGCTCCTAATAAAGCCATGAATTCTCCCCAAAAGCCAGCAAGGCCTGGGAGGCCTAATGAAGCCATCGCAGTAAACCCTAACAATGCACCCGTTTTTGGGAGTAACTTCATGTTTCCTCCCAGTCTGCCCATATCTCTTGTGTGGTAAGTATGTGCCATAGAGCCTGACAAAAAGAACAGTAATCCAGTGATTACCCCATGAGCAACCATTCCTATCATTGCGGCATTAATTCCTATTGGCGTTAAAGACGCTATTCCTAACATAACAAAACCCATATGACCGACTGATGAAAAAGCGATTAGTCTCTTTAAATCTGTCTGTGCAAGGCAAGCCAAAGATCCATATATAATTCCAATTGCCGAAAGAATGGCTATTGCTGGAGCCCATGCTTTTGCCTGATCTGGAAGTATAGGTATCGCAATTCTGACAAAACCATATGATCCAAGCTTCAATAAAATAGCTGCCAGTAATACTGAGCCAACAGTCGGTGCTGCTGTGTGAGCATCTGGAAGCCATGTGTGAAGAGGCCACATTGGGACTTTTACAGCAAATCCTAAAAATAATACAGCAAATACCAGCGTTGCAAATGTTCCTGTAAATGCGCCTGAGGTTCCCAGCTCAATTAACTCAGGAATACTAAATGTTTTATTTCCCCGATAATAAAGTCCCAAAAAACCAAGAAGCATAAAAGCAGATCCAAATAATGTGAAAACAAAAAACTTAATACTTGCATAAAGCCTCGTTTCTATTTGATTTTTAAATCCAGATACAGTCCTTACAGTTTTATCGCCCCATATTCCGATCATAAAATACATAGGTAGTAATACAATTTCAAAAAATACGAAGAAAAGAATCAAATCTAAAGCTACAAATGTTCCATTCATTCCTGTTTCAAGAACGAGTATTAAAGCTAAAAAACCTTTAGGGCTTTTTGGTTCAGGTAAATGTTCTATGGAATAAATTATTGCTAGTACGGTAATAAAAGTTGATAACACTAAAAGAGGAAGAGATATACCGTCTATACCAATTTCATAATTTGCATTTATACTTTTTATCCATGATATTTTATTACCAAGTTGGAGTTTATCGGCTGAGGAAAAATCAAATTGAAATAGTAAGACTGCACTTAAAACAAAAGTGATGAGTGAGGAAACTAATGCAAACCTTTTAATTAATTGTTCCTGAGCTTTTGGTATCAATGTAATTATAAATGCACTAATCAAAGGGAAAAAGACTACAACAGAAAGCCCCATACCATTTGTCAATAATTCCACTTTTCCCCTCCTATATTATAAATAAAATTAATAAACTAATTGTCACTACGCCACCTAAAAATAGCATTAAATATTGTTGTGTCTTGCCTGTTTGTAACAATTTAACCTTACCGCCAAAATTATCAGTTCCGGTTGAAGACATGTTTAACAATTTATCAATTCCATTTTGATCAAAATTATTGTACACAACACTACCCATTAAGGAAGCAACTTGTCCAAAACCATTTACAAATCTATCAATTACATTTGTGTTAAATTTATCTACGGCTTTAGAAATATTAATTTTTACTGGATCAATTACAAACTTGAAATAAAAGTGATCTAGATAATATTTGTTTTCAAGAACTGACCAGATAGGTTGAATTTTAATTTTATCATCACCTGTTTCTGCGCTTCCTTGCAACTGATATAAGTAATATCCAAGTGCGATACCTAGCAAACCAGCTAATAAGCCACTAGATAGTGCGAATAAGTCAAAGCTTTCCGGATGGTATTCAACAATTTTATTCTTTCTTGTTGTAACCCAGTCTGTAAATCCTGTGTAAACCCCAGGAATATTTACCCAACCTGAGGCTATTGCAAAGACAGACAGTGTTAGAAGTGGAGTTGTCATGAGATTGTGAGATTCGTGAGGATGGCCATGGCCTCTATACTCTCCAAGGAATGTTAATGAAACTGCTCGAGTCATATAAAATGCTGTTATAAATGCACCTAAAACTGCTATAAAAAAGAAAGCAGTTTCACCCTCATGATTAAATGAAGCAAGAATTTCATCTTTAGAGAAAAAACCTGCAAATGGTGGGAGTCCAGCTAAAGCAACCGTTCCAATTATGAATGTAGCAAATGTCTTTGGCATAACTTTTCTCAAACCACCCATTTCTAACATACTATTGCTATGAACAGAGTGGATTACAGAACCTGCTCCTAAAAACAATAGAGCTTTGAAAAATGCGTGTGTCCACAAATGGAATAATGCAGCGGTATATGCACCTGAACCAATTGCAGCAACCATATATCCTAACTGACTTACTGTTGAGTATGCAAGTACCTTTTTTAGATCATCTTGTACAACCGCAATTAATCCAGCAGCTAATAAAGTAATGACACCGAAAAGCATCACAACATCTAATGCATCTGGTGCCATTGCTTTATAAAATGGAAACATTCTTGCTAATAAATAGACACCGGCTGTGACCATTGTTGCTGCATGCATTAGTGCAGAGACAGGTGTTGGACCAGCCATAGCATCAGGCAACCAAACATGTAATGGAAATTGAGCACTCTTGCCCATCGCACCAACAAATAATAAAATTGCAGCAACAAACGCAACGGTAGATAACTTTTCATAATCATGTGTTGACTGATAAAGAATTTCAGAAATTCTCAATGTTCCAGTGTTTAAAGCTAAAATGATTATTCCAATCATCAACCCTACATCAGCTATTTTATTTGTAATAAAAGCTTTCATGGCTGCAGAGGAATTATCTTTCTTCTCCCAGTAATGACCTATTAGTAAGTAAGAGCAGACTCCAACGAGTTCCCATCCAATTAAAATTTGAATAAGAGTTGGAGAAGATACTAAAACTAACATGCTTCCGGCAAATAGCGTTAGCGATGTAAAGAAAAAAGTATATCTAATTTCACCTTCCATATAATTTGTTGCATAAATGAAAACAAGTAACGCAACCGTTCCAACAACAAAATACATCATTATTGATAGTCCGTCGACTACCCAGCCAAACTCAATATCAAATACACCAATACTTCCAACGTTTATAAAAAATTCATTTACAACACCACTTGTGATGTGTAGGTACATTAGTGCGGCACTGTACAAAAATATTATTCCAATAGTAGTTAGGGCTACTTCTGCTCCTTTCAAAGGCAAATATTTACCTGTAAAAGTTATGACTAATGCAGCTACAAAAGGTAGCACTACTAATAACCAAGCATACTCTGCTAAGATTCCCCCGTCGGTGTAAACTAATTCACCTTCAGCAAAAACAGTGGATTTAAAATTTACCATTTCATTAAATCAAATTCGTTTATGTTAGCTGTTTGTCTGTTTCTAAATAACATGAGTACAATCGCTAATCCTATGCCTACTTCAGCTGCTGCAATCGTAATAATAAAAATCGTAAAAATTTGTCCCTGCATTAAAGTATCAGCGAGCATCGTATCAAACATGATGAAATTAATATTTACAGAGTTAAGAATGAGTTCGATAGACAAGAGAACCATTACAGCATTCCTTCTGACTAATATTCCATAAATGCCTAATGAAAATAAAGCAGCTGCTACTACTAAAACGGGTTGGACAATCAAACTTGGTCCTCATCAATTAGTGATTCATCTTTTCTAGCTAATGTTATTCCTCCAATTAGAGCAGCAAGTAAAACAAACGATACTAATTCAAAAGGAAAAACAAATCTACTGAGCAGTATCTCTCCAAGCAGTTCAGTAGACGAGCCGGAAGTTACGACAACTTCGCCATCAAATCCATTTACTAATATATATGAAAACAAGAAAAATATTGAGCCTGCGATTGCCGCCCCTAATTTTTTATTTTTATCGTTATCAAGCTCGGCATTTTTTCCTAATGGTGCCCGAGTAATCATAATTCCGAATAAAAAGAGAACTATAACCGCGCCAATATAAACAAGCACTAATACAAGAGCAACAAACTCCGTTGAAAGAAGTAAAAATAATACAGAAGTCAAGGCTAGTGTAAACACAAGCGATATAGCAGCATGAATCACGTTTGAAGTTGTTACTACCCTTACAGCGGTTGAAACCAATAAAAGAAGAACAAAGTAAGTTACAATCTCAAAAATTTCCATTTTTAACTTTCGAGTCCCTCAGGGTCTGGAACAGTTTGGAGCCAATCGTCTAGGCGTTCTTTGTCATGCAACATATCGCCCATGTTGAATTCAGAATATTCATATTCTGGTGACCAAAACAAAGCATCGAATGGGCAAACTTCTACGCAAATTCCACAATACATACATAGTGCATAGTCAATATCAAACCTATCCAAAACAGCTCTGCTTCTTTGTCTACCTCCAGGTTTTGAAGGAGGTTGTAATTCTTTATGACCTTCTATATAAATACACCAATCAGGGCACTGTCGTGCACACAACATACAACTAGTGCAAGCTTCTTGATCTAAAGCAATAACCCCTCTTGCTCTTGGTGCCACTTTTTCTTTTTCAAAAGGATAGTTTACATTTGGTTTTGAATGGAATGGAGATAGAGTTTTAAGCATATTTACAATGACAATTTTTATTCCAATTAAAAATCCGGGAATTTTTGGTTTGAATGTTTTCATTAAAATCCAACTTTCATAATTGCAGTTACAAGAATATTAACTAAAGATGCCGGAATAAGTATCTTCCAAGCTAAGTTTTGTAATTGATCTTCTCTAAATCTTGGCTGTGACCACCTTATTGCTACCAAAATAAAACCTAAAATAGCTGTTTTTGTTAAAAGAACAACTGGTCCGTAAAAGTTCACCCATTCTGTTGGTAATAGAGGCACATGATAACCTCCAAGAAATAATGTTGAAGCAATAGCACACAAAATGAACATATTCATATATTCAGAAATATAAAAAATAAGGAATCTTATCCCAGAATATTCTGTCATAAAACCCATTGTTAATTCTGACTCACCAATTGGCATATCAAATGGAACTCTCATCATTTCAGCTGTTGCTGCAACCATAAAAATTAGAAAACCAACTATCTGCCCCCCAACAACAAATGGAACTCCCCATTCAATCTGTTTTTCTACAATTCCAACTAAAGACATAGTTTCGGCCTGAATGACAACTCCAACAACGGCAAGTATCAGTGGAAGTTCATACGCTATTAGCTGCCCAGCTGCTCTCAACCCTCCCATTAAGGAGTACTTGTTTGCTGATGACCATCCAGCAGTCAATACACCTATAGTTCCTAAAGAGCTTATAGCAAGTGCAAAAAAGACACCTAAATCTAAATCTGCAACTACTAATGTAGGACTCAATGGAACTACAGCGAACAAAGCTACACAAGAAACCATTACATACGCAGGCGCCCATTTAAATACTGGTCTGTCAACCTCAGTTGGGATTATGTCTTCTTTTTGAATAAATTTTAGTATTTCAGCTACTGGGAATATAAAACCTCTAAGTCCCACATGCAAAGGTCCAGGTCTTCTTTGCATCCATGAAGCACCCTTAACATCCATTATTGTGAAAGTAATTGCACCGGTTAAAGCAGCTCCTGCAAGAAGACCTACCTTTATCAGAACCTCTGTCATCTGTCTACATCTCCTAATACAAAATCTAAACTACCCATTATTGCAATTAAATCCGGTAGCAAAGCGCCTTCAAGCAAAATTGGCAAAATAGAAATATTACTAAAAGAAGCTGTCCTTACTTTAAGCCTATAGGGCCCCAACCCTCCATCAGATATTATATAGTAACCCATTTCTCCTTTTGGATTTTCAGCTCTTACATATGTACGTCCTTTTGGAACTTTTATGACTTTGGGTACCTTAGCTTGTAAAGGTCCAGAGGGCATTGAATCAATAGCTTGCAAAACTATTTTTGCCGATTCAACCATTTCTTTAACTCTTACATCCCATCGATCATAACAATCACCGTTCTCTCCAACAGGAATTTCATATTCAAATTGATCATATGGCAAATAATCTGTTTGAGTTCTTAGGTCTGATTTGACACCTGAAGCTCTAAGTATTGGACCAGATACTCCAAACGCTTCTGCAATCTCAGGAGTTAAGACACCAACATCTTTTGTTCTTTTTTTAAAAACTTCATTCCCACCAATTAGATTCTGAAATTGATCGGCAGCCTCTATAACTTTTTGCATTGCTATTTTTGTATCTCTATAAAATCCGGCAGGTAAGTCTTGAATATTTTTTTTGGAGGTTGGACCTGCACCAGCAGCAGGTTTTATTCCACCTATTCGATTAAAATTTGGATGAAATCGACCACCAGTTACTGACTCAATTAAATCTAAAACTCTTTCTCTGTCTTCCATTGCATAAAAAATTGGAGTTAACGCTCCAACTTCTAAAGCATACGCTCCATTAAATACAAAATGTGAAGAAATTCTGGCCATCTCAGTGAGAATTAATCGAATGTGTTTAGCTCTATCAGGTACTTCAATTTCCATCAATCTCTCAGCACCAGCTATAAATGGAATTTCATTGGAAAAACCTGCCACCCAATCTATCCGATTTACAAGTGTTGTTATTTGGGGATATGTTCTTACTTCTGCTAATTTTTCATAGCCTCGATGCATGTAACCAAGAACGGGTTTTACGTCGTGAACTTTTTCTCCATCTACTTTAGCTACCAATCTAAGCACTCCGTGAGTGGATGGATGTTGAGGTCCTATATTTAGAGTCATATCTTCAGTTTCTATTTCTACAGATACAGATGCCTCTGAAAAGTTGTTAATATTTTGTGGATCTAATGCATTAACCATCTGCTGATTCACCACCTTCTGAATCTTCAGGCATTCCCTCTACGTCTACATCTCCAGGCCAAGGCTTAACTTCCCTACTAATTAATTCAAAAGATTTGAGCATAGGATTTCCTTCGTATCCATCAGGAAGATAAAGTTTTTCAAGATTTGGATGATTTGTAAAACTTACACCAAACATTTCATATGCTTCTCTCTCATGCCAGTTTGCTCCTTCATATACGTCTACGAGAGAATCAATTTTTGGTTCTAATTTATCAATAGTTGTTGAAACAGTCACTAAATTCGTATTTTCTACATTAGATAAGCAGGTAATTACTTCGAAACACGGTTCAACATTCTCTTTAGGAGCTTCACCAACAGAAACATCATTGTCCCAATCCACTGCTGAGAGCCAAGAGAAAAATTTCAAGTTGAACTCATCTTTGAGTTGTTCATGTACTTCAATCCATTCTGTTGAGTCAATCTTAATATTTATTGTTTCAAACTCTAACGATGCGTTTGTGAAGCTTTCTTTTATTCTGTTAAAAAAATCTTCCATCTTAAATTGGCTCTGTCTGAACTTCTGTCCATTTTTCTTTCATGTCTTCTCCACGAATTTTTTTCTGAAGAAGAATTATGCCCTCCTGAAGTGCTTCTGGTCTAGGCGGACAACCAGGAACGTAGACATCTACGGGAATAAGCTGGTCGACGCCCTTAGTGACTGAGTAAGAATCCCAATATGGACCTCCACTATTGGAGCAAGAGCCCATTGAAATAACATACTTTGGTTCTGGCATTTGATCATAGAGTCTTTTAACAGAAGGAGCCATTTTGTCTGTTACTGTTCCAGCTACAATCATGAAATCAGCCTGTCGTGGAGATGCGGGAAGTGGAATTACTCCCAATCTCATAAAATCGTGCCTAGGTCCACTTACAGCCATAACCTCGATGGCGCAACATGCTAATCCGAATTGAAAATACCAAAGTGAATATGATCTTGCCCAATTAAAGACTGATGATATAGGTTTTGGAAGACCAAATTTGTCTATGACTCCCACTTAAGCACATCCTTTCTTATTGCATATATAAGACCAATTAAAAGAATGAATATAAAAACAAACATTTCAATTAATCCAAAATAACCCAGCTTTTCTAAATTAATAGCCCATGGAAATATGAAGACTGCTTCAACATCAAAAATTACGAAAAGTAAACCGAATATGTAGTACCTAACATATGTTTGACTCCATCCTGTGCCTACAGGGTCTACACCACACTCATATGTTTGGAGTTTTTCAGCATAAGGTTTGTTTGGTCTAAGCACAGAGGCTACCCCGAGTAATAATACAACAAGAAATAAGCCGAATCCCAGCACCGCTCCTATGGTCACGTAGTCTTGAAAATAAGAAATCATAATTTATAGTTTAGTTAAACCTCTAAAAAGTTTAGTTTTTTCTCAAACTTCAGTGTAATTTTTTTGTAAGATTTTTTATAAGTGATTAATAAAAATTTTTTAGAAGAACCCAACATAGTAGATCTTTCCAAAGAAATCTTCAAAGAGGTGGTTCAGAATAAATTAAAAATAGATACAAGATTTAGTCTTTTATCAGATGATGTTCATGAGGCAGACACTATAAACTTCATACTGGCTGACGGGCTCGGTTATGAAAATCTAAAGAGTACAGATTCTTATCTAAATAAAAATGTTACAAGATCTATTAATACAACATTTCCTTCCTCAACAAACGTGGCTTTATCATCCATTGCGTTTATGAAAAATCCAATTGAGCACGGGTTGATAGGATACTACATGTATGACAAATCACAGTACGGCCTTATCAATGCCTTAAATTGGAATGAAGACAACAAAAATTTATTATTAAGCGATCATTTTAAAAAACAAAATTCAATTTGGAAAATTTTTAAAGAAAACAAAATTTATGCTTCTAATTTTCAGCCTAGAAATCTAGTAGGAACTCCTCTTTCAGATTGTCTATATGACCTATCGAGCACTATTCCTTATGACGATGAGCAAAATCTTTTGGAATTACTATCGGAATCTACAATTCTGGAAAATAAGTTTAATTTTATCTACTATCCCTTAATTGATGTTACAGCGCATATATTTGGAGTGAATTCAGAAGAGTGGCAAATAGAAATAGCTAAATTTGAAAAATTGGTTTATGAGATTTCAAATATAAGCAATAAGAAAACAAAAACTGTTATTTCTGCTGATCACGGTCTTACAAATATTGATGCAGAATGCCGTCATCATTTAAATTATGGTGAAGATTTACAAATATATGGAGACCAACGCTCAGTTTATATAAATGGATCTCAAGAAAGTGTTTTAGAAACTTTTTCTAAAGTACCTGGTGTGTTATTGGAGCAACATGAGTTGTCTTATCTTCTAGGTGATCCAACAAATGAATTTATGCAGTCTATCTATCCTGATTTTTGTTTTTTAGTTGAAGATAAAAATATTATTTACCCAAAATACCTTTCGGCAAAATTAAAGGGTTACCATGGAGGTTTGTCAAAAGAAGAATTAAAAATTCCAATAATTGAACTTTCAAACTACTAAATTATTTATAATTAATTTGTGAAAAATCTTAAAATTATATTTTTTCTTTTGACTTTTTCTTTTTGTTCTCAATCAAGTGAGATGACAATGGGAACGCCTGAACCATATTTTGGAGGAACTGAAGACATCTCTTTTTCTGAAACTGCTTTAACACGAGATGGATCATTTTCACAAGGCGACTATATTATTAAAACTGCTTATGCAAGCACTGACGTAAGTTCCTCTAATTTTGAAAATACAATCGATGAAGTAGAAGACTTAGTTAAGAACTACAAAGGAAATATTTCTAATACTTATCTTTCAACTAATTTTCAAGGTCTTAAAAGTTATAACTTAACAATGAACATACCAGCAGAAGATTTTGAGAGTTTTTTGTTAAAAATCGAAGAAATTTCCAAATTCACTAATATCAATTTAAATGCAAACGATGTAACTAAATATGTGCTTGATATTGATTCAAGATTGAAATCATTGAAAAATGAGAAGAAAGCGCTTGAAGAAATAAAAGAAGAGGCAGTATCAACATCTGACAAGCTCCAAGTTCAATCTCAGCTCCGATACATCAATCAAGATATACAAGTGCTTGAAGGGCAAAAAGACTATTATGAAAATTCAGTATCGTACTCTTCTTTGACTCTAGATATAAGAGAGGGTTCAGGAATTTCATTATTTTCTTGGAATTATTATGTTCAAAGAGCTTTAAATTGGATTGAATCAATTATTGGTTTTGGTGTGTCATTTGGCATAATTGCTGTTCCATTGTTGCTGTTATTACTTGGGTTTAGAAAATTTAGGTCTAAAAGCTAATGGCACTGTCTTATATTGGATTATTTTTAATTATTATTCTGCTTGTAGTTTTTGGAAAAAAAATTAAATAAGAACTTAATTTGGTTGATACGTTCCAAAAAATACCTGCCAGGCAAGACAAGTTTTTGCTAACAAGCTAAGCCAAATGTAAGCTCTTTCTCCATATAAATAATCTTTCCATTTACCAACTTGCTTGTATTGCAATATCATATTTATTGAAAAAGTATTAAAAAATAAAAATATACTTACAAAAATCCATACTACAAATTGTGGAACTCCTTGAGGGTTAGAGTCGGTTGCAACACCATCACCTATTAGATTTATAAATATAAAAATCCAAGGGGCAACACCGACAAAACAACCCATTATGTAGCTTGTCCAATCAACTTTTTCAGTGTATTGATTATGAACTTCCATCATCCAACCAAACCAACACATTGCAGCATTCATAAAAAATATTCCAGCTAATGCCCATACGTCATAAATTCCTACTAATAAAGCAATAAGAACAATCATCACTGATGCACTAATTGAGTATTCAATCCAACGCACCTTATTTATTCCTTTTGATAGGTCTTCTTTATATTTGTTGTAAAAAGGTCCAGAAATGAGGTAGTGAGCTACGGCTGAAGCAAGTAAGAATGTTGCTACCGCTGGTCCGAAGTTTGTAACCTCTCTCCAAACTTCAAGTTCAGGAACCAATGCAAAGCTTGAAGGATCTTCAGGAGAACCTACTCCTATTAATTGAGTTAATGTTATAGGTACAACAAAATCTGAGTTTACGACAGTACCCAACCAAAAAAGTAAGCCACCCTGCAAAAGGTGTACAGTGCCCATGATGATATTGAATCTTTTAAGTTTCTTAATCTTAAGTTCCATGTTTCCCCCAATTAGAAATAATTAATATAAGTTTAGTTTTTTATTTAGAATTAAATGATGGATAAACAACTAATTTTTTCAGAGATAGAATCAATAATATTTGATATCGAAACTTCTGTAAAATCTTTAGCAAATTCACGGGAGTATATTGCTGAAAGCGATTATTCGAGAGCATTCACAAAACTTTCTGAACTTGAAATTGAAATACAAACAATTGCTGGAAGAGTAGCTTATATTAAATCAAACCTTTGAGGGAAAAGTGGTAACCTCTGAGATTTCAATATTTACTTTATCTCCTGCTTCATAAATAGTATTTGGTAATGATCTAGCTCTAAAGACCTCACCCTTACTGTTTTGAAATGAGATGACCTGATCATGGCCATAAAACGTACACTCTTTAACAACGTAGCTGCCATCGGAGTCTAAGTTCAATTCAATACACTCCGGCCTTATAGAAACGTCTAAAGCTCCTTCATATGCTGAAACGAATGTTCCTAAAGATGTTTCAACTCTTCCGTCAACAGAAAACCCTTTAAGAATATTTGGGTCACCAACTGAATTAGCAACTGTTTTACTTACAGGGTTAAGATATATTTCTTGGGGTGTTGAGCTTTGTATAATCTTACCTTTTTCCAACACACTAACAACATCACAGACTGAAAGAGCTTCTTCTTGATCGTGAGTAACAATTATTGCGGTGGTTTCAGTATCTTTTAAAAGTTCAACAACTTCATCTCTTAATACTCTCGCCATTTGTGCATCTAGACTAGTAAATGGTTCGTCTAACAATATTACTTCTGGATTAGGTGCTAGAGCTCTAGCCAAAGCAACTCTTTGCTGTTGTCCTCCAGACAATTCCTGAGGAAATTTGTTTATTAAACTAGACAAATTACACATTTCAATGACTTCTTTAAGTCTTCCCTGTTCTATATCATTCTTACCTAGACCAAAGGCAATGTTTTTTTTCACTGTTAAGTGAGGGAAAAGTGCATAATCTTGAAATACCATACCAATATTTCTTCTTTCAGGAGGTAGCCAAACTTCATCGCTAACAATTACTTCATTCTTCATCTCGATGATGCCTACATCAGGTCTATCGAAACCTGCTATTAACCTTAAAGCAGTAGTTTTGCCTGAGCCTGATGAACCGAGAATTCCTGTAATAGAACCTTTCCAAACGTCTAGATTGAAGTCAGAAAGAACCTGCTCTTCATCATAAAATTTAGATATAGACCTTGTTCTAATAAGTAGGTTGTCAAATGCCATAATTATCTAGTTAAATTCCTTGTACTTAATATATAAGTAGGAAATGCACTTATTGCCAACAAAATAAATGCAGAAAATGCTGCATTAGTAAATAAACCCTCAGATGCATAGGACCATACGTCAACAGCCATTGTATTTAACCCTGTCGGCCTTAAAAGTAAGGTTTGCGGGAGTTCTTTCATCGTTGATAAAAAAACTAATGCACCGCCTGCTACAAGTCCTTTATAAATTAATGGAAGGGTAATTTTTGTAAAAGTCATAAATTTGTTCATTCCCATTCCTAAACTCGCATCTATGTATGATGATTTTACTTGCTCCATTGCTGCCTGTCCTCCTCCAACAGCTTGGGGTAGAAAAACAATCAAATATGAAATAATTAACATCGTAAAGCTTTGATAAAATCTTGGAAATATCTTTAAAGAAATAAATAAAATAGAAATCCCAACAGCTATATGTGGTAATCCATATAGCGACAGAATTAATTTTTCAAAAATATTTCCAAATTTTGATTTATATTGAGAAACCATTATAACTATTGGAGTTGATATAATTATTGCACTGAGTGAAGTTACAGTAGCAGCAGACAAAGAACCAATAACACCATTAAAAGTAGCACTTAAATTATTTCCAGAAGTAATTCCTCTAATTAACCAATACGCCAAAACTGAAATAGGTATAAAGAGACTTGTAATTACAACTAGTGACAAAAAAAGTAAAAATAGAAGTTTATATTTAAAACTTATTTCTTTTTGTATAGGTTTTTTTGGAGTACCAGAAACTTTGGCAGACCTACTAATATTTGATCCTCTCTGAATAAAACTAATTATTAGTGCAACAAGTATTAAAAGAGTTGAATAAAAAATTACTGGATCACCGTTTATATTAAATTCATAATAAGAGTAGATGGCTTTGGTTATTGTGCTGTATTTCATAAGGGACACAGCACCAAAATCTGAAATTACATATAGGCCAACCAAAAGGGATGAATAAATAATAGGTTGTCTCAATCTTGGAATAACAACTTTGGTGTACATTTGAATTCTAGAAACTCCGAGTGATCGTGCTGCCTCTTCTACGGTTGAGTCTAAATTGCCTAAAGCATTAGAGCATATTAAAAGTACATATGGGTAGGTAAATAGTGTCAGAACGATCCAGCTTCCAAGAAATCCATCAATTCCAGAAATTTCATTTAGTCCGAACTGTGAAAATATTTTAACAAATAAACCCTTAGGAGAAAATGCTGAAATATATGTTAACGCACCTATATAAGATGGTATAACAAGTGGTATTACCAAGAATGTATATAATAACTTAGATCCAGGTATTTTGTACCTTATCAAAATTATTGATATTGATAATCCTAAAGTTAAACTTGATATGACAACAGCAAGAAATAACAACAATGTATTTGCTAATAAGCTAGTAACATTCCAAGACTGAAGAAATGTTGTTATGCTGCTTGAAAAGTTAGCAAATCTCCACAACATATAAAATACTGGTGACATAAAAGTTATTAAAATTAGTAAATTTGCAGCTGTAAGAATTTTTGGAGTTTTCACTACATATAGAATAAATACAAAATTTAGTTATTTGAAGATAAAATTTTGGACAGATTTCATTTGTCCAAAATTTTTTCGAATGTGT
Organism: uncultured Candidatus Actinomarina sp.; assembly: GCA_902578135.1. GTDB lineage: Bacteria > Actinomycetota > Acidimicrobiia > Actinomarinales > Actinomarinaceae > Actinomarina. Next base: position 27,922 of record CACHBU010000001.1, read on the forward strand.
TGAATATTCTTAATAAATTAAAAACCCGATCTTGCAATTAATTCTACAGCTTTTTCTTGCCAAATTGCTAAAGCTGACCAATTCAAGTTTAAAGGAGAATTCAAATTTTCTAAGTTAGGCAACAAATTATTAGGCTCTATACCTTTGACCAAAGGAAACTCATATAATGAATTAGTGAAAATCTCCTGTACAAATTTTGAATGCAGAAACTCAATAAAAGCCATTGCTGCAGTCTTATTTTGGCTTGAAGATAAAATACCAACTCCTGCAGGCATTACCATTGCACCACAACCACTGTCTAAATAAACATTCTTTATAGAACTATCTCCATTCTCTGCAAGCAATCTCAAAGTGTAGTAATGGTTTACCATTCCGATGTCAAGTTCACCTGAGTCTGCTGCTGCAACTTGTGGTGAGTTTTTAGGGTATTCCGTATAATCAAGACTGTTTATAGAAGATAACCAATCTAAAACTTTTTCTTCACCGTCCAATTCAATCATACAAGAAACCATAGCGATGAAAGATGAGTTGGTAGGAGCAAGTCCAAGTCTGTTTCTAAATTTTTCATCAGCAAGTCCATAAATGTCATTTGGCAATTCTTCAGGTGTAACATCCCTCGTATCAATAACAAGTGATCTAGATCTTCCAGATGTGCCAACCCAATAACCTTTCTTATCAGAGGCCCATGAAGGTACACTAACTAAAATATCATTTGGAAGAGTTTCAAACAGACCCTCTTTTGCAACAACTCCTAAACTAATTGGATCTTGAGAAAAGAAAATATCTGCTGGACTTATTGCACCCTCTAAAACTATAGTGCCTGCTAACTCAGCACTTTTTGCGTATCTTACTTCAACCTCAACACCTGAGGTTGCTTCAAAATCTGAAATTATGTCAGCAACTAAACTTTCTTTTCTTCCGCTATAAATAACTAAGGTGCCTCCTTCTTTGGCTTTAGGCTCAGACAATACCTCTTCAGTTTCTACGATTGATAAACTATCTTCTGCAGAATCTTCAATTGTTGGTGAACAAGCAATTAAAACAATTACTAAAGCAATCGAGATTAAATTATTTTTCTTTTTCATTTCATCCTTTATATTACAACTTATTTTGTTAATAGTAGTTAACATTATAAGTTAATCATAATTTATATATATTAAAGTGATAAATCTTTTTCTTACTTTTGTGAAATATTAAAACGAGGGATTAATGAGAAAAGATCTTAATTAGCGCTTCCTGATTTTGAAAGCTTTTTGAAATTAAATGACTTTAATACAAACTTGCCACCGTTTCGGACAAACCACATAAATCCAGCAAGTATGTAAGCATATGGACACATCATAATTAACTGTATTATACATTAAATAGTAAAATATTAATAATGCAAAAAGATCCTAAGCTTGTAAGAAAATATGAACCGATAATTTGGTTAGTGTTTTTTGGACTTACTTTCGCTGTAGGCTGCCCTGCGTTTTAAAAATAACATTACTTGTTAATAACTGTTAACATAGATTAAATGAGTAATAAAAATCCTCACATTCTTACACAAGATGAAATTGAAAATTTACCAAATTCTTTTTATTCTCATGCTGAAGCAATATATCATCTACACGAAGTAGGTATTGAAGTAAAGCAAACTCGTGTAGCTGAATGGTTAGATGTAAGTAGAGCAAACGTTTCACAAGTTATTGGAAGAATGCAGAATAATGGCTTGGTTGAGCTGTCAGATGAATTAAAGCTTTCAAAAAAAGGATCTTACCTAGCAAAAATAATTTCTCGTAGACATCGAATAGTAGAGAGATTTTTGTCAGAAGTCCTTGATTTGCCTTGGGATAAGGTATACAAAGAAACAAAAAAATGGGAAAACATACTAAGTCCTGTTACTGAGGAAGCCATGCTTAAAATTTTGGGAAACCCTACGACTGGTCCTTTTGGCAATCCTATTCCCTACTCGAATTATAAAGAAGTACCAATGACAAACTTAATAAATGTAGATGCTAATGAAGACTATAGAATTTTGAAAATTTCTGAAGAGCTAAAAAAAGACAGTAACATAATTGATTTTTTGCAGCAAAATCAAATGTTGCCGGGAAATAATATTTTTATTTCTGATGCTAACAAGTATTCAATCACTGTGAGTGTTATAAAAAATCAATATTTTGGTCTTGATCAATTCATTGCTGAAAGAGTTTATGTAGGCTAATTCAATTTATGGTTATACAGGAAGTTTTTATAATAAAACTATGAATAACTTTTTATCTAGTATTCCTTATGAATTATTTAGCTATATTGGCGGAGGAGTATTTTTATTTATTATCTTATATAAATTTTTTCCAAATTTGTTTATTAAGATTCATAAACCAATTTTTTTCACAATAGGTATTCTTTCTCTCTCTCTTGGCTATGTAGGTATTGTTGTACCTGGTCTTCCAACTACTGTATTTATATTGATTGCGGCTTGGGCGTTCTCTAAATGTTCAGAAAGATTTACATTATGGTTAGAAAATCATAAAATATTTGGCCCAATAATTTTGAACTGGAAAACATACAGAGGTCTTTCAAGGAGAGCTAAAAAATTAGCAATTTCTATGATTATACCAACATTTGTATTTACAATTTATTTTGTTTTTTCATTAGTCGGTGACTTAATTTTTGGAGCTTTTGGTATCGCACTTTGTACTTGGCTTGCTACAAGGCCTGAACCACCTCTAGAAAACGAATCTTAAATTTAGTTAGCCTCAGGTATTTGATACCCTATTGGGGAAACTTTATCTAATTCAAAAACATCTCTGGCTTGGGCTTCATAATTTAGACCTATAGAAATTTGATCGCCTTCTGTGACCCTATTGCCATTCTCATCAAGTCTTGCATTCATAGTTGCTTTTTTACCCGATTTACATATTGTTTTTATTTCAGTCATTTCATCAGCCCATGCAAGTAAATAGACACTTCCTGGAAATGGTTCTCCACGAAAATCTGTTCTCAAGCCGTAGCAAAGAACAGGAATTTTAAGTTTGTCTACAACAAGAGTTAGCTGGAGCACTTGTTTTGGACTAAGAAATTGAGATTCATCTACAAGAACACAGGAAACTTTTTCTCTCTGATGCTCATGAGCTGTCCATACATAAAGATCGTCATCTGAAGTAAAAATTTCGCAATCTCTATCTAAACCAATTCTTGAAGCAATTTTTCCCTCTCCAAATCTATCATCTAATTTGGGAGTAAATAAAAGAGTTCTCATATTTCTTTCTTCATAGTTATGTGCAGACTGCAAGAGTGTTGTACTTTTTCCAGCGTTCATTGCTGCATAATAAAAATATAATTTTGCCATTTCTTATATATTAGTTATTTAATTTATTGTTGCTATCGAACAGCAACTATTCTTCCAACAGTTTTTCTGCTTCCAATCATGTCTAAATATTCGACAATTTCATCAAATTTAATTGTTTTAAACACAGGTTCAATTTGTTGATTAATGTATAAATCAAATATTAAACCCATTCTTGATTCAAGATATTTTTTATCATCATTTTCAAAACTAATCATGAAAACCCCCATGATAGAAATATTTTTAACAAGTAAATAGCTAAGAGGTTGTGAGGGAATATTCCCACTTGCAAAGCCTACTATCAGTGCTCGGCCTTCAGAACTGAGCAGTCGTATTCCTTGTTCATATGGTTCTCCACCAACTTGATCATAAAAGATGTCTACAGGTCGATTACCAAATTTTGCTTCAACAATTTCTTTTAAGTCCTCCTCCTGATAATTTATTACTAAATCTGGTCCAAATTGTTTAACTAACTCTTTCTTTTTTTCAGAACCTACTGCAGCAATAACTCTAGCACCAGATATCTTAGCGAGTTGAATTGCTGATAGGCCTACACCGCCTGCTGCTGCATTCACTAATACCAATTCATTAGGTTTTATTTGAGCTCTTCTGTGTAATGCGAAGTCTGAAGTTAGGTATGACATTAGAATTGCTGCACCTACTTCAAATGAAATATTTTTAGGAAGTTTATAAGTTAAATTTTCTGAGACAACGCAAATATCACCAAAGCTTCCATGCCTTCCAGATCTGAATACAGTCGTTGCTGCCACTACTCTATCGCCAACTTTAAATTTACTGTTTCCATGACACTCTTTTACATATCCCGCAACCTCAAACCCAGGGACAAATGGATGTTCAGGATTTGATTGGTATAGCCCACTCGACAATAAAAGATCTGCATAATTTAAAGTTGCTGCTTTGGTCTCTACGATTAACTCTTTGTCTTTAATTTCTGGATAATCCATTGACGTAAATTCAAGATCTGTAAACAAACCTAACCTTTTTTGAACTAATGCATTGTATTGATTCATATCAATATCATAAAAGAATTTATTAGTGGTAGTCTTTTTTTATGGAAGTAATTATTAAATATATACACATGATTGGCTTGTCTGTATGGCTTGGATCAATGGTTCTTTGGGCAGTTTTTGCACCACAACTTTATAAAATTGATCCTACAAAAAAAACAACAGATGCTTTGAGAGGGTATTTTAGTTCAGTCTCTTGGACATCATACTTCATAGCATTAGCGTCGGGATTGACACTTTACTTTTTAGAACAAAGCACAACTTCAAATTGGCTAATTGAAGTATCAGTTCTTGGGTTAGCTGGTGTTGTGATTGCATTACACAGCTATGCTACAAAACTCAGTGCTGCATTAAGAGGTGCTTTTAATGGGGTAATGTTAATACTTGCTTTGGTTGTTATATACCTAGCAACTATATATATTTAAAAAGAATTAATTAAATCTAAGTCTTCTTCAGCAATTATCCCATATCCTCGAGTAAGAATATTTTTGCTATCTTTTTCAATCAAAAACCAATATATTGTTTCGTTAGAAGGTATGTCTAGGTTTTCTAAAAACTGATCTAGGTCAACATAAGCAGTAATTGTTCTATCTCTTATTCTGTCATCTCTAATTCCTGCCCGCATTATTCCATCTAAGTAGACTTCAAATAATTTTGAACTCTTTTGTACAGTTGGAACCTCAATAATGTTATGTGTGTCACCAAATCCATTATTTTCTAGCAAAGATATTGATTCATCTACTAAAGGTTGATGCCATTGTTGAAACGCAACAATAATAATTAAATTTTTATCAACAAAATCATCTGGTACAACTTTGTCTCTTTTATTTAAATCTCTTCCATTTATCTCTGGAAACTCTCCATATTCAACAGTCACTTCATTCTCCTGTTCTGCCTGACAACTTACAGAAAAAAATAAAATTAATACAAGGAAGCTAGTCTTGAACCGGACCAAGGACTGCCTCAAGATTTTTAATTTGTTTATCCATTAATTTGTTAAAAATAGGTCCTACAAAGATTCCCAAAACAAAAAAAGGAAATTTGTATTTAATGTCTACAGAATAAGTAACTTCAGTACCTCTTGAATTTGCTGACAAAAAAATAGTGTCAACAATTATAAATATAGAAGTGCTTGCTTGTAAAGAGACTCTTAAAGGTGGGCCCCATTCAATAATCTCATAGTTATATTCTCTTGGCTTATTATTAAAATGTGTTTTTACTTTGAAGACTGAGCCTTGTCTTAAAGGTTCTTTTGTAATAAGTTCACCTTCGTCGCCTTCAGCCCATTTTTCTAAATTTCTAAAATCTGATAAAAAACCATAAGCTGAATCAATATCTGTATTAACTGTTACTGTTCTTGAAAAGTTTGGCATACGTTTATATTAAGTTGATTAAATTTTTGTAGGAAATTGTTTATCTAAGATTTAAAGATCTATTTCTAAATCCAATAAATCCTATTGCCAAAAATATCATTATTTTACCAATGACTAGCAACAAGTCTTCTGCAAATAATCCATCTTGATAAGGGTTACCATATGCTCCAAAAGATGAAAGGTTATCATCAAACCACTGAAAAAAATCATTTGTTCCAGCTAGTGAGTTAGTTAAATATTCAAATGCCATTAAACCTCCACCAAAAGCCCAAGCCATTGAAGATTTTCCAGTAAATGCTCCGAGTGCAAATCCAAGAGCACCAAAAGTAACTCCAGCCAAAGCGGCTTGAAGTGTTGCTTTCATAAGTGGAACATAATCAAGTGTTTGACTAAGTTCCATAGTTGCAATTGGAATAAACATAATATTTGTCCATGCAAAAGTGACAAATAAACCGAATAGAACAGCAACAATTGATTGTGTAAAATACACAGAAGTTCTTGTCATTGGTAAAGCTGCAACAAATTCAAAAGTCCCATCTTCTTCTGCTTTTGAACCTAATTTATTTAAAAGAATTATTGTGGCAGTGCCAATTAAAAGTGGAACAAATGGTACTAAGAAGTAAGTTGTTACCATTCCTTCTAATGTAAAAACATTGTCCCAATCCGAAATTCCCAATAAATTCATCATTGTTTCATTTTCTGACATTCCTCTAAAAGCTTCTCTTTGTGTGTCAATAAGCAAACTTTCTACACTTGAATTTGCAAAAGCTAGTGGAAGTATTAATAAGTAAACTCCTCCGGAAATTGCCCAATTTAAAATAAATTTTCTCGGAACTGTAATCATATATTTGAAATAGTTAAGCATTATCCCTCTCTTCTATCATAGAATGTAAAAAAAGCATCTTCTAAATCTTGACCTTCTTCTTTTGCTTTATTTAAAAATGTATCATATGTTTCATCATATACTTTTGCACCTTCTCTTAAAACAGCCATCGAATCGGCAACTTTTTCAACCTCAGAAATAATATGTGATGATAAAAGTATTGCTGCACCATCATTAGCAAATTCTTTTACAATTTCAAAAAAACTTCTTTGATGAAAGGGGTCTAAGCCTGAAGTTGGTTCATCTAAAATTAATACCTTTGGCTTATGCAGTACTGCTAGAATCAAGGCAACTTTTTGTCTGTTACCTTTAGATAATTCTTTGAGAGTTTGATCAACCTCCAATTCAAACTTTTCTGCTAACTCCATAGCATAATCGGTTGATTGACCTCTCATGTCTGCACCAAGTTTAAATAGTGACTTAGAATTTAAATTTTGTGGAAGTTGAGGATCCCCAGGTAGATATCCTATTATTTTTTTTGCCTCAACGGGGTTTTCAATTGTATCAATTCCCTCAACTGAAAGTGAACCTTCAGACGGCATCAAAAATCCCATAAGACTTCTCATTGTTGTAGATTTTCCAGCTCCATTAGGACCAAGAAGCCCTTTAACCTCGCCATTATCAACAGAGATATTGATATCTCCAACGCCTTTTCCATTTTTGTATCTCATAGTGAGATTCTTAATTTCTATCATTATTCTTATTGTATACAATAAAACTTATAAATTGACCTTACTATTTTCCGATTAATTTCGATAAGTTTAATTATAATAAACTTATTTTTATGCTTATAGTAAATATTTAATCATGGATAAAAGAAAAGTAATAGCTAAAAATCGATATGAAGAAATTCATTATGAACTCCTTGAAGTTGGTGAAAAGCTATTAAACACCAAAAGACTTACCCAAATATCCCTAAATTCTATAAATGAATACACAGATATTTCTAAAACAACTATCTATGAACATTTTCATTCGTTTGAAGAATTTTTATCTGATGTAATCAAGCATGTTTATAAAAAAAGGAGACAAAGCTATCTTGAAAAATTACAAGATAAACCAAAAGAAAATATAAAAACCATTTTTAAAGTTTGGACTGAATTTACTTACGAAAACTTTACCCTTGGAAGAAACATATATGCAGCTTATATACTTCTTGCTGGCAAATATAATTTTCAGCTGATGGGTGGTGTTTATAAAGATTTAGATATGGAGTTAGAAAAGTTAGGATTTAGCAATAAAGAAAGAGAAGAGTTTATTGGAAAATTTTATTTCAGCATTGACGATCTGATAATAGATTTGGAAAACGAAAATAAAAACAATATAAATTCAAAAATTAATGACTTGATTTTATATCTGGATAATTACTAATTATTAAGCTATTCATCTAAATTTTCATTTTTTTGCTTATTTCTTAACCAAGTTAATAACAAAGCTGGAATTAAAAATATAAGCATTTCATCCCAGCCACCTTGGTGTTGAAAGATTGGCGGAGGTATTATCTTTATAAGCATTTTCTAGAGATAGTTTTCTACCATCCATCTTGTGATGTTCACAAGAGTATTTGGTAAAAGTCCAAAATAAATTGTCAAAGCAGCCATAAATCCAAGTAAGGCTTTATCAGAAATACTAATTTTTATCTTTTCAATTGAATTATCAGTTTTTTCAATTGCAGCTACCCAAATTGGTCTTAAGTAAAAATAGAAACCAGTAACCGTTGTAAGCATTAACACAGTCACAATTAAATATTTTTCATATGACCATAAATTCGTAATCAGAATAAATTTTGAAACGAAACCACTAGTTAGAGGGAGTCCTGCAATGCCAAGCATGAATATAGAAAATGTAATGGTTAAAAATTTATTTTCTTTAAACAATCCTGACAAATTTGAGATTTTAAAATCTGAACTCAATTGTCCGCTTATGATTGAAAATACTGTAAAAACTCCAATTAATTGTATGATGTATGTGATTAAATAAAATATAGATGCGCTTATGCCATAGGCACCAAAAGAGATCCCCGAAAGTATAAATCCAGACTGTATGACTCCACTGTATGCAATCAGCCTTTTAATATCAGTTTGATTTGTAGCAAATAATGCGCCAGCTAAAACTGACAAAATTACAATTGCTGTAAAAAATAAATCAAATTTATCAAGGATGAATCTTAATGAAATAGCGGAAAGCCTTGCTAAAACTATAAATGAGGAAGCTTTCGCAACAGCAGCCATATACCCAACATATCCTGTTGGAGAACCTTGGTAGACATCAGGTGCCCATGCTTGAAATGGTGCGGCCGCAACCTTAAACAAAAGTCCAACTAGTACCATTATCAAGCCAATCAAACTTGTTAGCGGAACATTGTCAGGGCCAATAAAACTGATTGCGATGCTTGTTTCGTATACTCCACTTATTGATAAAGAGACATATAAAAGTGCAACACCATAAATTAAAATACAAGAAGCTAACGATCCTAAAAGAAAATACTTTAAAGATGCCTCGTTACTGAGTTGATCACCTCTATTTAATCCAGCCAATGCATACAGACTTATTGATCCAATTTCTAAACCAATAAATAACATTATGAAGTTTTCTGCATCCACCATAAGTAAAAATCCAGATGCAGACATCAAAATTAAAATCAAAGCTTCTGTAGTTTTATTATCAATTACTTCTGAAGTTTTCCAAAAGGAATTAAATGTTAACAGTAAAACTAATCCAATAAGAACATTTCCTACTAAAGAGAACTCATCAAGAAGTATCTTCTCTGAAAAATAAGACGTTATACCATCTCTTGCAAAAAGTCCAAATTTAAGAAAAATTGTAAATAATGTAATAAGAATTCCAACAAATGAAATATATTTTTTAACATAAACGGGTGTTGAGATTGTAATTGTGCAAAAAAGTAACACTAGAGTTGTAAATAGCAGTGCAAGGGTTGGACCAATCACCACAAAATTAATACCTAAAAATTCAGAAATACCGTTCATTTTATATCCTTAAATAAAGCAATTGTTTCACTTATGAACCCTGCTTCCTGAATAACAAAACTTTCAATATAGCTTGGGTAAATTCCAATAAATAACATGGGTAAAACAAGAGGAACAATTGATAGAGTTTCTCTTATATCTAAATCTTTCAAGCTTTCATTTTTTTCATTAGAAATTGGACCTGTAAAGATTCTTTGATAAGCCCATAACATGTAGATTGCAGCTAACACTACACCAAACGCTGCAATTGATGTTAAGACTTTGTAGCTATTAAAGCTGCCCATTAATATCATAAATTCACCAACAAAACCATTTAATCCTGGAAGTCCTATCGAGGCAAAAGAGGTGAACAAAAATATTGCCGCGTATCGTGGCATTGTAATTTTAATTCCTCCAAATGAACTAATATTTCGGGTGTGTCTTCTTTCATAAAGAAATCCTACAAGCATGAATAGTGCACCAGCTGTTATACCATGATTTATCATTTGAATAATTGCACCCTCAATACTCAGATATCCTCCAGCAGAAATACCCAACATAACGTACCCCATATGACTTACGGATGAATATGCAATTAACTTTTTAATGTCTATTTGTGCAATTGCAACTATTGCACCATAAATAATTCCGATCACTGATAGAACAGCAACAAAATTTTTATATGCTAAAAATCCCTCAGTAAAAAAAGGTATTGATACTCTTAAAATTCCGTAGGCCCCTACTTTTAATAAAACACCTGCTAATAAAATACTTCCAGCTGTTGGTGCTTCAACGTGTGCATCTGGTAACCAAGTGTGAAGAGGAAATATTGGAACTTTAATTAAAAAACCAAAAGTAAATAGCAAAAACAAAGTTTTAGATTGTGAAGAAGTAAGAGCTAAGTTTGCAAGTGAATCAAAATCAACGACTAGTGAGCCATTAGCACCATAGCTTATTACAGCTGTGTATACTGTTCCGATGAAAATAAAAACTGAACCAAAAACTGTGTAAAGAATAAATTTTATTGTTGCATACCTTCTATTTTCTCCTCCCCATATTCCCATTAAGAAATACATTGGAATTAACAATGCTTCAAAGAATATGAATAGAGAAATTAAATCGCCACTGATGAAAACACCATTAATTGCAAAATGTAATGCAAGTAATGAACCGATAAAACCCTTGCTTTCTGCATGTTCATTTCCAATTGATAATAGGGAAACACATATTAAAAGCGAGGTTAATAATAATAGTAATGTTGACATGCCAGAGATTCCGAAGCTGATTTCAAGCCCATAAGATTGGATCCATTTGTAATTAGAAAGAATTACAAATTTTGTTTTTCCATAGTCGCTGAATAATAAATAAAAACATTGTGTAAGAGTTATAAGTGAAAAAATTATGCCAATTGGCCTAAATATTTCTTTTCTAGAATTGGGGATCATAAATATTAGTAGTGCACTGAAAAGTGGAACAATTAGAAGGGAAATTATTATTCCGGTCATTGTGGCACCATCGGAGTAATAATAAATAATCCAATTAGGAGAAGTAGAAATAATCCAAAATACACAACATAGCTTCTAACTAGGCCAGTCTGGGTCGCGGATGCAACTCTAGAAGTTTTACCAAATGCAGCTGAAACAAAATTAACAGAACCATCAATAATTAATCCATCAACAATTACTGCAACCTTTCTTGTAAAGTTTTTCATTCCTGAAACAAAAATTGAGTTACCAAATCTATTTAGATAGAGCACATTAAATGACAAATCTTTTACTAAATTGATCGGATAATCTAAATTAATTCTCTTCAAGTTGAATCTTTTAAAAATTTCAAATGAAAATATTAAATATGCTATTAATAATCCTGTAAAACCAGCGCCAATTGATAAAACTGCAAGCACAATTAATGTAATACCTTCTGGTAGATGAGTTATTTCAACTCCCTCTAGAGAATAATGAAGAACTTTTTCAACTCCGTGGAAAAAAGGTGTGTTAATAAACCCTATAAAAATTGAAAACAACCCAAGAATAATCAAAGGTCTTGTCATAGTTTTTGGGGCCTCATTTACATTAGAGTGATCAAAACCATTGTCTTTTTCAAAAATTAATAACCAGTGTCTTCCCATATAAAATGCCGTTAAAAAAGCTGCACCTAAACCAAGTGCCCAAAATATGTAATAGATTCCACCATTTGCAAATACTGAAGCCAAAATTTCATCTTTCGACCAAAAACCAGCCAATGGAGGAATGCCGGAAATTGCTAGCGTTCCAATTCCCATCATTGAAGCAGTAACAGGCATTTGTTTTCTTAATCCACCCATCTTTCTAATGTCTTGTTCGTGATGCATAGAGTGAATAACTGCACCTGCACCTAAAAACAATAAAGCTTTAAAAAAAGCATGCGTTACAAGATGAAAAATAGCTGCCACATATGCCCCAGCACCAATTGCAATAAACATAAAACCTAATTGAGAAATAGTCGAATAAGCTAATACTTTTTTAATATCATATTGGTTTATTGCTGAAAAAGCAGCAAGTAAAGCAGTTAAAAGACCAAATGAAATTATCACCATTCCTGCTATTTTTGAATGCTGAAGGATAGGTGAAATTCTTACAAGCATAAACACTCCGGCTGTCACCATAGTCGCAGCATGGATTAATGCACTTGCGGGAGTAGGTCCTTCCATTGCATCTGGAAGCCAACTAAAAAGTGGGAACTGAGCAGATTTACCAAATGCCCCAAGGAGTAAAAATAATGTTATTAAAGTAATCGTATTTTCTGGAACGTCTGATGCATTCTTCAAAACAGTATAAAAATCGAATGTATTAAAAGTATTTAATATAAACATCAATCCAATCAAGAAGCCGAAATCTCCAACCCTGTTTAAAATAAACGCCTTGTTTCCTGCTTTTGCTGCTGCTGTTTTTTTTGACCAAAATGATATTAATAAATATGAACTTAGCCCTACTAGTTCCCATCCAATAAACATAACTAAGAAATTTGAAGACATTACCAACATAAGCATTGAAAATACAAAAAAATTAAAATAAACAAAATAATTATTGTGCTTTTCATCTGTCTCCATATAAGAAGTTGAAAAAAGTTGAATAATGAAAGATAAGCCTGTCACTAATAAAAGCATTATTCCTGAAAGACCATCGAGAGTGAAACCTATTTTTATATCAGGAGTATTAGTCCATTGAAATATGTTGTAATTAATCGGTTGAAACTTATCAATTGCCAGCATAACAAATACATAAAACGATATAGCAAAAGACAATAAGGCGCTATTTAAAGTAAAAAAATTAGTAATAAGCTCATTAAATAAATTTTTGTTAGAAAATAAGAATATAGCTGTCAAAAAAGGTAGGAAGATTGGAAGTAAGAACAGTAATTCCAAATCAACCTCTGGACACATTTAAAACATCTACAGATGCAGATGATTGTTTTCTAAAAATTGAAACAATAATTGCTAATCCTACAACTACTTCAGCTGCTGCAACTACTAGAACAAAAAAAACTGCAATCTGGCCATCTATTTGACCAAAATGATTAGATGCTGAAATGAAAGTTAAGTTAACAGCATTCAACATTAGCTCAATACACATAAACATTATCAAAGCATTTTTTCTTATCATCATTCCAAAAAAACCAATTGAAAATAGGATTGCGGAAAGTGTCAAATACCAATCAGTTGTTACTTCAAACATCATTTTTCCTTCTTTTAGAATCGTACGCAAGAGCAATAGCTGCAGCAGTTGCAACGATTAACAGAATTGAAATTATTTCAAATGGGAAAATCCAAGCGGTAAACAAAGTACCCGCAATAAGTTGAGGGGTGCCCTCTACTGCAAATTCAACAGCTTCAAACCACAAATCCCATTTAAATTCAGAACTAACAGCAACGTAGCCCAATATTGAAATGAGAATCAAAAAAACTCCGCTAACTAAAAAGGTCTGTCCTTTAATAGATTCTGAACTTTGTTCTTTTTTATCAACTCCTATCATCATGATTACGAATAGAAATAAAGTCATTACTGCGCCTGCATAAACGAGCATTTGTACCATGGCGACAAAGGTAGCATTGAGCGTAATATAAATAATTGCAATTGAAACTAATGTCATGACAAGACCCATGGCATTGTGCACTGGATTCTTTGCAAAGACTACTATTAATGCTCCAATAATTATTAATGCAGCAGGAATAAAGAATAAGATTAAATCAACCAAGCTACTCTTCCTCTAGAGATTGGCCTTTTTCAGGTTCTTTTTTTCCTACACCCAATGAGCCAGACCAATTGACAACATTTTGAAAATTTGGATTACCGTTTGAAGACGTTGCTCTCATCCACCCGTCAGAAGTTTGTAGTTCTTCAAATCTTGTAAGCTTTGTTTGTTCTTCATGGGTATTTGGAGTTCCATCATCATTCACGACTAATACAGATTTATCAAAAATTGCTTCTGACCTATTAGCCACACTCATTTCAAACAATGATGTCATTGTTATTGCCTCTGTTGGGCAAGCTTCAACACAAAGCGCACAGTAAATGCATCTGAGCATATTTATTTCGTAAATAAATCCATATCTCTCGCCCGGGCTTACAGGTGCGTCTTCAGGGTTATCTTCACCTCTGACATAAATACATTGAGCTGGACATACTCCTGCACACAATTCACAACCAATACATTTTTCCATTCCATCTTCATATCTATTTAGTACATGACGGCCATGAAATCTTTGTGGCTTTTCTCTAAATTCTTTAGGATACTTATCAGTTACCGACTTTCTGAACAATTCTTTAAAAGTTACTTTTAATCCCTTAAACAATCCGAAACTATCGCTCATAATTTAACTCCAAGGTAATCCAAATTCTCTTAAGCCTAAAACTATTGATGAAAGTATTAGCCAAACTAAGGATATTGGAATCATTCTTTTCCATCCTAGTTCCATTAACTGGTCATATCTTAATCTAGGGAGTGTTGCTCTTATCCAGACAAAAACAAATAAAAGTAAAAAAGTTTTTACGCCTAGCCAAATTATTGGCATTATCACAGAGAATATTGGAGGTAATATTCCTTCAAATGTTGGACCTAGCCATCCACCTAAAAAGAAGGTTGCTGTAATCGCACACATGTTAAACATGTTTATGTACTCTGCCAAAAAGAACATAGCAAATCTAAAACCTGAATATTCAGTATGAAAACCTCCTACTAATTCCTGTTCAGCTTCAACTAAGTCAAAAGGTGCCCGATTAACTTCAGCTACTGCAGCTATAAAAAATATTCCAAATGCAACAAATTGAGGAAAAATATTCCATTTGGGAATAAATGAAACGATTGTGTTAAGAATTGGAATTGAAGTAGATAAATTTCCTGATTGACTATTTACAATATCAACTAACGAAAGTGATCCCGAATACAAAATAACAGGGACTAATGCTAAGCCCATTGCAGCTTCATAAGAAATCATCTGTGCTGAAGCTCTTACTCCTCCTAATAAAGGATATTTTGATCCTGATGACCATCCAGCCAAAACAACGCTATATACAGCAATTGAGGAAAGTGCTAGGAAGTACAAGACTCCTACGTTTAAATCTGCACCAACTAATGGAATGGTATATTGTGCATTTTGCCATTCAACCGTGATATCAGGCCCTAAAGGAATAATCATAAAGATTAAAAAAGATGGAACAAGTGCAATTAATGGCGCAAGAAGGTACATAGCCCTATCAGCTTTTGAAGGGAGAATTTGTTCTTTTAATAATAACTTAATGGCATCAGCTAAAGTTTGAAGTATTCCAAATGGACCTGCTCTGTCAGGCCCAACTCTAGATTGCATTCCTGCAACTACTTTTCTTTCAAACCAAATTAATAATATTGTATTGGTTAATAAAACAGCCAAAACTATGTTTGCTTTTACCAGTGAAATTATTAACTCAATTGACATTTAAAGCTTCTTTGGACTGATTTGGCGATATTTCAATAGTCTCTGAAAAATCAAATCTGTTAAAATTTCTTCTATTTTGCGGAATAAATATTACTCCATCTGCAAATTTGTTGTTAACGACATAATTTGCTGAGACTTTATACCCATT
The DNA here is from genome assembly GCA_902578135.1 of uncultured Candidatus Actinomarina sp. Taxonomy (GTDB): domain Bacteria; phylum Actinomycetota; class Acidimicrobiia; order Actinomarinales; family Actinomarinaceae; genus Actinomarina. The sequence goes on from CACHBU010000001.1 coordinate 43,601, forward strand.
CTGTTTTAATGTGCATTCACCAGATGATAAATTAAGTTTTTCAATTGTTGATTCACTTGCTTCAATAAATTGTTTTGCGCCGAGTAGTGATATGCTGTCTGAGTAACGAATAGTTATATTGTCACCGTAGAGTTTTTTTCCAACAAAATATTGTGAAGTAATAGTTTCGTTGGGCATAGTTGATATATTGGGTTGGTAATCATTAATAATCCCATCAAAATTACTTGGTTTATCTAAATTTTTAAATGATGGACTGTCTTGATTATCAAAATCTTGATAAGCTAACTCATTTAAGCCCTCTAGGCTATCAATATTATTATTGAAATTACAAAAGTTAGAAAGACCAGAAATAAACTCCCAATCACTCAGGCTTTGACCAGGTGAAGGTACAAGCTTATCAATTCTTGAAGTTCTAAATTCGATATTAGTAAACGTTCCTTCTTTCTCTCCTAATGTTGAACTTGTAGGAATAATGTAATTGCCTAATTCAGAGGTTTCATGTAAAAATAAATCTAAACATACAACATTATCTATATCTTCAATAATTCTATGAATTTCATTTGAGAAAACAGATCTACCTATTGGGTCAGAACCAACAACAAATAGTAAATTCGTATTTTCGGAACTTACATTTTTTGTAAAATCTCTCAGATTTTTTACATTATCTAAATTATTAATTGCACCAAAAGTATTACCGCTAGAAAATGCATTCATTATTTTTGAGTTAGAATTTTCGACTAAATACGATACTAATTTATCTAAATTCTCATCTAGTTGATAAGGGGTAGATTTTCCTACTATCGCTGTCACATTCTTATCTTTAACGTGCTCTTTTATACCTTTTAATTTGGATATATCTTTTATTATTTCAAAATTTTCAGAGACAATATCTTCGGAATAATAAAAATCAGCTATGTCTTTTAAAGTTGAGTTTGAATGTCCAAAAACTATAAGTTTTGCTCCATTTTTAACAGCTTGCCTCACTCGTAAATAAAGCACTGGGAGATTTTCTTTTAAATCCTCAGACCAAATTACAATTGCTTCAGAGTTATTTAAATCATTGATTGTTGCTCTGTTTATATCTTTTTCAAAAAATCCAGCATAGAGATAGTCATCATTTAAATAGAAGGTTTGATTTGTTGTAGGAAAGTTTTTAGCAAACTCATTAAAAGCAACATAATCTTCATTGGTACTATTAGTGCCTATTAAAAAATTTATATTTGTATTTCTATCGCTAATTAATTCACTTAATTCTGTGTAGATTTCTTTGACTGACGTTTCCTTAAATTCATTGTCTATTTTTTTTAATGGATTTTTTAACCTAAATTCTGAATTCAAGTATTCAAAATTGTACCTACCTTTATCACAAAGCCAACCTTGATTTACACTATCGTTATCAACTCCAAGAATTCTCAGCATTTTGTTTTGAGATGAATTTAATTCTGTTGAACAACCTACTGGACAGCCATTACATGTTGATCTAACTGATTTTAGATCCCAGGGTCTTGCTTTAAACCTGTATGAAGTTGACGTTAATGCACCTACGGGACAGATTTGTACTGTGTTGCCAGAAAAGTAAGATTTAAAAGGTTCGTTGGGAAAAGTATTAACTTCTGTTTTATTGCCTCTTTGAATAAATTCAATTAATGGATCCCCAGAAATTTCATCAGAAAACCTTGTACATCGAGCACACAGAATACATCTTTCTCTGTCTAAAAGAATAATTTCAGAAATAGAAATTGGTTTTTCAAAGTGTCTTTTTTCTTCCACAAATCTACTTTCCCCAGGTCCATAAGCCATAGTCTGATCTTGTAAAGGACACTCACCAGCTTTATCACATATAGGACAATCAAGCGGATGATTGATTAACAAAAATTCTAAAACTCCTTCTTGAGCTTTTTTTACTACTTCAGACTCAGTATCTACAACCATTTCATCAGTTACTTCAGTAGTACATGATGGAACTAACATTTTTCCTCTTGGAGTTTCTATTTCCACTAGACACATCCTGCACATTCCAACAGGGTCTAGTCTTTTATGCCAGCAAAATCTAGGTATATGAATTCCTGAGTCTTCACATGCTTCAATTAATAATTTGTTAGGAGCTGATTCAATTTGATTTCCGTTAACATTTATTTTTATATTTTCACTCATAAAAGAACCTTGGTTGGAATTAAACTCTCAACTTCTTCTCTGAAATCATTCATTAAAGATGTTATAGGTGATACAGCTGAGGGTCCTAATGGACAAATAGTTGTCATCTTTGGAGGCCAAGAGAGACCGGGTGAAATATTATCACAAACATCTAAAAGTAGTTCGATATCTGATGCTCGACCTCTACCAGAAGCAACTCTGTCTAATATCATTTCTAACCAAGTAGTTCCTTCTCTACATGGTGTACATTGACCACATGATTCATGAGCAAAAAAACTAACAATACTTTTTGCAGCGTTGACTAGATTTGTGTCCTCATCCATCATAACTACTGCCCCAGATCCAAGCATTGAATTATTGTTTGCTACATCATCAATTGTCATTTTGATATCAAGTTGATCACCTCTAAACCAAGGAGCAGATGCTCCACCAGGAATATAAGCTTTAACTTTTTTGTTATTTCTTATTCCATTGCCCAAGGACTCAACAAACTCTCCAAAAGAACTTCCCATTTCAATTTCGTAATTCCCAGGATTGTTTACATGACCTGAGAGGCTGAAAATCCTTGTTCCTGTAGATCCTTCAACCCCTAATTTGTTATATTCTTTTCCGGTATTTTCCATAATCCATGGAACAGATGAAATAGTCTCAACATTGTTAACTAAAGTGGGTTTCATATATAGACCTTTTACTGCAGGAAAATAGGGTGGTTTTAGCCTTGGCTCGCCTCGCCTTCCTTCGAGTGAATTAAGTAATGCAGTTTCTTCACCACATATGTAAGCACCTGCACCCAAATGAACAACTAGATCTAAATTCATTTCAGAGTTAAATATATTTTTTCCCAAATATCCTTTTTGATAAGCTTGATCTACTGCATCCTGAACTCTTCTTGCAGATTTTGCATATTCTCCCCTGATGTAAATAAATGCATTTTTAATGTTTGCAGCAAAACAAGTAATGATTATTCCTTCAATTAGTTGGTGAGGGTCTCTCTCAAGTAAAATTCTATCTTTGAAAGTTCCGGGTTCTGATTCGTCAGCGTTTATTACTAAATACCTATCTTCATTCTCAGCTAAAAAACCCCACTTAACTCCAGTGGGGAAACCTGCGCCACCTCTACCTCTTATATTTGATGCCTTAATTTCTTCGAGTACGTTTTCAGGTGAACCATTAATTAAAGTTTTTCTTGCTGTTCCATATCCACCATTTTTTTCATAACTATCGATTAAATGGCTATCTTCAGGATTTTCACGCATGTGTTTGGTTAAAAGAAGAGTTTCTTTCACTTTTTCTCCTTTGTAGTGTTAAATGTTTGAAATCCTGGCACAGAACCAGTAGTTCCCGATTGGTCTTTAATAGCCCAGTCAAAAGATTTTGTTCCTCCGAAATTATCTTGCATTTCTTCAGCAATTATCACATCAGGTTGTTCTTCTTTTAGCCACTTGCAGAGTTTTATAGTGTTTTCAGAAGACAGACCTTCAACAGTTTCATAATTTATTTGCATTGCAGGAGCTCCACCGCATGCTCCAATGCATTCAACTGCTTCAAATGTAAATAAGTCGTTCTCATCAGTTTCGTTATTGTTTAGCCCTGTAAAGTCTTTAATAACATCAATTATCTCTTTAGAATTGTTTATCTCACAGGAAATAGATTTACAAACACTTAAAAGATATTTTCCTGTTGGTTCTTGCTTGTACATAGAATAAAAAGTTGACACCGATTTGACCTGAACCTCTGTAATGCCCACCAATTCACTTATTACAGCAACAGAGTCATCTGAAATATAGCCATCTTTACTTTGTGCAAGGTGTAAAAGTGAACCAATTGCTGATCTTTTTTGAGGATACATTTTTATTATCTTTTTAGCTTGCTTTATCATTGAATCATTCCAGCTCATCTGTCTACATCTCCAATCACAGGATCTAATGATGCGATAGCAGCAACAGCGTCGGCAATTGGACTATCAGTCATTATTACAGGCAAGGCCTGAAGATTACAAAATGAAGGACCTCTGACATGCATTCTGTATGGTTTCGATGAACCGTCAGAAACTATATAACAACCGAGCTCTCCTCTTGGAGATTCTATAGCAACATATGCATCTCCTTCAGGAACTTTAAATCCCTCAGTGTAAATTTTAAAATGATGAATTAGTGCTTCCATAGACTCATCAAGTCTTTTTCTAGGCGGAGGTGTAATCTTTTTGTCTTGAATTTTGTATGGACCTTTTGGCATTTTGTTAAGTGCTTGTTCTACAATTTTTAAACTCTCAAAAATCTCAAGAACTTTAATTCTCCATCTTGCAAAAACATCTCCTTCATTCAAAACTGGTACTTCAAATTCAAAGTTTTCAATTCCAGAATATGGTTGAGCTTTTCTCAAATCCCAAGAATGACCACTTGCTCTTAAACTTGGTCCTGTAACACCGTAAGCAAAACATTCTTCTGTTGTGAGAATACCTACGTTTTGTAAACGTCCTTTCCAAATTGGATTGTCAAGCAGCATATCATCGTAATCTTGAAGTTTTTCAGGAATTATTTTTAAAATTTCTTCGATATCTTTTTGCCAGCCATCAGGAAGATCTGCTGCTACTCCACCTGGACGAATATAGTTATGGTTCATTCTTAGACCTGTGGTTTTTTCAAAAAAATTAAGAATTAACTCGCGCTCCCTAAATCCAAAAATCATCATTGATAAAGCACCTATATCCATTCCACCAGTTGCAAGAGCAACTAAATGTGAAGCTATTCTGTTTAGCTCTGTCATAAGAATCCTTATATTTTTTGCTCGATCTGGAACCTCGATTCCTATTAGTTTTTCTGTAGTTAAGGAAAAGGCCAACTCGTTAAATAATGGAGATAAATAATCCATCCTTGTTGTATTTGTTGGACCTTGAAAATAATTTAACTCTTCTCCAGTTTTCTCCATTCCAGTATGTAAATATCCAATAATTGGCTTAACTCTTCTAACTACTTCTCCCTCTAGCTCAGCTTGTAATCTCAAAACACCATGAGTTGATGGATGCTGAGGTCCCATATTAACGATCATTCTTTCATCATCAGAAGTGTCTTCATCAATTACAAAATCATCGATGACATCTGTCCCAGTTTGAATTCTTATTTGCTTTTCATTTTCTTCTTCAAGCATTTTCTGAGATCCTTCATCAGTGGATGAAATGTTCCAGCCACCTTCTTCAGAATTTGTTGCCCAGAAATCAAACTTGTCTTTAAATTTATTTTTTTTAGTTTCTTTCTTCAATTACTCAACCTTTGGTGCATTTTTAAATTGGACTGGGATTCTGCCAGAACCATAATTTTTTCTTAAAGGATGGCCATTCCAATCATCTGGCATCAAAATTCTTGTTAAATCAGGATGTTCTAAAAAGTTGATACCAAACATATCAAAAGCTTCTCTTTCATAAAAATTGGCACTTGGGTAAATATCAGTTATTGATGGTATTGATAAATCTTCATCATCAACAAAAACTTTTAGTGTTTTCCTTTGATTTTTTGTAATAGATAAAAATTGAACAACTACCTCAAATCTTGGTTCTTTTTTTCTAAACCAATCAACTACAGTTAGATCTACCATCATCTCATAATTTTCTGAATGCAAAGACTCAACTAATTCTTTGTATTCTTCAACAGATGTATTAATTATTTCAGAATTCATCGATTTATTTCACCATCCATGATTTTGTCATGCAAAGTTAGGATTCCATGCATTAAGGACTGGGGTCCAGGAGGGCAACCTGGAACATAAATATCAACTGGTACAATATGATCTACTCCCTGAACTAATGCATAATTGTTAAACATTCCACCGGTTGATGAACAGGCACCCATTGCAATAACCCATTTTGGATCAGCCATCTGGTCATATACTTGTCTTAAAACAGGAGCCATTTTTTGTGAAACTCTTCCCGCAACAATCATTAAATCTGCTTGTCTTGGAGATGCTCTAAAAACTTCCATCCCATATCTTGCTAGATCATATTTTGCACTACCAGCTGCCATCATTTCTATTGCACAACATGCAAGACCGAAGGTTACTGGCCACATAGACTGCGTTCGAGACCACCTTACAGCTTTATCAATAGTTGTTGTGAGAATGTTGTCAGGTGTATACATTAAGCTGCCTCTTTAGTTAAATCTTGCTTTAGATAACGTTCTCTTCTTGGAATATTCCAGTCAAGCACTCCTTTTTTCCAGACATAATACAAGGTCTCAAGAACGAAAAAAGTAAAAATAGAAATGGCTAATATTCCATACCAACCAAGATCATTAAATCTTGTAGCCCAAGCAAATAAAAATATAATTTCAATATCAAAAACAATATATAGCATTGCAACCATATAGAATTTGACCGGAAATCGCTGCGAAGGTTCTACTTCAGGAAATATACCACATTCATATGGTGCTAGTTTTTCAGGCGTTGCTTTTTTAGGAGACAATAAATACGAAGCACCAAGCGAAGCTAGTGCAAAACCTACAGCAACAATAAACATTATCAAAATAGGTAACCAATCAGTCATGTTCCCTCCGTAATTGTGAAAATTTTCACAAGCCTACTCTTTATTTTACTATCAATATCAGGTTATTTTTATCTGACTATTAGTTTTTCGAAACCATAAAAAGCAATTTTGAAGGAAGTAAAAATTTATACATAATTTTTACCACTTCCCCAAATGTTAAATAAGCTTCATCGAATAGAAGTTCTACTACAAAGTCAATTGTATCCTGGTCGTTTGAAGCAACTTTTAAAAGTCTTTTGGTCATAAAAGGGCTTTGGAGTACAAGACGCGCTAGTGCACAACTTAAATAATGCTTTTTAAATCTTTTTGAAAATGCTTTTTCATAAGACCCTATGCCCTTGATCAAATCTGGTGAGTCCAAAAGATAATGAGTATTTTTTGCTAAAAGATAACCTGCTTCCATTCCATAAAAAATTCCTTCCCCACTCATTGGATTAATCATTGAGCTTGCATCCCCAATTAAGGCAACATTTACTTTTTGTGTAATCTTTGGTCTTGATGATGCAAATGGAAGTAGGTATGATTTTTCATCCCTTACATTCTCAACTACTACTCCTCTTTTTTCTAACTGTTCTATAAAATTTTGAAGTAGCACATTAATGTCTAGTTTTTCCTTTTTAAATATGCTTAATGGCACTCCAATTCCGATGTTTAATAAATTACCTTTACTCGGAAACGCCCATGCATAACCTTTTTCAGCTGATACATTAATTTCAAACATTAAAGACCTTTCTTTAAAAATTTCAAGATAATTCGGACTGTCTATGTAAGCTCTTATCGCTATTGCCTTGTGCCAATCACTGTTTTTATTAACATTTAGTTGTTTTCTTACCCGTGAATTTGCTCCGTCAGCACCTATTAAAATTTTGGTTCCAAATTTTAAATTGTGATTTTCATTTTTAATTTCTACGACTAATTTTTTATCTATATCCTCTTCGAATGCAACAAAGCTATAACCTTCAAATACATCTACTTCTAGATCTTTTGCTAAATTTAATATTCTATTGTCAAGATCAATCCTTGGTATTACATAAACTATTGAATCTTCTTTATTCTTTACTTCAGGTATGTAATTTTGAATTCCAATGTTATCAGGACCGTAAAGAGTAGTTGATACCACTTGTGGTTCGTTTTCTAAAATATGTTCATTATCAAACCTTTTTAAGGCACTAATTACACCCGGACCAATTGCATCACCACATGATTTATCTCTTGGAAATATAGCTTTATCTATAAGACCTACTTTTAAAGTAGGATTTAATTTTTTATACGAAATTGCTGCATTTGAGCCAGCAGGACCGGCCCCAATAATCAAAACATCATATAAATCAGTGTATTTTTGCATTATTTACTAACTTACATTGAAAATTCATTAATAAGAAACTGAATAAACATAATAAATAGTTTGATTTTATTACATATAATTTTCAGATCTAATTAGATTGTGCATTAGTGAAACAAATTAAAAAAATACCTCCAGCTACGGTAAAGAGATTACCTCTTTATCTTCAATGTCTTGATCAAGTTGACCAGGATGCTATTGGTATTTCCTCAAAAAAACTCGCAGAATTAGCAAAGGTTAATGATGCTCAAGTTAGAAGAGATCTTTCATATTTAGGCACCCTTGGTACTAGAGGTGTTGGATATGATGTATCTACACTTAGAAATCAACTTCAATTAGAACTTGGACTAGTTGAAGGCTGGAGTGCTGTAATTGTTGGAGTTGGAAATTTAGGTTCTGCTTTAGCTCACTATGGTGGTTTCAAAGACAAAGGTTTTGGGGTTGTTGGCTTATTCGATGATGATCCAAAAAAAATTAATAGTCAAGTTGCAGGATTGGTCGTCAAACCTTTAAGTGAATTACAAGATTATTGTAATAAATTCAATGTTGCAATTGGAATTATCGCCACCCCTGGGGAATTTGCACAGGCTGTGGCAGATGACTTAATAAATTGTGGAGTTAGATCAATACTGAATTTTGCACCTGTTCTCCTAAAAAATGTTAAAGATGTTCAAATTAGATCAGTTGACTTGTCACAAGAATTACAAATATTAAGTTATTATCTTGACCGACCAATTTTAAAAGCGGTAGATTAATCTTCTAACTGATAGTAGAAACCAATTAATCCTCGATATAACAAACTTAAATTTAGACCTATCCACAGACTAGACAGTGAGTTGTCTTGGCTTAGTAAATATATACAAGAAAAAAATCCAACCAAAGATGATATAACAGACAAAATTGAGAACTGTTTAGATTTGTCTAATCCCAATAATACGCCATCCCATAAAAATGCGAAGCTTCCAATTAGTAAGCTCAATGCAAACAACATTTTAAGTTCATTATCAATTATTAAAACAAGAGATGCTTCTGTGATTAAAAGAACTATATTTTCAAGAAATATAAAGGAAATAATAAAGAGAAAGATTGCAATTTTACAAGTTAGACTGTTGAGATATTTTTTGAGTTCTGAATTTTTGTAAATATTAAATTTTGCTTTATGTTCTGCAACTAAGGTTTGAGCTGCAATAGCTAATGCATCAACAAAAACATAACCAAAAGACCAGAGTTGTAGTAAAACATGCTGCAAAGCTATTTCTGACATTGACATTAATGAAGCTTGATTTCTTAAATAAGCCATAAATAGTGTCAAGAACATTGATCTTATAAAAATGAAAAATCCAATACTAAAAAACTTTTTACTAATCTCTTTTTTTTCATGTGACTTAACAATTTTTGATGTTTGCATTTGAGTGCTAATCAAGATTTTTGTTGAATATATTGAGCTTATTAAAAAAGCTATTGAGCTTGCAATCGCAATACCTTCAACTCCAAAATTTAAAACTATTCCAAGAAAGTAACTTAATATTACATTTGCTACCCCAACAATTGCTGAGGAATATAAAGTAATTTTTGGATATTTCATCCCCCTTAATACAGCTGTCGAGTGCATATTTAGTAAATAGAATGGCAAACCAAGGCTTCGTAATATTAAATATGAATTTGCCTTAAAAGAAACAGCTACTGTGGGTTCAAAAAATTTAATTAACTCAGTAGAAGCAAAAATTAATAAAGTCGCAGATATTAACCCGATAAGTACTGACGACTTTCTACCAAATGTTATTAAATAATTTAATTTATGTATTTGTTTTGTTGCTTGAAGATTAGAAACGTAAGGTGTTGTGCCATATGCTAAGAAAACAAAAATCCATATAAAGACAAAATATACTGTTTCTCCTATACCTACTGCAGATAGAACGTCAATATCTATATAACTTGCAATTTTTGAATCAATTAAACCAACTAATGGTTCAGAAACTAGCCATAAAAAAATGGGATAAGTATTTAACCAAACTTCTTTTTTTTTAAATTGATTTGTCATGAAAATACTTAGCTTTTTCTATACCCCATAAAATTAAAGAATTATTAAGTTCGCTTCCTAACTCATGTGGAGTAATCTTTAAATCCTCTTTTAATTCATTTTTAATATAATCATTTAATATCTGTGTTGGTGTAAATATTTGCTTATTAAATGGTTTAGAAAGTTCAATATTTAATATATTCATTAATTCTTCATAAAAATTTTCATTTACTTTTATATGGTTTTTTTCAAAATAAGATTTTAAACCTTTGATTATCTGAGATACTAATTCAGAAAATTGAAAATTCATGAGGAAAATATTTGAACAATAATGAGTCCTAAAGGTCCAGAAACAATTCCAATTCCGACTCGTTTAAATTCGTTGTCTAAAATTGTGTTTTTGTGTGACTCTGAATTCATCAAACTGTTATGACCAGATCTTACTGAGGATGAAAGGGCTAAGTTTTCACCTATGTCTATATAAGGAAAACCTTTTTTTGATAACCTGTCTCCTACAAGTTCACCATTGATTGGATTCTTATGACACCAAAATCCTTCCTGATACATCTCATAAGCATAATTGAGTGCTACCTCAGATAAAGTTTCACTTAATTCAAGTGGAACTAAACTTTCTTCACTTCTCTCAACTAACAACAGCTCATACAATTCGTCTTTTTGTTGTATATTGTTTGATAAGTTAGATAGAGAATATTTAGGTATCTCTATACATCCTTGTTCACTAACTACTACTGAAGGCTTTCCGGTAAGGTCTTTAATTCTAGTTACTACTTTTATAAGATCTGTTCCTGTGATAAGCTCTAACGCCTGCTGAGGAGTTCCGTTAGTATCTGTATAAAACGAGATAAGATTTGAATTTTCAATTGATTTTTGTAAAAAGCTTGGAATAGAAATAATTGATGAAATAGTGAATAAAAGAGTAAGTATTAAATTACTCACTAGCAGTGAAAAAGACGCTCCAAGAAGCTTGTTACCAACATCTCTTTGTTTTTGATTATTTGTTATAAAATTTTGAAAGAAAGATAAAATTGTCAAAATAGAAATAAAAATCAATAATCCACCAAATATTTCTGACAGTTGAATATTGGAATTGAACCAACTGCTAATATAAGATCCAACTTGATATGAATATCTGAAACTTAAAGCAACTGAAATTAATAAGGTCATTAAGTAAAAGAACTGAAGTAGAAAACCTTTTCTCCAACCATAAATTATAAAAAATATTATGAAAATATATACAAATAGCTCAATATATTGAAAATTTCTTAGGCTTAAAAGTAAGGTTTCAATTGCGTTATTCATATTATGATTAAATTATTTAACTCTGCTATTGAATAGTACTAAATTTCCGCTATTGTTTAATAATTCCTACAAATTATGTAGGTTTTTTTAATTTCAGTGACTGAAAGGAAATTATATATGAAGAATCGTAAAGCTTTAGCTTTGATTGCGATTTTAGCACTTGTTGCTGCAGCTTGTGGCGGTAGTGATGGTGGAAGCGATGAAGCGGTAGTAGAAGTTGAAACAACTGAAGCTCCTGCAACTACTGAAGCCCCTACAACAACAGCTGCACCTGCGTCTGCTGGTGACCCATTGGTTTTGGCATCTTTAATGCCGTTATCAGGTGACCTCGCATCGTTAGGACCTGGTATTGCACTTGGAGCTCAAGTAGCCGTAGATCAAGTTAATGCATTAGGCGGTGTTAATGGACAGGATATTGTTTTCATTGAAGGAGACAGTGGTTGTAATGCAGATGTAGCCCTTACAGGTTTACAAGATGTAATTGCACAAGGTGCACAAGGAGTTATGGGTGCTGCATGCAGTAGTGCTACATTAGCCCTTCTCGCAAGTGTTATTGAAGCAAATGTTGCTTTAGTATCACCTTCAAGTACAAGTCCTCAATTGACAACTGTTGAAAAAGGTGGAATGTTTTCAAGAACTGCACCATCTGACGCTTTTCAAGGCGTTGTATTAGCTGCAGAATTAGTAAAAGATGGTATTGAAACAATATCAATCATTTCTAGAGCTGATTCATACGGTAGAGGATTAGCAAATGCTACACTTGAAGCTTTTGAAGCTCAAGGTGGAAAAGTTGCAAATGTTGTATATCATGCTGCAGATGCAACAGAATTTTCAGCAGAAGTTACAGCTGTAGGTAATGGAAATCCGGATGCCATTGTTGCAATCTTATTTCCAGATACAACTGGTTGTCCAATTGTCCAGGGAGCTTTTGAACAAGGCTTAACAGATATTCCATGGTATTTTACTGATGGAGTTAAAGACTCAGCAACACTTATCGAGTGTTCACAGGGTGCTCTTGAAGGATTCAAGGGTGTAGCACCTGGAGCATCAGAGAGTGCTGCATTAGAAAGCTTTAAAGCTCTTTACTCTGCCGCTACAAATGGCGAAAATGAAACATTTATTTTTGCTCCACAAGCATATGACGCAGCAATGTTAATGATTTTGTCTGCTATTGCTAATGGAACAGATGGTAAATCTATTGCAGGTGGAATGATTGCTGCATCTGGAGGTGGAACACCTTGTATTGGTGCGGAATGTATTGAACTTGCTTTGGCAGGTGAAGACTTTGATTATGTCGGTGCATCAGGTCCAATTGACCTAGATGCAAATGGTGATCCTACAGCAGGAACATACGATATTTATCAAATACAAGGAGACGAATATGTTGTCCTTGAAACAATAGATTATCCCTAAAAAGATAAATCTTTAAATTAAAGCCCCTTAAGTTTTGCTTAAGGGGCTTTTACATTTTTCCTAGATACAACTCGATAACTTTTTCGTCGTTTAAAAGATTTTCTCCCAAACCACTATAAGCATTTCTTCCCTGATCAAGAACGTAACCTCTATTACTTATCTTTAGTGATCTTCTTGCATTTTGTTCAACAATTAAAATAGAAACTCCCGTTTTATTGATTTTTATAATTGACTCAAATACTTCATCAACGGCATTTGGAGATAAGCCTGCAGAAGGCTCATCCAATAACAATATATCTGGTTTAGATATCAAAGCTCTACCCAAAGCTAACATTTGCCTTTGTCCTCCAGATAAATTTCCCGCTTTTTCATTACTTCTTTCTTTTAAGAGTGGAAATAATTCATAAACGTCAGCAAAATTTTTATTATTATTTTTTCTATTCCCCATCTCAAGATTTTCTAACAATGTCAATGATGGAAAAACATTGTTTACTTGAGGTACGTACCCAACACCTTCATGAATAATTTTATATGTTGGAGTGTTTGTTTTTTCAACACCATTAAGATAAAACCTTCCACCATTTATTTTTATTATTCCAACAATAGCTTTTAATAGTGTTGATTTGCCTGCACCATTTGGGCCAATTATTGAAACGATTTCACCAGAACCAAGTGTTAGGTCAATACCATTTAATATATTCAATCCTTTTACATATCCAGCAGCAATGCCAATGCATTCAAGAACGGGTTTATTCATAAGATTTACCTAAATACGCTGAAACAACTTTTTCGTTGGCTCTTATCTCATCAGAACTTCCCTCAGCAATCACTGAACCTTCTGCTAAGACAACTATATGATCTGAAACTTTCATTACAGCGCTTATATTATGTTCTACCATCAAAACTGACACCCCCTCATTCACAAAAGTGTTGATCAGACTTAGAATATCTTCAGAAAGTTTAGGATTTACCCCCGCTAAGGGTTCATCCAATAGCAAAATTTTAGGTTTTTGAACAATTACACGTGCAAGTTCAAGTAACTTTTTTTGTCCTCCTGAAAGCTCTCTAGCATAAGAATCTTTCATATGATAAAGGTTTACCATATTTAGTACTTCGTTCTTTTTTTCTTCCAATTCTTGTTCTATTTTCGACTTTTTAGAGGAAATAAATAATGAATTAATAAATCTATCATTTTTCAATGAAGACGCAGAAAATAAAATATTTTCACTTACAGTCATTCTGTCAAAAACTTTTGTTAATTGAAATGTTCTTACCATTCCAAGCCTTGATATTTTATAAGACTCGAGATTAGATATATTTTTACCTTCAAACTTTATAATCCCACTATCTTGTTTTGTAAATCCTGTAATTAAATCAAAAAATGTTGTTTTACCGGCACCGTTTGGACCTATTAAGCTAATAATTTTATTTCTTTCAAATTTTAAGTCTTTGATGTCTACAGCTTTTAACCCTCCAAAGGTTTTTGTTAAATTTTTTATTTCAATAATCTTATTTGACATCTAAAAGCAATTCTTCTTTCTTGCCCATTATTCCACTTGGTCTTAAAATCATTAGAGCAATGATTAGAACTCCAACCAACATAAATCGAACTCCTGCAATCTGCTGTCCATCAGCATTTTCAAAAATTAACGAAGCAATTTGGTCTGTTTCTGATATAAATGCCCAAAAAAGAACAGAGCCAAAAATTGGACCTGAAATACTTCCAACTCCACCAAGAATCATAATTGCCCATATATAAAATGTTAATAAAGGAACAAACATTTCGACCTGCAATGTTCCATAATTAAATGCTAATAAGATACCAGATAGCCCAGCTATTGAAGCGCCTAACATAAAGCTTTGTAATTTTAACCAAGTAGCATTTTTTCCCAACGCCCTCACGGCGTCTTCATCTTCTCTAACAGCCCTCAAAGCTCTTCCCCATGGTGAGTTTTCTAGCCTTTTTAATACAAAAACTAAAAGGATTACCATAATCCATGAAAAACTTGCTACCCAAAGCTGACCAACAGAAACATCAAGACTTACCGAAAGATTTTCTAGAAACTGAGGTCTCATATCTTGAAATGCTTCTGAAAAAGAAATAACTCCGTAAACTCCTCCCGTAAGACTCTCCTGGTCTCTGACTAAAAGTCTGAAAATTTCAGAAGAAGCAATTGTTACAATAGCCAAATAATCACCACGTAATCTTATTGCAGGAAGTCCAATTATTAGACCAAAAATAGCTGAAGCACTTAGTCCGATAATTATTGCTAAAAACAATGGTAATCCTTCTTCGTTTATACTTCCTTCTCTCCCTGCTGCATGTGGAATTAGTAAGATTGTTGTATAAGCTCCAACGCCCATAAATGCTGCGTGTCCAAAGTTAATTAATCCAGTCCATCCAAAATGAATATTAAGTCCAATTGCAGAAATTGCATATATACCTGCAAATGCCATCAAATTTATAAGTATTCTTGTAGGTCCTTCATTATTTAAAAAATATATAGATCCAATTGAAAATACAATTAAAGAAAAGCCAACTAAATTTCTTTTTAAATTAGTCATGATATTCTTTCTTTTCTACCAAATATTCCTTGGGGTCTAATCAATAAGATAAATATCATTAACGCAAGTGCAATTGCATTTTTTGCTTCAGCATGACCTTCCATAAAAGGCAAGGCCACAGAGATCTGAACAACAATCCCAATTATGAATCCACCAACCATTGCACCAAAAGAAGTTCCTATACCGCCAAGCACAGTTCCCGCAAAAACCAACAGTAGAATTAAAAAACCCATATTCCATCTAACATCATTAATCATCCCTTGGAAGATTCCTGCAGTTCCAGCTAACATCGACGAAAGAATCCAAGTATAAAGAATTACTCTGTCAGAATTAATTCCTGAAATATTTGCAAGTTCTGTTGAGTCCCTAACTGCTCTCATTTGTTTTCCAATACGTGTAAATGAGATAAATAATCCAAAAATCACCATTATTAAAATTCCATAAACAATTATTTTGAAATCACGTGGAGTTAGATCAAAAATAAAATACTGCTGTCTTCTTTGAAGATCTAAAGGATAATCCTGAGGTTTACTTGAAGCAAATATTAAATATAAATGTCTCAGAAATATTGAAATACCAATCGTTATAACAAGAACGGCTATATTGCCAAAATCATTTTTTCTTAAAGGCCTGAATACAAATAGCTCTAACAGAGCGCCAAAAATTCCGCAAATAATAATCGATAAAGCAAGGGAGAGCTCAAAGCTTAATCCTAACGGAGAAGTTTTCTCAAAAAAAATATATCTTGATGTCGGAAGATTGGAAAAAAAAGAAGCCATTATTGCCCCTAAAGCGATTATTTCACCATGTGCAAAATTAACTATTCTTGTTACACCATACAGTAAAGACAATGCAACAGAAGCTACAGAAATAATTATCCCTAATAAAAGCCCATTACCTAGCTGATCTAGCAATTAAGAACCCTCTTTTTCATCATAAAACTTAACATCAGAACCATCCTCAACAAATATTTTTAATGTATATACTTCATCAGCTTGATTTAAATATCCTATTGTAGCATTTATCCAACTTGGCGGCACTGTTACTTTACCAATAACAGCTATTGGTAGATTTGAATCAACATAGATATCAAAATTTCCACTTATAACAATTTCTTTTGAATTTAATTTATCTCCAAGATTTATCTCTCCTGTACCAATTATTTCAGTCGTTATAAGATTTAAATCATTCAGATTTATATATGATCCAAATGACAATACATATAAATTCCATAATGTCTGATTTCCTAGTTGCAAGTCCCAGCCTTTTACCTGCAGCAACCTATCAGTTTCTATTTCTCTAAATTGAATGGGTCGTGGATTTCCAATATTTGATTCTACAGCTTCTGGAAATCCAATATTTCCTGGTCTATTTTGGATGTCAATAATATAACCTGATCCTTCAAAAGAATTTAAATTAACCGATCCATCTATGTCTATATTTAGACTGTAAACAATATCCTTTTCAAAATTGCTGCTACGAAAACTTGAATTATAAGTATTTGTAGTTAATATTTCTTGGCTAGACAAAAGCACAGCTGGGAATAGTGAATAAATAATAATTAAAAAACCATAGATATAATTATCGAATTTAGAGTTGCTTATATATATTTTGTTAAAAATTAAAATTAAGATTGGCAGTAAAGATAATGGCCAATTATCTAAGTAGTCATAAATGATTGAAGGACGTAAGATTCCAAACAAAACTAATGAAGCCTGTATGGCTAAAACAAAGTAAAATATATTTCTGAATGTTTTGAGATAATTATTCACTTGGAGCCGGAGAGGGGAGTCGAACCCCTGACCTGCCGATTACAAGTCGGCTGCTCTGGCCACTGAGCTACTCCGGCGAACATTAAAATAATAGCAAAGAGATAATTGAATAAATCTATTTTTTTATAAATATTTCATGCATTGCTATAGCTGTTGCAACAGATGCATTTAAAGATTCCATATTATTTGTCATTGAGATATGAACAATTAGATCTAATTTTTTTTGAATTTCTTTGCTTAATCCGGTCTCTTCTGATCCAACAATTAATGCAATATTTTGATTTTTTAAATCTAAATCTTTTATTTGATTTGATGAATTCATATCTAAACCAATTGTCCAATAACCAAGATTTTTTATCTTTTTAATTACCGAGAATATTGAGTTATACATAACAATATTGACATATTCCATTCCTCCTGATGATATTGCAAATGTCTTTTCAGTAATTTGTACAGATCTTTTTTTTGGCAAAAATATTGTTTGAAAATCAAATGCTGCTGCGCTTCTAGCAACCGCTCCCAGATTATTTGTGTCTTGAAAATGGTCTAGTATTAATATTTTTTCAGAAACTATATTTTCAAAATTTTTTTCATCAAATATATCTTTTTCCTCACAAATTCCAACTATATTGTGCCTCGAGTGGAATTCCCATAATTTATCATCTTTGACAATTTCAATTTCTATATTTTGTTTTTTAATACCCTCAATTAAAAAACTGAACTTATTTGATTTATTGAGCTTGGTATCTAAAACAATAACTTTTTTGACTCTATTTGAATTTAATGCTGCCTCTAATGCATTTACGCCTTCAACTATTTTTCCAACGCCATCCACTTTCATTCCCGTCTTCAATCACAATTCCAACTTCTTCTAATCGATCTCTCATGTAATCAGCGATTTCAAATTCTTTATTCTTCCTATGATCATTTCTTTTTGTAACAAATTTATTAATTGAAACATTAATATCATTTTCAATTTCTATGTTTTGTTCAGTTAATATATCTTCTAGCAATTTGGCATCAATTGTTTGCTTGTTGTCTTCGAAAACAAATCCTAAAATCTCAAATAAATATTTGATTGTTGATTTCATGTCAGTTATTCGAGTTTGATTTCCATTTTTATTCTTATTGATATATTCAAACATTTCACCAAGAAATTTTGGTGTGTTTAAATCATCATTCATTGATTCAATAAATATTGTTTCAAGGTTGCTATCTTTTAAATTAGCTTCAACTCCAGAAATTAAACCTTCTATGTTGTTGAAAGTTGCTTTTGATTCTTCTAAAAGAGCTTCAGAAAATTCTTGAGGTTTTCTATAGTTAGCTCTTAGAAAAAAGTACCTCAATACATTGCCGCCATAATTGTTAATATACTCTTGGAGAAATTTGGAGTTTCCTTCAGATTTAGACATTTTTTTACCTGATAAATTTATCATTCCATTATGTACCCAGTGTTTTACAAATTTATGATTAAATGCCGAGGTGGATTGAGCTCTCTCATTTTCATGATGTGGAAAAATCAAATCATTGCCACCACAATGAATATCGATTTCTCCTTGAAAAATGTCATGAATCATTGCTGAGCATTCAATATGCCAGCCTGGTCGACCCTTGCCCCATGGGGATTCCCAGCTCGGCTCATCATCTTTTGAAATTTTCCATAAAGCAAAATCTTCTGGGTTTTTCTTATCTTCTGCAACATTTACTCTGGTTCCTCTTAACACTTCATCAAAACTTCTCCCTGAAAGCTCAAGATAGGAATCGTATTTGCTTACATCAAAGTAAACACCAGACTTAGTAATGTAACCATAATTTTTTTCAATTAAATCATCAATTAATTCAACCATCTGATCAATAGTTTCAGTTGCCTTTGGTTCAAAATCTGGAGTAAGACAATTTAACGCATCATAAGAATCTTTAAACTCTTTAGTTACTCTCTCGCCTAACTCTTGATAAGTAATATTTTCTTCAATTGATTTTTCAATAATTTTGTCATCGATGTCTGTAATGTTTCTAGCAAAAATAACGCTGTTACCAGAAAATTTTATATATCGAACCATAAAATCAAATACTACTGCAGACCTACCGTGTCCTATGTGGGGAGAGGATTGAACAGTTGGGCCACAAAGATATATCTTTATGTCGGAACCAGTACTTTCTATAGTCTCCAAGGATTTAGTAAATGTGTTGTATAGCTTAAGCATGTGATAAGGATATTATAGTTTGGCATGCTGAAGCCTCTTTACTTCCAATAGTCCCAATATTGTCGGTTGTTTTACCCTTTATATTAATTTTTGATGCGTCAATATTTAATAAAATACCTAAATTTTCAATCAATTTAGTTCTAATATTTGCAATATTTATTATTTGTGAAATAACAATAATATCAATGTTGTTTACGATATATTTTTTGTAATCAATAATCCTTAAAACCTCTTCAAGCATTTCAACACTAGATATTTTTTTAGGCGTCTCACTGTTAGACGGAAAGTAGTGACCTAAGTCTTTTTTAGATAGAGCTCCGAGCAGAGCATCGCACAAAGTATGTAAAAGAATATCGCCGTCCGAATGTGCTTCGAATCCAGGACCGTCTATTTTTAGACCACCTAAATAAAGATCGTCCTCTTGAGAGTGTCTATGTATATCAAAACCTATGCCAACCAACATAATTACCTCAGATAACTTGGTTTAATTTGATTATAAACCGTCTTCAGGATCTTCTTCTGGAAGTTGCTGATTAATTTTATCTATTGCAGTATCCTCATCAACATTAAGTGCGCACGCAATTTCACTTGCAAGTGTCATCCTTGCTTTGGCTAGCATTCTTTTTAATGCTGGAGAAATACCTTTATTGATTTGTGCATGTGTTAAGTCTCGCACAACTTCAGCAACCTGTATCACGTCTCCAGATGTCATTTTTTCAGTTAGGACTTTGTACCATCTGCTCCAATTCGTTCCTGCTTCTTCAGGTTTTTCCTTGAAAATTGGGAATACTTTTTTTGAAACTGCATTCTTTGAAATTACAGGTCTTATAACTTCATCAACACTATCAACAGGAACCATAACTAATAAACCGTCTGTAAGAACTTCGATTTCAAAATACTGAATTCTCTTTGACTTTGGTTCACCTTCAACAAACACCTCTACATTTTTATTAACTTTTCTAATTACTTTCGCCGCACCGTGATGAGGGTGGACGACAAATTGATTTGGTTTGTATTTATCTTTTGGAGTTTTTTTAGTTTTAGTTGCCATAGATTACAACATTACTATAGATTAAAATCTATTTAATGGCCATTTAGATAGGAAAAACCAACATTTTTTAATAATGTATCAAAATAATCCCTTAATTGTTGAGCCCTACCACGACCGATCCCTTCAACACTGTAAAGATTTTCTGGAGAAGAAGTAAGTAGTTTAGGTAATGTTTTAAATTTTTGGACTAAAGAATCATGTAAGTTTTCTGGTAGGTTCGGCAACCTTGCAAGAACCCTATAGCCTTTTGCTATAGACAAGTCATCGAGTGGAAGTTTGCTTAAGACTGAACCAAGGAAGTCGATATTGTTTAATTCCTCATAGGAAAGTTGTGAAATTTCTTCTACTGCTTTTGAAATATTTCTGTATTTTTTAGATGGCAAATGATCTTTTAAAACTAGATTAAAAGTATTTTTAACACCAGACTCAAAAGAATCAATCTGAATCAAAATTAAGCCAGCTTCGCCACCAAGTTTTAAAGCCTCTATTCTCACTTGATTAGCTAATCTGGTTAACAACTCGCCTCTTTGAATAACTTCTAACACTTCTTGATTACTGAGAGAGTTTTCAATTTCTAATTCACCCAGTTCGGCTACAGCATCATCAAATCTTCTTCTCATTCTATCAACTGACTGTAATGATTCATTAACTCGACCCAGTGTGACTGATGGCTCTTCTAGTTCAGTTGTGCCTGCATTATTAAAAACTTTAACAAACGACGACTCTTCTGAAACAGTTATAACAGTTAAATCAGTTTCTTCAGCTGTTCTTTCTGCTGTTCTATGCCTTGTACCAGTTTGGGATGTAGATAGAGAATCAGAAGGATTTAAATGAACATTAGCTTTTAATATTTTGGTCACATCATTGCTAACAATAATTGCTCCGTCCATTTTTGATAATTCACTAAGCATTTCTGGAGAAAAACTACAATCAATTAAGTTAATTCCTCCTGAAGAAATTTTTTCTAACTTATTTGAAGTACCAATAACTATCAATGCTCCAGAATTTTTATCAGCAATTAAATCCACTCCAACTCTCAATGGTTGGCCAGGCAGTAATTGATTTAGTTCATTGCCGTTTTGCATATTTCCTCTTTTATATATGAGTTATTTTTTTATTTGAATGTTACTGTATTATTTTATTATTAGTAATTAGTTTATTTATATGAAAAAATTTGAATGTAAAAGTGGTGCTGCGAACTGTCCTGCTCTAGAGGATCAATCTATGGAGTTCTGTACAAGTTGTGGTGAATGGCTTGGGTTAAGTCTTCAAGATTTGGAAAAAGAGAACTCTATTAAGGAAGATGAAATTCGAAGAACAACTAGAGTTCCTGAACAGTTATTAAATAAACCTCTATCTACATATGGTGCCACCCCTTTGCCTTCCAGAAAAGAGGTACCGGGAATAAGAGCTGTATTTTTCCTTACTTTTTTGATTCCTGTTATAGCACTGGCTAGTTATTTTTATAATTTAAATATTTCAGAAGAGATTATAGAACAAGTAGAGGTTGTTCAACAAATTACTACTACATCGTCAACAACTACTGTTCAAGACATTTTAAGAAAAGCATATCCTATTGGTTGTTCTGCCTCTAGCTCATATAGAGATGGTGATGGTTATTCTTGCGAAAATCTTTACGACCAAGATCCGTCATCTTGGCAGGATAATACTCTTCAATGTAAAGATGGTTGGGTTGAGTTTTCTTTTGCTCAAGAAATTTATATTGACTTTATAGTTTTTCAAAATCTTGAAGATTCAAAATCCTTTAAACGAAATTTTAAAGCAAGAGATATTGCAATTACTACAACTGACAGTGAGTTTTTATTAAACAAAGAACTTGAAAATGATAATACTTCTCAGTGGATAGATATAAATCAAACAACATCATATCTCAAAATAGATATTCTTAGCGCATTCCCTGGTGAAGATGTGGGGACAAATGAGGCATTTGATGAATGTGCAATTCAAGAAATAACTTTTTACGGAAGAGGCTAATTAAGCTCTCCTTTTTTGTAAGGTACACCAATTTTTTCTGGTAATTTTATCCTTTGATTAGCAAAAGAAAGAACAATTAAAGTAGTTATGTGTGGTGTAAAATAAACAAACTGGTTTGGAATACTTGTAGAATTCAAAAACCAAATTAGAAATGCTGCACTAAAAATAAAAGATGCAAAACTTGCCTTATATTTTTTTTCAAAAAAAGACTTGAAAGTTAAAACTAGCAAAAATATTGAAATAATTATTAATAAACCATGAACGGCTTGTGGAGATCTTAATTGCAAGGCATCAGCAAACCCAAACAACCCAGATCCCATCAAGATACCAAATGGTTTGTAATTTCCAAACAACATAGAAGCTAAACCAATAAATCCTCTACCACCAGTTTGACCTTCAAGATATGTGCCAGTTCCTGCAACAACAAGGTATGAACCAGCTAAACCAGATAAAGCACCTGAAATAGTAACGCCAATATATTTCATTAAATAAACATTTACCCCTAATGACTCACTTCCAGCTGGATATTCACCAACACTTCTCATTTGCAACCCAAGTGGTGTATACCATAAAATTAATATAGAGACTGGAACTAAAGCTAATGCAAATAGTGTTAAATAAGATATATTTGATAAAAATCCTAAAAGAAGACCTGCAAAATCAGAAATTAAAATTATATCTAAATCTTCAATGCTACCAATAAAATTTGACGTCTCTCTTTCACCGAT
Source organism: uncultured Candidatus Actinomarina sp. (assembly GCA_902578135.1). GTDB lineage: Bacteria > Actinomycetota > Acidimicrobiia > Actinomarinales > Actinomarinaceae > Actinomarina. Next base: position 66,699 of record CACHBU010000001.1, read on the forward strand.
TTTTCCACCTGCTAAAAATGGCATTGTAAATTTTCCAATATCTCCCTGTATCCTTGGTGAAGCAGTTGAAGATGCGAATGCAACATCTTGATATGCAATAACATTTAAAAATCTTGCAACTCCAGCAGCTAGTATATTTATAGCTACACCAGAAACTATGTGATCTACTTGAAATGAGACAGTAGCAATTGCATGTATTAGACCAAAAAGTGCCCCACCTAACATGCCAATAAATACACCTTGCCATGCACCAAATGTAAATCCACCCCAAGCACCGAACCAGGTACCCATTATCATCATTCCTTCAAGTCCAATGTTGACTACCCCAGTTTTTTCAGAATACAAACCGCCCAAGCCCGCCAACAAAATTGGAATTGACAATCTAATTGCCGCACCAAAAGTACCACTTGTTGTAAGTTGAGAATAGGTTTCAACTTGAGCAACAACTATGACCAACAATATTGGGGTAAAAATAATATATCTTTTTGATAACGATTTAAGTATTTTCACTATTCATCCGTTCTTTTTGAAGCATCTTTTATTTGTTGCTTCACAATAAATCTTCTTATTACTTCATAGAAAACAACAACGATTAACAAGATAAAAGCTTGCATCATTTGTTCAATTTCTTTTGGAACATCATTTAAATCTAAAATCTGGGCTGAACGCTGTAAAAATGCAAACAACAAAGCACCAACTGCCATTCCAAAAGGATGATTCCTCCCTAAAAGTGCAACTCCAATCCCAGCAAATCCTAATCCTGTTGGGAAATCAATTGTATATCTATGAAAATATCCTAAAAGAGGTCCTAATCCAACAAGTCCGGCGAACCCACCAGATGTAATCATTGCGATTACAACCAGCTTGTTTGGATTTATACCGCTAAACTTCGCTGCAATTGGATTCGAACCTGTAATTCTCAAGTCAAAGCCTAAAGTTGTTTTCCAAACCAACCAATAATAAAAAATACCCACAAAAACTGCCACTACCAAAAATCCATGAAGATCTTGAAGGTCTTCAATGTTAAACAAATTATTTAAGGGTGGCATTTTTCCACTTTCAGGAAGTTCTTTCGTTCTGGGTAAATCATAATTTGAATTTGGTTCATCAAAAATTGTAGTTAAGGAATATGCAATTAATCCAGTTCCTATGTAGTTCAACATTATTGTTGAAATAACTTCATGAATTCCCTTTTCAACTTTTAGGTATCCTGCAATAGCGGCCCATAAAGATGAGGTTGTTACTGCGACAATAATAATAAATAAAATATGAAGAGGAGTAATTACAGAAAATTGAGCACCAATATATGCAGCAATTAATGATCCCATTAAATACTGCCCCTCAACTCCAATATTGAATAATCCCATTTTGAAGCCCACAGCAACAGCAATAGCAGAAATATAAAGTGGGATAGACCTATTAATAATTGAAACAATTGATTTTCCGCGAATTCCGTATTCAAACATAATTTTGAATGTTTCGTAAGGGTCTTTGCCAATAATAAGTAATATCAAAGAACTTAGACCAAATGATATTGTCAATGCAATAATAGGTGCAGATAAACTTACAAGTCTAAATCTCATTTTCATGTTTTTAATCCAGTCATGTATCCACCAAGATCCTCTGGGGTTACATTTTTAGCATCTAATTCTTTAACAAGCTTTCCCTGATAAAAAACAATTATTCTATCTGACAATCCTATCAGTTCTTCTAAGTCTGCTGAAATCAATAAAACGGATAGGCCTTCATCTCTACTTTTTTTCAATTTTTCCCAAATTAGAGCTTGTGCACCAATATCAATACCTCTTGTTGGTTGAGAAGCAATTAGTAAACTTGGATCATCCTCTAATTCTCTTCCAACGACAAATTTTTGTTGATTTCCGCCAGATAATGCAGTTGCTAGTGTGTTTGTTCCTGGAGTTTTAACCTCAAATGCTGATATTACTTTTTCGGACTCTTTAACTGCATTTTTTGTTTTCATTGTTCCAAGACTGCTTTTATATTTCTCAATATTTTGTCTTCCAATAATTACATTATTTGTTAAATTCATATCCATAATCATTGCTTGTAATTGTCTATCTTCTGGTATGAAACTAATTCCAGATTCTAATCTTTCTCGAGTACCTTTATTTTTAATGTCTTGATTCATAAAAGTTATTTTGCCTGAATCAATTGCTTGAATTCCAATAATTGCTTCAACTACTTCCTTTTGACCGTTACCCTCTACTCCCGCTATACCTAAAATTTCTGATTTGTTTACTTCAAATGATATGTCTGTAAATACATTTCTTCCATCCTCATCTTGTGATTCTAAATTTTCAACTTTTAAGATTATCTCTTCACTAGTAGATGTAGCTCTTGGAGGAGGTACTGGAAGACTCTTGCCTATCATCATTTCAGCTAATTGAATTTTGCTGACATTATTATTCAAAACAGTATCGATCATTTGTCCTGACCTCATTACAGATATCTCATCTGCAATCTCTAAAACTTCATCCAATTTATGTGAAATAAACAATACAGTCACACCGTTATCTTTTAGATCTTTTAAATTTTTAAATAATTCATCAACTTCTTGAGGTACTAATACAGCAGTTGGTTCATCTAAAATTAATATCTTTGCACCTCTATACAAAACTTTAATTATTTCTACTCTTTGTTTTTCACCAACACTTAGTTCATCAACATATTGATCAAGATCAATATTAAGTGAATACAGATTCATTACTTTTTGAATTTCTGATCTGTATTTAGCTAATTTAATATTTTTTAAAAATGGTTTATCAATACCCAAAATTATATTTTCTAAAACTGTAAGATTTTTTGCCAACATAAAGTGCTGATGAACCATACCAATTCCTAAATTTATTGCTTCTTTAGGTGAGGAGATATTTGCTTTGTTTTCAAAAATTTCTATGATTCCAGAGTCTGGCTTTACCATACCATATAACATTTTCATTAAAGTAGATTTGCCGGCTCCATTTTCACCAACAATTGCATGTATGTGTCCTGAAAAAACGTTAATAGAAACATCGGAATTGGCTAAAACACCTGGATATGTTTTAGTAATATTTTTTATATTTATCGCTGATTTCATTGTTTTATAAAAAATATCCGTTCCAGGGTTTCCCCCGGAACGAATATAAAATTTCTAGCCTTTACTAAGGTCTAGCTGATGGAGGGACAATCTCTCCACTCATAATTTTTTCTTTATAGCTATCAATTTGATCTTTTATATCATCAATATAGCCACCAGAATATGATAGATAAATTCCGCCAGTTGCTAAATTATCTACGTTTGCTCCACCAGTAAAAGTACCTTCCATTGTTTGCTTTGCAGCATTATAAATAGAAACATCGACTGCTTTTACCATAGATGAAAGAATGTATTCTTGAAGCTCAGGTAGTGCATTACCAACTTGATAATATTGATCAAAGTCAACACCTATACCCCATACTTTAGAACCAGTACTTTCAGATACTTCTTTAGCAGCTTGGAACATACCTGTTCCTGTACCACCAGCAGCATGATAAATAATATCAGCACCTGCTTCATATTGTGCAAGCGCAATTTCTTTACCTTTGACTGTGTCATTAAATCCAGAAAAATCTGGAGCAACGCTGGCGTATCCAATTTGAACTACGATATCTGGGTTGATTGCCGCAACACCAGCAAGAAATCCTTGTTCAAATTCATGAATAAGTGGAAAATCAACTCCACCTAAGAATCCAACATTGTTTGTTTTTGTTTTCAAAGCTGCTGCAACACCTGCTAAGAATGAACCTTCAGCATGATTAAATAACATGCCTCTTACATTTCCAGGTTCAGCAACACCATCAGTAATTGCAAAATTCAAATCAGGATAATTTGGAGCAACTTCATTCATTGATGCATCGAATAGGAAACCATTACCAATAATTAAATCATTTCCTGCTTCTGCACAAAGTTCTAGAAGCTCTCCTCTATTTTCTCCACCACCCTCTGGCTCTAAGAATGTTCCTTTCATGCCAAAGTCAGCGACAGCTTTTTCATATCCAGCGTAAGCTAGATCGTTAAATGAGAGGTCGCCAAGGCCACCAATATCTAACACTAAGCAAATGCCCATAGGGTCTTCTTCTGGCTCAGCAGGTGCAGCTGTTGTAGCGGGAGCATCCAGTGTTTCAACTGGTTCCTCTACTGCAACATCTTCAACCGCGTCGTCAGATCCGCCTCCACAAGCAACTAAAAATAAACTAAATACCATGAAAAGTATTAGCCATTTTGACTTCATTCGAGTCACTTTTTACTCCTTGTTCAACTAGTTGAAGGTATACAAAATACCTATACGAAATACATAGTAGACAAAAATTTTTGGTTAAGCCTTGTTCTTGACTAAGTTTTTTGGTTCAATTTGACAAATAAGTTAGCTTATTTATTTGAATAATTAAGATTCAGAATCAACAAAATCAACTGGAGGCTCATCTGGTGCTTCAACAGGCTCAAAGTCAAGCTTCTGATTTTCACTGTCAAGAGAGACAATTATAGTTGATCCAGCCTTATATTTGCCCATCAAAAGTTCTTCAGATAACGGATCTTCTAAAAGACGTTGAATAGACCTTCTGAGCGGTCTGGCACCAAATTCTTTATCATATCCTTGAGTTGCCAAATACTCTTTTGCTTCATCAGAAAGAACAATTTCTAAGTCAGAATTTTTTAATTGTTCATGAACTCTATCAAGCATAAGGTCAACAATCTCTTTTACTTCATCTAATGTAAGTTCATGGAACACAATTGTTTCGTCTATTCTATTTAGGAATTCGGGCTTAAAATATCTTTTTAGCTCTTCTCCAACTTTAGATTTCATTTTTTCGTAATTATCAATCTCTGACAGACTGCTAAAGCCAACATTCTTTGAAATATCTTTGGTTCCTAGGTTGGAAGTCATAATGATAATTGTATTTTTGAAATCAACAGTTCTTCCCTGAGCATCAGTTAAACGTCCATCTTCTAAAATTTGAAGAAGAGTATTAAATACGTCTGGATGTGCCTTTTCAACCTCATCAAGAAGAACTATGCTGAATGGTTTCCTTCGAACTGCTTCTGTAAGTTGTCCACCTTCATCATAACCTACGTAACCTGGTGGAGAACCAATTAATCTACTTACAGTATGTTTTTCCATATATTCAGACATGTCAATTTGAATTAATGAATCTTCATCTCCAAAAAGGAACTCTGCCAAGGCTTTTGCTGTTTCTGTTTTACCAACTCCAGAAGGTCCTAAGAATATAAATGAGCCAGATGGTCGTTTTGGATCTTTTAGACCTGATCTTGTTCTTCTAATTGCTTTAGAAACCGCTGAAATTGCTTCTTCCTGGCCAATAATTCTTTTATGAAGTTCATTTTCCATTTCAAGCAATCTAGCTGTTTCTTCTTGTGTTAGTCTATGTACTGGAATACCAGTCCACTGAGCTAAAACTTCTGCTATTTCTTCTTCATCAATAACCATCTCAATTTCTGATACTTCGCTTGGGTTGCTACTAGAAACCTCATCTAAAAGAAGTTTTTCTTGATCTCTAATTTGTGCAGCTTTTTCATATAGTTGTGACTGTACAGCATCAATTTTTTGTTCTCTTAAGTTCTTAAGTTTGTCAGCTGCTTCTTGTTTTTCTGGGTCTAAAGGCTTTTTGTACACTCTCATTCGGCTACCAGCTTCATCAATTAAATCTATTGCTTTATCAGGTAAAAATCTATCTGAAATATACCTATCTGCCATATTTACAGCTGAAGCTATAGCTTGGTCTGTAAATCTAACACCGTGGTGAACTTCATATCTGTCTTTTAGTCCATCAAGAATTTCAATTGCATCAGAGAGCTTAGGTTCATCAACTTGAACAGATTGAAATCTTCTTTCTAAAGCTGCATCTTTTTCAAAATGTTTTCTGAATTCTTCAAGTGTTGTTGCGCCAATTGTTTGTAGTTCTCCCCTAGCTAACATTGGTTTTAGTATTGATGCAGCGTCAATTGCACCTTCTGCTGCTCCAGCTCCAACAAGAGTATGAATTTCATCAATAAAAAGTACAATGTCACCTCTAGTTTTTATTTCTTTTAAAACTTTTTTAAGTCTTTCCTCAAAATCTCCTCGATATCTAGAACCAGCTACTAAAGCAGATAGGTCTAGGGTATAAATTTGTTTTCCTTCAAGAGTTACAGGTACATCACCTGAGACAATTTTTTGTGCTAGACCTTCAACGATTGCAGTTTTTCCAACTCCTGGCTCACCAATTAAAACAGGATTATTTTTTGTTCTACGTGAAAGAATCTGCATAACTCTTTCTATTTCAGTAGTACGTCCAATAACAGGATCGAGCTTTCCTTCTTTTGCCATTCTTGTTAAGTTTCTACCAAATTGATCTAAGATTGCAGAACCGGTGCTTGATCCGGGTCTCTCCCTACCACCAGTTGATGCTGACTGCTGTTTTTTACTTTCACCTGATGAGGAAATTAATTTTATTACAGTTTGTCTTACTTGAGAAAGTTCTGCTCCAAGCTTTTTAAGTACCTGCGCAGCTACACCTTCACCTTCTCTAATAAGACCTAAAAGAATGTGTTCAGTACCTATGTAGTTGTGACCTAATTGTAAAGCTTCTCTTAATGAAAGTTCTAGAACTTTTTTTGCGCGAGGAGTGAATGGAATATGTCCACTTGGAGATTGCTGGCCTTCGCCAATAATTTCAACAACTTCTGACCTCACACTATCAATGTTGATGTTAAGTTCATCAAGGGCCTTAGCAGCATGTCCTTCTCCTTCTTGAATTAAGCCAAGAAGTATGTGCTCGGTACCAATATAATTGTGATTTAATCTTCTTGCTTCTTCTTGAGCAAGTACGACTACTCTCCTGGCACGGTCTGTAAATCTTTCAAACATAATCTTATATTAATAACTATCCGTTTATACACTTAAATGAAAATTGCAAGTATTTATACATTTCACGTATTCTTTAGATATGGAAAGTAAAGAAATACAAAAAATCATTCCATTTGACGATTTATGGGATAATTTGAAAAAATTAGAAGAACGGTTGATTGATATTTCTAGTTCAAATGATGAATACCTCTCTTCAATCTCGCAATACTTGATAAAAGCAGGTGGAAAAAGGTTTAGGCCTATAATTTCACTTCTTTCGGGAAAATTTGGAGATGAAAAAAATTATATAAACAAAATTATAGATGCAGGTGTTGCAGTTGAGTTAATTCATATTGGAAGCCTTTATCATGATGATGTAATGGACAATGCTACAACACGAAGAGGTGTCGAAAGCTCAAATTCAAAATGGAATTCTAATTTATCTATATTGGCTGGAGATTATCTCTTAGCAAGGTCATCTGAGTTAGCTGCCGAAAATTTAGGATTACAGTCAGTGAAATTACTAGCTTCAACTTATGCAGAGTTAGTAGAAGGACAAACTAAAGAACTAAATCTTTCATTTAACTTAGATCATGGCGTGGAAGACTACCTAAAAGTTATCGAAGGCAAAACAGCTAGTTTAATAAGAACAAGTGCAAGACTTGGCGCAATTGCAAGTAATGCAGAAGAAGAAGTTATTGATGCTCTAAGTGAATGGGGTTGGAACTGTGGAATTATATTTCAAATATCTGACGATATTTTAGATTTAACTTCAGATGAGAAAACTCTCGGAAAACCATCTGGAAATGATATTTTGGAAGGAACATATACCCTTCCAGTCCTAATCGCATTAGAAATGAATCGTGGAAAATATGAAGATATTTTAAAATCAATACAACAGGAGCAAGTTGATATTAATTCGGTAATTAATGAATTTACAACTGATGAAATAATTAGTAACTCTAAAGATATAATTAATGATTATTTCAGTAAAAGCATTGAGTCAATATTTGAATTAAAAAACCATTCGTTATTTCCAGTTTTAGAGAATATAAACAATTATTTAATTAATAGAACGAATTAATTCTCTGGTTTTAAATGAGGAAAAGCAATTACCTCTCTTATTGAATCATTGTTTGTAATCATCATTACAAACCTGTCGACACCAAAGCCCAATCCTCCTGTAGGAGGAAGGCCAAACTCTAAAGCTTCAATGTAATCATTATCTTCAACATGAGCTTCTTCATCACCTGCAACTTTTTTTTCTGCTTGGATTTTCAATCTGTTTTCTTGATCAACAGGATCAATCAATTCTGAAAATCCATTTGCTAGTTCACTACCAAATGCAAAAAGTTCGAATCTCTCAGTGATCCCCCTTTTCTCATCACTTTCTCTAGCAAAAGGAGATACTTCTTTGGGATAATCAGTAACAAATACTGGGTCTACAATATCATGCTCAATATAATTTTCAAAAATGTCAAACACAAATTCTCCAACTGTGGTTGATTCAGATTCAATTTGATATTTTGACTCTAACAATGCCTTAACCTCATCAAGGTTTGAATCATACGATACGTTTATTTCAAACTTTTCATTAACCAATTCAAACATACTTTTTCTATCCCAAGGGAAACTAAAATCAGCAACTTTTTCATTGAATTCCACTCTTTTATCTACTTTTAAATTTTCGAGTACATACTGACACATATTTTCAACCATATCGATCACTCCATTGACATCTGTATATGCTTCATAACTTTCCATCATCGTGAATTCTGGTGAATGTGTTTGGTCAACTCCTTCATTTCGAAATACTTTTCCAAGTTCAAATACTTTTTCAAAACCTCCAATTATTAATCTCTTGAGATAAAGCTCAGGAGCAATTCGTAAATACATATCTATATTCATTGCATTGTGATGAGTAGAAAAGGGTCTTGCTATTGCTCCACCTGCTTTTGGCTGGAGTGTTGGTGTTTCAACTTCAGTAAAACCCTCCGATGTCATGAATTCTCTGATTAACTTTAAAATATTAAATCTCGTTGAAATTGTATTCTTTGCATCTTCATTCACTACAAAATCTAAATATCTTTGTCTAAATCTAGTTTCTTTATCTTTAAGTCCGTGCCATTTCTCAGGAAAGTTTCTAAATGATTTTGTAAGCAGTGAAAGATTACTAATGTATATTGATAGTTCTCCTTTTTTTGTTTTCATTATTATTCCAGAAACTCCAACAATATCTCCTACATCAAGATTTTGAAGATAATCTATTAGCTCTTCTGAAAGGTCTTTGTCTGAATAAACTAATTGGATTTTTCCGGTTTCATCCTTAAGGTCAATAAATGTTAATTTTCCAAATGATCTAATACTTAAAATTCTTCCCCTAACAGAAACATTTATATCTGTCTTAAAACCGTCTTCTATATCTTTATGTTCTCTGTGTAGGAAGTCTATGGGAGTAGAATTTTTAAAACTAGTTTGGAATGACTCAAGCTTACTGTTTTTTATTTTTTGCTCTTTTTCTTTTCTTAAAGAGTAAATTTCATTTTCTGATTTAGATAAGTCACTCACAACTACATCTTAATTATTTAATTTAAATATTTCTTCAAGACCAACTAATGTTAGGTTTTCTATATATTCAACATTAACATTCAGAATCGGTTGTACCACTTTACTTAATCCACCAGTTAAGATGATTTTTGGTTCAATATCTATTTCTAATATTATCTTTTCAACCATTGAATCAATCATTGAGGCATGTCCCATAATTAATCCGCTTTGTATAGCTTCGTATGTGTTTTTTCCAATAACTTTGTTTGGAGTACCAAGTTCGACCGATTTTAGTGATGCTGTTTTCAAAGTTAATGCATCAAGACTTATTTTGATTCCAGGAGCTATAGATCCCCCAAGATATTCCTTATTTTTACTGACTACATCAAAAGTTGTAGCTGTACCAAGATCAATTACCACAGTATCAGTTTCAGTTATAAGATACCCTGCTACTGAATTAGCAATCCTATCAGGACCAAGTTCTTTTGGGTTATCGATATTAACTTTTAATCCAGTCTTAATTCCAGGACCAACAATAACTGGTTCTAAATTTAAATATTTACGAATAGCTTCACTAAAGCTATTCGTAGCCTGTGGGACAACAGAGCAAATAATAGCGCCTTCAATATCTTTCTTAATTTCACTTTTAATTTGAAAAGTTGAATTAAAAAGAGCTAATAATTCATCTGGTGTATTTGTATCTCTTGTTGTAAACCTGTATGAATCCCAGTTATCCTTACTTCCTATCCCTACTGTGGTTTCTGTATTGCCAATATCTACAGCAATTATGTTCCTCATTGTATTACCTCCATATTGTCAATTAATCGAATTCCTTCTACATAAGCAGCAGTAATTAACAATAATTTCTCCTGATTTTTATCTGGTGTTTCAAAATATTTTGGGTCTACAAAATTTAAATAATCATACTCAATATCATTTTCATTGAATAATTCTTTTCCAATAGCTTCAGCTTGTTGAATGTCTTGATTTTGAAAGAAGTGTTCTTTTGTATTCTTGAGAATTTGAAAAATATTCCTTGCAATATTAATGCCGCTTTTAGATAGTAAACGATTTCTACTACTCATAGCTAATCCATATTCATCTCTAATTATTTCTCCTTCTATTATTTTTAAATTATTGCTTTTATTAACAAAAAATTTTTTAACTAGGTAAAGTTGTTGAGCGTCTTTTTTTCCAAAAACTGCTGACTTTGGGTTTACTAATTCAAACAACCTGTTAACAACAGTTAATACCCCGTCAAAATGACCTGGCCTGTGAGCGCCTTCAAACAAACTTCCTTTTTCTCCAGATTTTATTCCATCTAGTTCTGCAAAATCTTTTGGGTAAATATAATTTTCATCTGGTATGAATATATAATCAACTTCCTCTTTTCTTAAGAGTTCTATATCTTTATCAAGGTCAATCGGATAGTTATCGTAATCACTTTCATCATTAAATTGCCTTTTATTAACAAAGATCGAAACAATTGTCTTGTCATTTGTAGACTGCTTTCCAAGTTTAACTAATGACAAATGTCCTTTATGCAATGCCCCCATTGTTGGAATAAAGCATTTCTCCTCAAGAAATATTTTTTTATCGATTTCATTTATTATTCTTGTCATATCGTGCCCTAAATATGGTGCCCGTACTTATAGATTTATACTACCTACTCTTTTAACTTTTTGACCATTAATTTTATATTCAGACTTATTCAACTCCAGCTCTAAAATTTCATACAAAGGCTCTATAACAAATAATCTATTTTTCCAGTCATAATGTGGAATAGTCAAATTATCTTGATTGACTTCGTAATTGTTAAAAAATATGATGTCGATGTCAATTAACCTAGGTCCATATCTAAATGTAGATTCTCTCCCCATATCATTTTCTATTATCTTTATACCTTCTAACAATTGATCTGGAGACCCTTTGTATTCAACTTCCAAAATCATATTTAAAAAACTATTTTGGTTTTCAAAAAGTAATGGTTCTGTTTCATAAATAGAAGATGCTTTAACAATTTTCATTTTTTTAGAAAGTTCCAATATTGCTTTTGTAAGGTTGTCTGTCCTATCTCCGATATTTGATCCTAAAGAAAGATAAATACTATTTAAATTTTTCACTGTAAGTAACTGATAAATCATTTGTTTTTTCTTTCAAAATAGTATCTGGTTTATGAACTGTCACGATGATTTCAAATATTTTTACATTACTTTTGGAATTATATTTTTCATAAATATCTTGGGTGATTTTTTTTGATAATGTCTCGATAAGGTTAAAGCTTTCAGTTTTGACAATTCCAATTACATCATCCACTACGTTTTCATAGTTAATTGTGTCATATATTTCATCACCTTGAAAATTATCTATAGTAATTTTTACATCTATAAGGAATTTTTGATCACTTGACTTTTCAATTTCGTAGATTCCGTGTTTCCCTGATGTTTTGATCCCAAGAATATTTATGTCATATGACATTTTTTAAGTATTTGGAATAAGGGCAATAGCCTTTGGAGATAGTGGCTTCTCTAATATCTTTTCTAATATTGTTCTAGCTAGAATTGGATCGTCTAGAAGTTCAGAATAAATTAAATATCCAGCAAGTATACCTGGCACCTCTTCATCTAAGTACTCTCTGTGTATTAGAAGTTTTCTTTCTTTGTCTGTTAGTGCTTCTTTTATTGCCTCAAATATTATGTTTAACGACTCCTTTGGGACATCATCTGCAAGAGGATAGTGGTAAGTCCTGAATCCTACCTCTTGGTAGTTCTTTAAATTGAAATCTGAATCTAACAAAGAAAAAATTGCATTTATTCCTTGACTCTTAATCCATTGAATTTCTTCTTCTCTTCTAATTTTCCTAGGTGTTAATCCACCACCACCAATACATTCAGAAACTGCTAGTTTTCCTTCAATAATCCAGTTAAAATCATTTGGTTTTAAACCAGCCATATTTCCTTTCTGTAAATACAATAATAGCTTACACTAATTACGAATTTGTTAGATGCATTCTTACTAGTGAAACCCCAGAATCAACACAGTGTTTGAATAAATCAGAATTTGACATTGGAATATTTTTAATAAATTTCTTTTTTGAATACCCAACAATCAAGGGAAAGCCATCTTTAAGTTCTTTGATGTTCATCAATAAATCAACAGAATCAGATAAATTTTTACCAAACCCTAAGCCTGGATCAACTGCAATTTGTTCTTCCCTAACTCCCAAACCTATTAGTGATTTTATTTTTGAATTTAAGTGTTCTTTTACTTCCTTCACGACATCTTTATAAATCATTTTATGATGCAAAGATTCTGATTTAGGATGTCTATGAACTAAGATGATTTTTGATTTTGAATCAACGGCTATTCGAATCATTTCTTCTTTCATGAAGCCACTTACATCGTTGATTATTTCAAAATTATTTTCAACTGCATGGTTTGTCACAATTGGATTAAATGAATCAATTGAAAATGAAAATTTATTTTGATTTGTATTTATAAAATAATTTAACCTTTTAATCTCCTCTTCAGTTGTGACACTATCAAATCCTGGTTTTGTTGAAGCACAACCAACATCAATAAAATTGATATTTTTTTGATTTGCAGAATGCAATAACCTATTTAATTTAGCGTCCTTATTAAATACGCCATCACCTGTAAATGAGTCATTAGATAAATTTATAATTCCTAATATTTTTGAATTATCTGAGGATAATGCACGATTCCAATTGGACAATTTCTAAAAATTTAATAAGGCTTCATTACGAAGCGTATGGTCGATTTCGTAGATTCCAGTACTGTAAGTTGTTTCAAATTCAGTTTGAGAATTTTCAATATTTAACAAACTTGAACACATGTGATTTGCACTTATTTTTACCATCACACCTTCAGGATCTAGTGCATTTTGTATTTCAATTGCTATATTTTTTGTTAGAGTTTCCTGCAAAGTTAAATTATTTGAAAGCATATTTACAAGTTCACTAAATTTAGAAACTCCAGCTATTTTGCTATTTGGATAAACAGCTATATTGACCAAGCCTGTAAAAGGAAGTAGGTGATGCTCACATAAGCTAACAAAATTTATTCCTTTTAAGTAAATAGGTTGATTGTGTTCTACATTTTCCAGATTAATTAAAATTTCAGATGGTGAGTGCGATTTGTGTAATTTTAACTCTATTTGCTCAAGAAACTTTTTGGAAAGTTTCAGTATTTCTTTTTCTGATTTGTCAGTCTTTGTTTTTAAAAATTCGAAAAGAGCAATCTCAATATTGCTCTTAGTTTCATTTACAGAACTCATCAAGCAAGCCTTAAGCTTTTTCCAGAACCGGTTATTTTTACTTTTGCAATTGTTTTAAAAATTTCTGATACTTCATCTTTGTTTAATGTCTCTTTTTCCATTAACTGTTTGACCATAGCATCCATTTGTTTCTTAAATTTCTTTAGAATCTTTCCAGCAATTACATGTGCATCGTTTAATAAATTTCTTACTTCGTCGTCAATAGAAGAAGCTATTTCATCGGAATAATCTTGTTGTCTTCCGTAATCTCTTCCTAGAAATACTTCATTAGATCCTTTACCGTAAAGCATTGGCCCTAGCTTTTCGCTCATTCCAAATTCCATAACCATTCTTCTAGCAATGTCTGTAGCTTTTTCTATGTCATTTGAGGCACCTGTAGTAGGATCAGCAAAAATTAATTCTTCTGCCACTCGACCTCCCATCAGCATTGCAAGCCTGTCTTTAAGCTCAGCTTTGGATGAAAGATATTTTTCACTATCAGGGAGTGCTTGAGTATAGCCTAAAGCTCGACCACGGGGAATAATGGTAACTTTGTGGATAGGATCAGCATTGGGAAGGGCCCATCCAACTAAGGCATGGCCTGTTTCATGATAAGCGATAATTAATTTTTCTTCTTCGGTCATTACTTGGCTTTTCTTTTCTGGACCGGCCATTACTCTATCTATGGAATTTTCAATATCTGAAATACCAATCGTTTTCTTATTTTTTCTTGCTGCTAATAAAGCTGCTTCATTTAATAAATTTGCTAAATCGGCGCCGGTAAAACCAGGTGTTTGTTTTGCTAATGTTTCAAAATTAACATTTTTTGCTAATGGCTTATCTTTTGCATGAACTTTAAGTATTTGTGTCCTTCCAGATAAATCTGGCCTTCCAACAATGACTTGTCTATCAAATCTACCAGGCCTAAGAAGTGCTGGGTCTAAAACATCTGGTCTATTAGTCGCAGCCATAAGGATTACTCCCTGATTTGCTTCAAACCCATCCATCTCAACTAAAAGTTGGTTTAATGTTTGCTCCCGCTCGTCGTGACCTCCACCTAAACCAGCTCCCCTCATTCTTCCAACTGCGTCAATTTCATCGATAAAAATTATTGCTGGAGATGCTTCTTTAGCTTTTTTAAATAGATCTCTAACTCTACTGGCTCCAACTCCGACAAACATTTCAACAAAATCTGATCCTGAAATACTAAAGAATGGAACTCCTGCCTCTCCTGCTACTGCTTTTGCTAAAAGGGTTTTTCCGGTTCCCGGTGGTCCAACAAGTAGAACTCCTTTTGGAATCTTTGCTCCTAACTTATTAAATTTTTCTGGAGACTTAAGGAATTCTTTAATCTCTTCGAGTTCTTCTTTAGCTTCTTCTACACCAGCGACATCTTTAAAAGTTACTTTTGGGGATTCTTCATCTAGTTCTTTAGCCTTTGATTTTCCAAATTGCATTATTTGATTTCCGTTTGATCTGACTTGAGAAAACATATAAAACATAAAAGCAGCTAGAAATAGCCAAGGTAAAAATGCAAAAAAGTAGTCCTGAAATCCTGCAGGTTCTGTGTCTGTGTTCAAAATAATATCTTGGTCTACAAGGAGTTGAAAGACTTCTCCTTCAAAGCCTTCTGGATATTCTGTTTGATAAATTGTGTCATCATTATTTAATTTAAATTCGACAAGATTTGACTGTTCTTTTATGGTTGCTTCAGATACATTTCCAGACTGTATGTCGTTTTTAAATATTGTAAAAGATTTACTTTCTGGTGAGTTTACAGTTGAATTATATTGCTGTACTCCAAAAAATATTAAAAGACCAAGTCCAACATAAAGAAGAAAAGACCTGTTGTTGTTTTTGTTTCCTTTTTTATTTTCCATCTTCTTAATTTAATACTGTTGAGTTTAAAAGCAATAGTGAGATTTATGACAAAACACCAAGGAAAGGGAGCTCTCTATATTTTCCTTCATAATCGAGACCATATCCCACAACGAATTCTGGTCCTATCTCAAATCCTGAATATTTTATGTCTACTGGTTCAATTGCAATATCTTTTTTAATAAACATACACAATATTTCAATGCTTTTTGGGTTTCTAGATTCAAGCAAATTTTTTAAGTGAGATATAGTCAAACCTGTATCAAAAATATCTTCGACAATCAATATATTTTTTCCAGTTATATCTATATCAAGATCCTTATCAATTTTTATTTGACCAGTAGATTTTGTTCCTTCATAAGATTGGATGCTCATAAATTCGAATGTTACATCTACATTGAGCTGCTTTGCTAAGTCGCTGATAACAATAAATGCACCTTTTAGGATACCAACTATTACTAGTTCTCCTCCCGAGTAATCTTTGTTGATTCTTTCAGCTAGCTCTTTAACTTTTTGTTCAATTTCAACTTGTTCAATAAGGACTTTAGATACTTTCAAAATTGCTCTTTTCTATTGAAGTTGTAATTATATGTTTGTTGTTTTCTGAATCAAAATCTTTTGCTAAATCACTTTTTCTAACCCCTGGAATCCATATGACTTCATTATCAATTTTTGCAATAGGCCAAACTTCTCTGAGAGGTTCTTTAACTCCAAAAGACCTCAATACCTCAGATACTTTCTGTGATGAACCATTAATTGAAATCTTGTCACCACTAGAGATTGAAGATATATTGAAATTTTCCACTAAATTTTGTGGTACTCCAAGTTTCCAGTTGTTTGAATAATTACATTTTGTAGTATGTTGAAAATTAAAATAACCAAAAGTCATGTCTTCATCAGAATTCAATTTCCACATTTCTTTTTCAATAAATACAACTAAACCAGATTGATTAGAAACCACCCAGTTTTTGTGATAACTTACATGGCTTCTGCTAGTAATCGATGAATATATTTTTTTCAAATCATCTCCTTGGAGACCACTTTGTCCAATAGATGAAGAGATTAAAGAAATTAAGTAATTTGATCTTGAATCATTTTCCTGAATAAGTAAAAGCGGCACTTCAAAATATCCTTTTGCAAACTTAATAAATTTTCTTACTTCTACTTTATTTTCAAGCAGTACCTCTATTTCCAAAATTAGATTTGAAATTTTTTTATTTATCTCTCCCGGAAATCTTTCATCTACTTCTGGTATTAATTGGTTTCTAATCCAATTTCTAGAAATTTTATTATTTTGGTTTGTAGTGTCTTCAGTAAATACAATATTATTTTTTATTGCATAATCTTGGATCTCAGACTTCTTTGTATTTATTAGTGGTCTTAATAAATTTTCATTTTCAGCTTTAATTGATGTAAGCCCTTTTAGCCTGGTGCCTCTAAATAGGTTAATCAGAAAAGTTTCAACTTTATCATCTTTGTGATGACCTGTTACTAATATTTCTTCTTCTCTAAGATTATCAAATAATAAACCGTACCTTTTTTCTCTCATTTTTGTTTCGGAGGCGTTTTCTTCTAAATCTGAAATGATGTTTTCATGTCTTGTTTCAAGATGTTTTGCAATTTTTTCGGCAGATTTTTGTAATAAACTTGAGTCTTTCTGATTATGATTTACAAAAATTGTTCTATAAG
Source organism: uncultured Candidatus Actinomarina sp. (assembly GCA_902578135.1). Classification (GTDB taxonomy): domain Bacteria; phylum Actinomycetota; class Acidimicrobiia; order Actinomarinales; family Actinomarinaceae; genus Actinomarina. The sequence goes on from CACHBU010000001.1 coordinate 83,973, forward strand.
ACAAATTTAGTTCGTTAAAAATTGAAGCTAATACTGCACTATCAACACCTCCGCTGAGTGCTAAAACATATTTATTATTCTTATTAACTAATTTGAGTATCTTATTTTTAATATCTGTCATAAAGAAAAAGTATTGTTATTTCTCTATAACCTTATATCTTTTTCGAGTTACTTGTCTGAAATATTGAATAACGTTTCCAAGAATTACCAATGTTGCTATAGCAACAGTTGTTGGAATTAAAAATCGGTAGGTCCATGCTACATCTTCAATTTGCTCTGGTGGTTCTTCAACCACGATAGCGGGAGTAGGTACTTCTCCTTCAGTATGGTCGTCTGCAATTACAATGCTTACAGGAGAAAACAGAATTAAAAAACCCAAAATTAAAAAAAACTTTTTCACAATATGAGACTACTAAAAGAAATTAGAAATAAGAAGAATTTAATGATTTTTATTTACCGATTGCTAAATATTTAATCTGTATTTTTCAGAAAATTTAATCAACTTAGTTTGATTTATGTCTTTTACTTTGTAGTCTTTAATATCTTTTGGAACATTTACAGATTTTTTTAGTGTTGTTAATTCTTTAAATAGTTTTAAAAGTTCAAAATTGTTAGATATAGTTTCTGCATGCCTTTCGCCGCCTCTAACTGTCTTTTTCCAATTGTCTACATCATTTAAAATTAAGTCAATATTTTCATATTTTTGAAGAAGCAAAGTCGCAGTCTTTTGACCTATTCCCTTCATTCCTGGAATTCCATCAGAACTATCTCCTGTAAGAGCAAGAAAATCCGGTATCTGATTTGGCAAGATACCAAATTTTTCTTTTACCCCTTTATCGTTTGTAAAAGTTTTATACCTAGTCGAATACATTACAACCTCATCTCCTTTTACACATTGCATTAAATCTTTATCTAATGATCCAATTATGATTTTTATATTTTTGCCGCTAAATTGTTCGCATACCGATGCAATTCCATCATCAGCTTCATATTTCTTCATAGACAGAAGGGTTATTCCAAGTAATTTTGTTACTTCCTCTGCTAGAGGAAATTGATTAAGGATATCAGGAGCAATATCATTGCTAGATTTATAACCCTGGTAAAGCTCATTTCGAAATGACTCAACAGTAGAGTCAAAAGCTACGCACAAATATTTATATTCTTTTTTTAAAGAGTTGAGATGAGTTATATATCCCTTTAACGCTCCAACTTCAATTCCATTCGGAGAAATTCTACTAGGGTAACCAAAATGCGATCTGAATAATTCATATGTTCCATCAACAATATAGAGCTCCATATTCTGATTTTACTTTATGATAACAAACACTGGAAAGCAAAAATCCCGATTGATCTTACGACCCTTCGGGATTTTCTGTTCTATCTTCTTTTCTATCTTTCGATTTCTTTTCCGATAGTGTTCTATAAATATACGTTAGTTTTTATTCTTATGCAAGAAATTTACTAATCTATTTTTCGCGAGGTTTATAGCTCTAAATTATTTATTTTTTCCAAAGATTATATGTAAAAGTTTAAGTTACTAAATTAGCTAACCTTCTTATATGTTCAGTGAGATAAAAAAAATATCAAGTCTTCTTTTGTCAGTAGCTTTTTCATCAATAGGCTTTATAGCTTCAATTACTGTCACTGTGCTTGCTGCAAGAGAAGTTTCTAGTAATCCACTTTTTGTCGGCTTTCCAAATGCAGTTGGGGTAGGAGGTGCAGTCATAGGAACTAGAATGATATATTTAATATCAAAATCTAATTCTCAACTTAATGCTTTAGCATTTACCTTTTTAATAGGTGCCTTTGGGGGAGCAATTATGTTTTACAGTCTTATACTTGACTCATTTTTGCTTCTGTTGCTTGGAGCTTTCATTTTAGGAATTGGTCAATCGGCAACACTTCAAACAAGGTACGCAGCTTCATTTGTTGCTGGTGCGAAATTTAAAGCTACTGCATTGTCTCTAGCAGTTTGGTTTTCAGTTTTTGGTTCTGTATTTGGACCACGTATGGTTGGAAGCTATTCAAATTTTTTTGAAAATATATTTAACTCTGACCTAATCGTTGGTTATGTAATTGCGTTGGTTGGAATGCTATTCGCAGCGGCCTCTCTGTTCACATTTACTTCAAAAAAAAGTATTTTAAGGAGCCCAAGTGATTTAGAAAGTGAATCAAGTGATCAAAGTTTTGAAAGAAAAAATGGTAACTTATTATCGCTACTTTTAGTTTTGAATCACTTCACAATGGTTGTAATAATGTCTGCTACACCATTGCATATACAAGATATAGGTGAAACCGTTCAGCTGGTTGGAATTATTATTAGTTATCACACTTTAGGGATGTTTCTATTTTCACCCATTCTTGGAAATTATGTAGATAAATATGGATACAAGAAATTTACATATGTAGGAACTGTAATTTTATTTATAAGTTGCTTAATTACTTTAATCAACTCTGGACCTACTGCGTTAAAAATAGGTTTATACCTATTAGGACTTGGATGGAATTTTAATTATGTTGCAATTAGTGCAGCTATTTCAAAATTTTCAACCAAGTACAGAACTCCTCTAAACATAAAAAGCGACTCTTTTGTTTTTTTAGGAAGTTTTGTAGCTCATACATCTTTAGGCTTAAGCTACTTGCTAATCGGATTTAAAGGTTTGTCTTTTGTAGGAATTGCTGTAAGTATTTTTTTATTTTACAATTTAAAAAATCTAAATAAGTTAAATATTTAATGAATAAAAATTTTTCAAAAGCTGAGGAAAGTTTGATAGAAAGTGATCCAAAATTAGCCAAAGTTATTGAAAATAACGGTCATTTAAAATTTTCAATCAAAAAAGTAGATCCGTTTAATGAGTTAGTAAATATAGTTATTTCACAGTTCATTTCTGCAAAAGCTGCCACAAGCATTAAAGAAAAAATGTTGAAGCAACTCAATGTAGAAAGTTTTAAAATTTTAAGTTTCAAAAATCTTACTGTTAGTCAAATAAAAAGCCTCGGACTAAGTAAAAACAAGGCTAAGTCTATTAAATCGTTAGTGTTGTTCTTTAGTCAAAATCCAAATTCTAAAAATCTCCTTAGACTGTCCGTTGAAGAACGATACGACAATCTAATTAAAATTTTTGGGATCGGTAAGTGGAGTATTGAGATGTTTGAGATGTTTTGTGTTAGAAACAAAAATATTTTTTCAAGCGGAGATGCTGCTATTAGAGTCGCGATGGAGGAACTTAAAATGGTCAAAAAAACTAGAGATTTTGAGAAATATGATAAATATGCAAAAAAATGGAGCCCTTATAAAACTATTGCGTGCTTACATCTTTGGCATTTTATTGAATCTTAAGCTAAAACGAGCACATCCTTAACTGGATGTGGTATCGGAGTTGGCCTAATCTCAAGCGATTCATCTATTTCAAAATTGTCGATATTTTGGACAAATTTGTAGATTACATTTTTGTAAATATAGCTAGCAAAGAACTTACCTAAACATGTATGAGCCCCTCCAGCAAATGGAAAATAAGCTTTGTTATGATAGTTTGGATCAATGAATCTATATGGATCAAAAACATCTGGATTGTCCCAGTACCTATCATCGTGATGTAAAAGTAATGGACTTATCGTCACATAAGTGCCTGCTTTTAGTGGGTAGCTATGAATTTCGGTATCCCTTACAACATATCTGATTGAAAATGGCACAGGTGGATAATATCTCATAGCTTCTTTAAATATTGATTCCCCTACTAATCCATTCTTCAATGAGGAGATGTCAGAATGATTAACTTCATTTGCTTCTTTAATTAAGTCATTCCTGAAATCTACATTTTGAGACAAACTATAAATTGAATTTGTAAGAGTGATGGTTGTAGTGTCATGAGCTGCCAACAGTAAAAAAATCATGTGTTCAGCTATCTCAAAATTTGTTAATCCCGCATCCCCTTTATTTGTATTAACTAATTCAGCAAATAAAGTCTTTTTGCTGTCATCTTTAATAAGTCCTGCTTTTGATTCAAAATAATCAAGCAAAAACTCACGTGCTTTGAGTCCTTTTTTCATTTTGGTAAATGGCAGTGGCCACCTTATTGCAGAAGTTGCAGAAGCAATTGAATCCATAAAAAGTTTGTTTAACTTTTCAGATTCGTCTTGTTTTACATCAAGAAAAAAAAGGCTTAGAGAAATATCAAACATGAGCTGTTTAACAGATTGATACAAATTAAAGCTCCCAGCTTTCTTTAAGTTTTCTACCCACTGATTAATAATTGGTTGAATGATTTCTAAATATCCATGAATTGCATCGTGTCGAAAAGAATCTTGCAGTAAAGTTCTATGATATTTGTGATCATCAAAATCTCTTAGCATTAACCCGTTTTCAAAAGTTGGTCCTAGTGATACAGCCCAACCTTCCTTGGAAGAAAATAGATCGTCTTTGTCTAAAAAAATATCTTTTGTAGCCTCTGGGGTTAAAAGTGCAATAAACTTTTCATTTAACAACGAAATTTGAAATACATCTCCATATTTTTCTTGCATTTCAGAAGTAAATTTAAGTGCATTACGTTGAAAAGCTAAAGAATTACCAATGATAGGAAGGCTTGGAATTACTGGAACAGTCATATAAATATTTTACAATTTAAAATTTAAGTTTAAAAAGAAAAAAGCATATTTCTATTAGATATCAAACTGCATCAAATCTTTACCAACTACAATTTCTCCATCAAAATGCTTAGAAATTCTATCTACTAAGACATCTTCATCAAAAACAGGAGGCACAAAATGGTTTAAGATTAATTTTTTAACACTTGCATTACTGGCTAATATCCCAATTTCTTCTGGGGTTGTATGATAATCACTTATATTTTCAATCGTGTCCAATGACATTCGTACTGGATCATAATCCAAACCCACGAACACTTCATGTACTAAAATATCAGCATCTTTTGAAGATTTTTCTAGAACCTCACAGTATCGAGTATCTCCAGAAAAAATTATATTTTTTGGTCCAAGAATAAATTTATACCCAAATGCAGGATCAACAGGATGATGGTCAACTTTTACACTTTCTATGGTTGCGTTATCAAGCTCGATTTTTAATTCATTATTAATTTCGGTTATTTCATATGCTAATCCCTCTACGTTAGGTCTTTTCTCCCATTCTTTTCGTAAATCTAATTCTTCTTTATAAGCTTCAAAGATTTTATCAAAATGACTTTTTAGACCTTTCGGGCCAAATACTTTAAATTTAGTTTCTCGCCCAGTGTGCCACCCAGATATGAATAATTGATATAAGTCAACAATATGATCTGAGTGTAAATGGGTAATAAAAAAATAGTTTATTTCTCCTGGCTTTATTCCTGCTTCACTAAGCCTTTGAGTGACTCCCGAACCAGCATCAATTAAATAATTTGTTCCTTCATAGGACACTAAACTACTTGGTCCATATCTTAAATGACTTGGACTTGGACAACCTGTACCTAAAAGGGTCAATTTGTTCATATTATTAAACCTCTAGTGACAAGTTGCTTAATACTACTTGTGGCCTCATGCCAGAACTTATGTCTGCCATAGCTATTTCAACTTTGACTGCAAATTCGTACATCTCTCTTGATATGTTCTGTTGAATGATTATTGAGTTAGTTAAATACTCAAGACAACTAACAATAAGTGAATTAAGAGTTAAAGATACATGATCAAGATTATTAATGACTTCCTTACATTCGTTTACTAGAGCAAATGAGTGGATCAAATTACTTAACTCTTTTTTTTGGATAGTTAAAATATCTAAAATTTTTTTAAAAGACTGCTTTCCATCAACTATTTCAAAATCTAAAAAATCAATAAAGTCTTCATCTGAATAATTAAACTTTATATCTTTATCAGTATCAACAAAAATAGTTCTACATCTACTTTTTATAGTTGAGAGAATCATATTGTTTGAATCATCTCTACTGTGAGACCAAAAATTCCCAGTAGACAGTATCAAAAATACACTTGTTTTTGATGGCTCTTCTATAGTCTTTAATAGTGCATTTGATGCTTCCTCAGTCAAAGATTTTAGTGGTGGAAATATGACGACCTTATATCTTCCCTCAATTGGAGAAAGATTATCTTGTGTTATAACTGTCCTAATATCTTCAACACCTAATGTACGAAGATTGTCAGATTCAACTATTTTTATATCTGGATGGGTTTCTATAGATTCATCGTTAAACGCAATAAGGCCTGCAAATTTTTTTGCTTGTTTGATAAGTTCTCTTGATGAGTTTGAAAACAGAAGATAGGCATGAAATACGCCATCTAGTTCTTTTTCAAGTGATTTATTAAGCTTTGTCAATTCCTAACCAATTACATATCTTCATCAAATTTTCTTCTAAATTTTTTTCAGCGTCTAACACAAAGAAGCTTTCCGAAAATTCTTCTGAAAGCCTCAAATATCCTTCTCTTATATTTTGAAAAAACTCTATTTTGTCACTACCAATTCTGTCTGCAACTTTTTGACGGTCTAAGGAAACTAATGGATCAATATCAAGTAAAACAACTTTTTCTGGCCAGAAACCTCCAATAGCAATATCGTTTAACTGATATATTTTTTCATAGCCTAATTCTCTTCCAACACCTTGGTAAGCAACAGAGGAATACGCACTTCTATCTGACAAAATTTTTATTTCCTTTTGAATTGATGGTTTTATAAGCTCGTTTACTAATTGAGATCTTTGAGCACAAAATAATAAGGCTTCTGTGAGAGGGTCAACTTTGTAGTCATGGCTTAATAATAACTCCCTAATACCTTCACCGACTTTAGTTCCGCCTGGTTCTCTGACTATCTTATTTTCTATTTTGTTCTCATCTAAAATTTTTGAAAGCTGTTCAATAATGCTTGACTTTCCAGATCCATCAATCCCTTCAAAAGCTACATAGTCACAATTCATAATGGTTCATCTTCATCAGTATCAAGGTTTAATCTTAACTTGTTAAAATTGGAATTTTCAAATCCAAAATCTTTAATTATCGTTCTATACCCTTTAACAAAAGTAATTAAACCAGAAAGCAAAATAAACCCAGAGCTTATTCTTAAAACAAAAAGTACTCCATCAAACTCAAAATATTGATTTATAAAATTTGCAGCAAATCCAGAAATAAATAGTGAAAGTAGAATTGAGAGTCTCCCGATTGTATAAAAATTACCAAATACTCTTCCTCTTAAATTTTTATCTGTTGTGCTTTGAAGATAGCTTATAGTTAACAAGTAAACAGATCCTGATCCTATTCCTGAAATAAAAATAAAAAATAAGATTGTTGAAAATTCTGATGAGTTAAATGCAAATAAAAGTGAGAGGCCAGTTATTAACATACTTATACCAATAAAAAATGGAATTCTGCTAAACGAGGTTACAAAGTAACTTAAAATTACCATAGTAAAAATAATTCCAAACCCAAACGAAGCAATCATAAAACCAAAAGAGCTTTGGGTAAACTTAAGTGACTCTGTCAAGTATGTGTTTCCTAAAACAAAAAGAGCTCCTGCCCCAACAAGACTTAACGATATCGATGTTGTTACTGTTCTGAGTTCTTGAACAGAAAGAAAATAATTAAAGCCTTCCTTAAGATCACCAAGAACATTCGATTGCTTTTCTATATTTTTATTTGGAGAATCTGTTCTGAGATACAAAAGTAAAAATGATGAAATTAAAAAAGTGACCGAATCAATTACAAATATTACAGACCCATTCCAACCATTTCCATAAGAAACAATTCCTTCAATTAAAGAATTATCAGAAATTACACCAAAAGCTAATGAAGCTAGTGGAAGTGACGCATATGTGCCTACTGTAAACAGAGAATTTGCTTTAACTAAATATTCATTGTCAACTACTTCAGGAATTACTGATTCTCTTGAAGGTTGTCTGATAAGGGAAAAAATTTCAGATAAAAAATTTATAAGAAAAAGTTGAATTAAGGTAGTTGTAAAAAAAAGTCCCAGAACTATAACCATTCTTGATAGATCACATATGATCATCACATTTTTTTTATTAAACCTATCAGCCAATATTCCTGCGAAAGATGACATGAGCGCGGGGATTATCCTTGCAACTATTGGAATAACGGCGGTAAGCTCAGAATTGCCTCCTTCAGATCCTAAATAACTTGCTAATGCGACAGAAGCAAATAATGTTGCCCAGTCTCCAAAGCTTGACAAAGTGCCCGACCACCATAGAATTGAGAACTGAGATTTTGAAAATATTTTTATTGATTTCATTGCCTTATACCCATCCTAGTTTATGTTTAGAATACTTTTTTTCTTAAATCCTGTACATATGACAAAAATAGTGTTATCAATAAGGGCATGTCAAAACCTTTAGTTATTGTCGAGTCGCCAACAAAAGTAAAAACTATTTCTAAGATTCTAGGTTCTGAATATATCGTTAAATCAAGTGTTGGCCACATAAGGGATCTTCCACGTAATGCTAAAGCTATACCTGCTAGCTATTCCAATAAGGAAATCTTGTGGGGTGCTGTTAAGCCTAAGAATTTTGAGAATATATATGTAATACCTGAAGACAGAAAAGCAATTGTTAAAGAACTAAAAGACTTAGCAGATGAAGCATCGGATGTATATTTAGCGACTGATGATGATAGAGAAGGTGAAGCTATCGCATATCATTTGATGGAATCACTTGAACTCAAAAGTGAACCTAAGAGAATCAAGTTCAATGAAATTACAGAATCAGCAGTAACAAACGCAATCAATAATCCTGAAACTATTGATATTGGCAAATTCAAATCTTATGAGGCTAGGAGAACTCTTGATCGAATGATTGGATATGAAATTTCACCAAAAGTTAGGGATCTTGGAGGAGCATTCATCTCTACAGGAAGAGTCCAGGGTCCTGCTATCAGGTTAATTGTTGAGAGAGAAGAAGAAAGACTAAAATTTGTAAAATCAAAATACTTTGAAATCAAGGCATTATGTAAAAGTAATGATTATAAATTTACAGCAAATCTTAAAAGAGTTAGTGGAAAGAGGTTGGCTTCATCTTCGGATTTTAATGAAAAAGGAAATAAGACTAGTAAGGATAAAAAATACCTAGATGAAAATGAAGCTAACGAAATAGTTAGTATATTAAAAAATCAAACTGCATCAATCTCATCCATTAAAGAGTCTTCTCGGAGTGGTAAGCCTCCAAAGCCATTTAAAACAACAAGTTTACAATCTTCCGCTAGAAGTAATTTGGGTTTTCAGCCAAGAAAAACCATGAGTGTGGCCCAGCGGCTTTACCAAGAAGGTTTAATTACATATATGAGAACTGATTCAATTAGGTTATCAGATGTCGCAATTAAAGCCTCAAGAGCTTATATTAAGGAAAATTTTTCTGAAAAACACTTACCTGATTCTCCAAATCTATATGGTGACAGCAAAAATGCGCAAGCAGCTCATGAGGCAATTAGGCCTTCTGGTGAAATCTTTACTACTCCTCAAGAATTACTTAAAACACATAAAGAGGACAGCGATGAATACAAGCTTTACAGTTTAATTTTTAACACAACAGTCGCATCTCAGATGACTGATGCTCAAGGAATTACGAAAACTATTGAAATAGAAGCGAAAGAAAATACTTACTCTCCTTTAATTTTGGGAATCTCAGGGACAACTTGGACATTTGGTGGATATAGGGATTTAATTAAAGATTTGTCAGAGAAGTCTCAAGAGCTTCCAGACTTGAGAGAAAATGATGAAATAAAAATTATTGAATCAGAGAGCGAAGAGAAATATACAAATCCTCCAAATAGGTATTCGTCAACTTCACTTATCAATAAATTGGAGGAATTAGGTATAGGTAGGCCATCAACATATGTGTCAATTATTGAAAGCATAACTTCTGTGTTTATAAACTCTGAATCTAGTCTAAAACCAAGAATTTTAGCTATAGCTTTAATCAATAATTTTATGAAACCTTATTTCAATCAATACATTGATTATGAGTTCTCAAAATCTATGGAAGATGATCTTGATAAAATTTTGGAAAGCGATGATCCCGAGAGTTCAAAAATTAAATTTTTAGAAAAATCGTTTAATACAATTAATAATCATGTTGATAATTATGGCGTGCAAGACCCTCTTATACTTACTACTGTAAAGCTTCCCTTTGAATCAAGATACGTGGTTAAAACGGGAAGAATCCAAAATAAAATTCCCTATCCTTATTTATTAAGAGATGATGATTTTAAGGTTGGCCTACCACCAGAAATTGCACTTGAAGAAATAGAGGTTGAATACATAAAAGAACTTGAAGAACACCAAGAAGAAAATCTAAAAAAAGAGCGTATGGTTTCCAAGTGTAGTGAATGTTCTGCTTCCATATTGATAAAGCTAGGACCTAATGGAGGTTTTTATCTTCAGCTTGATGGAAAACAAAAGAGAGGGAAACAGGAAAAGTGTGGCTTTAAAAATCTTGAAAATTGTAATTCTAAAAATCTTATTGGACCAATATTTGAAGGTGAAGATCCTGATACTTTAACAGAAGAACAGTGTATAGAAAGATTCTCTCTATCTGCTAAAAACCCAAGGAAAATTGTCGAGATTGATGAATGGACATACTCATCAGCTGTGGGGCCGTATGGCGGATATGCAATGAAACAAAGAAATAGGACTGTCTTTGAAAATGATATGCTTCAGAGTTTATCAAAAGATGAGTTGAGAAGTTTGCTTGATGAAGAGAAAAGTAAAGCTATTTCAAATTTTTTGGGTGGTGAAATTCTTAAAATTCCAAAAAGTGCTACAAAAAATAAAATAATTGAAATGATAAATAATCATTATTTATTAGATGAGAAGTATATTAAAAAATTACCTAAAGAACACTTGGTAGGTTTGGCCAAATCTCTTGAAATTGTCTTCTATAGAGGAAGATTTAGAATGAAGCCAGAGGATGCCACAAAAGACAATCTGATCAATAAAATATTAATAGACAAAAAAAACAAGCCTCTAGAAAATCCAAGAAAAGCTCTGACTGTTACGCCTTCAGAAGTTCTTGAATTGTTTGGAGATATTGAATCTAATCAAGAAGAGGAATGAGAGATAAATTTTTCAACAACACTTTTCCATGAAAAATTTTCTTCGACAAATAGCTTTGAATTACTTCCAAATTCTTTAATCATGTCCTTATTTTCGTAAAAATATTTAATAGCATCATATATTTCGTTTCTTGAACCAACAATAAAACCAGTTTTTCCAGGAATAATAGTTTCGAAAGCCCCACCAGAACTTCCAACAAGAACTGGTAATCCATAGCTTGCAGCTTCTAAATAAACTAGCCCGAGACCTTCATATTCTCTTCCAAAAAATCTGGAATTTGCAGGCATGACAAATATATCTAAGTCTTTGTAAAAACTATCCAATGCATTTTCATCATCATCTGAGTAAAAATTTACTTCTTGAGATGAAATATCGGACAATTTTTTTAGATACTTCTCTAGTTTTCCATAACCGAAAATGTTTAATGTAACATCATATCCATCCATTTGTAAATCATTTAAAGAATCTATAACCCAATCGATTTTTTTTCTGGATACAAATCTACTACTTACTCCTACAATTAATTTTTCATTTTCATTAAATTCTTTTTGATATTCATTTTTTTCAACACCTGCACCTATAAGTACGATCTCAGTTGAAGTAATTTCTTGTAATTTTCTACCTGTAAAGTAGCTAACAGTAAATATTTTTTCTAAGGATTCAAGTGATCTTCTAAATATTTTTTTGACAATTGGAATTGAATCAATCACATTGAATTCCGCTCCATGAATGATCATATACTGCTTTAATCCAAAACTTTTTAATTTATCAACCAAATAGAACTGTGGATTGCTTGATGCGTGTAAAATTATTTCGACGTTGTGTTGGTTAATTATCTGATTAATTTCTCTTAAATGAGTTCTACTACCAAAGATAAACTTTGATTTAGAGTTAACAACATTAGGTCCTTCTGCCCAATTTGGGGCATATATTATTTTTTTAAATTCAAGATGGTCTTCAAAAGATTTTATGTAAGTAGAAATTCCACCTTTTTTTGGAAAATAATCATTCGTTATAACTAATGTTTTCATATCCTATTTTTCCTACATTATACGACCATAAAGAATATTTGTTGTCCTTGACCTCCAAACAAGATACTCCTAAATTATTGGGAATCGTAAATGATGAAGCAGCTTTTGGTTCTGGACAGTTTAAAAAAGTTGTAATCGCAGCTTTAATAGTTCCGCCATGACTGGCAACTAATATTTTGGCTTTATCATAATCGTTTAGTAAATCTCTTACTCTAATGCCGGCTTCATTCATTGACTCTCCATCTATTCCGTACTTAACTCTAAAGTTAATGAACAAGGACTGAATGAAATTTTCTCTATAATTTTCCATTATTTCTGATGTGCTTAAACCTTCCCACTGGCCTAAGTCCATTTCAGCTAAAAGTTCAGTTGCGGTTATATCTTTGTCATCCACTATTAATGAGATAGTTTCAAAAGCTCTTTTAAATGAAGAAGATAAATATAAATCATAATTTGAAAATTTACCTTTCAATTCTTTTGCAGTTTCAACGCCATATGTATTTAATGGATTGTCAACATGACCCTGCCATACGCCTTGAGTATTAGAATCGGTCTGACCGTGTCTAATAAATGTTAAAATTCTACTTTTATCTTTAGTTGGATAATCAATATATGAATTAGGTAGGTGAATAGCATCGTTGAATTTATTAACTTGCATTACAGAGTCTCTTTTTATAACTGTAGAAACGGATGTATTTTGAATATTGCCAATTGGATATGGATACTGATTAAACCCTAGAACTAACCCTATAGCTGTACCAATAAAGAAACCATGTGTAACTACTATGCATTCAGAGTCTTCATCAATATTTTCAAAAATATAATCAACCTCTTGTTGGACTCTTTGTTTAAACTCCTGAACAGATTCTCCATTTGGAAAAACATACGTGTCATCTTGTAAAGCATCAAATATGTCTAAATTATCTGAATATGTTTCTTTTACAGACTTTCCTGTGAAGTCTCCAACATTTATTTCTCTTAAATTTTCTCTTACCGTTGGCGAATCTGATAAGAAATAAGCAGTTTCTTTTGCTCTAGCCAGATCTGAAGTGAAAACAGTTTGATTTTTTAAATTTAACCTATCTGACAAAAGCTTGGCTTGAGCTTTTCCAATTTTACTTAATTTTGTATTTGTATGACCCTGCCAAATTCCATCTTTATTTTGCTCTGTTTCTCCATGGCGAACAAAATGAACTGTTTTCAATTAAATTTTAAAACGCAGAAGCAAATATCAGACTTACTATAGTCATAACTTTGATAACAATATTCATTGCCGGACCAGATGTGTCTTTAAATGGATCCCCTATAGTATCTCCAATTACTGCAGCTTTATGTTCTTCAGATCCTTTACCAGCGCCGCCACCAGCTTCAATATATTTTTTTGCATTGTCCCATGCACCACCTGAGTTAGCCATAAATATTGCAAGTAAGAACCCTGTTACTAAAGCACCAGCTAAAAAGCCGCCAAGAGCTTCTTTGTTCCAGAAACCAATAATTAAAGGCGAAACAATTGCAAGACCGCCTGGAAGAAGCATCTCTTTTAAAGCTGCTGAAGTTGCAATATCAACACATTCTTCATATTCAGGAGTTACGCCTTCTTTTCCTTCACGCAATCCAGGAATTTCTCTAAATTGACGCCTGACTTCTTCAATCATTTTAAATGCAGCTCTCCCTACTGCATTAATTGTCATCGCAGCAAACAAGAAAGGAAACATTCCACCTAAAAACAATCCTGCTGTAACTTCTACTTGCGTAATATCTAGTTCAGTCAGGCCTGCGCTTTGCACAAATGCAGAGAATAAAGCTAATGCTGTTACAGCAGCAGAACCAATTGCAAATCCTTTTGCAATGGCAGCTGTTGTGTTTCCTAGTGAATCAAGTTCATCTGTAGCTATTCTTACTTCAGGATCAAGATGAGCCATTTCTGCAATACCGCCTGCGTTATCTGCAATAGGACCATAAGCATCGACTGCAACAGTTATTCCGAGTGTTGCCAAAACACCAATTGCTGCAACAGCAACACCATAAATTCCACCAGACTCTCCTAAAGCCCATGCTCCAGATGTGTAAGCTCCACCAACACCAATAACAACTACTATTACAGAGAATGCAGCAGATCGCATTCCTTCAGAAATTCCAGATAAAACTACTGTCGCTGGTCCAGTTTTAGCTTGATCTGCAATATTTTTTACAATTGAATAGTGGTCAGAGGTAAACCATTCTGATATTTGACCAACAGTAATACCAACGAGCAAACCGATGATAACTGATATAAATAATCCTATTGGGTTTTCTGAAAAGTCAGCAAACATCGTATCTGATAGAAAATACACACCAATAGCAGTTATTCCTGCAGCTGAGTAGGTTCCTCTGTGAAGTGCTTGAGCTAATTTGCCTTCCTTAGGTACTACAAGAAAAGAAGAAACGATAGATGCCAACATACCTATGGTTCCTACTGCTAGTGGGAAAAATAGTAGCGAAGGCAAAACATCAGTTCCAGCAAATACAATAGCTGCATAAGCTAATGGCGCTACTAGAGATCCAACGTAGCTTTCAAAAAGATCTGCACCCATTCCTGCAACATCACCAACATTGTCTCCAACGTTATCTGCAATTGTTGCTGGGTTTCTAGGATCATCTTCGGGTATTCCTGCTTCTACTTTTCCAACCAAATCAGCACCAACATCTGCTGCTTTTGTATAGATACCGCCACCAACTCTAGCAAAAAGAGCAATAGAAGATCCGCCTAAGCCGATTGCAGCTAAAATATCATAACCATTTTCTAAATCCATTATGTCAATAAATACCCAGTAACCCAATGCGACACCAAGAAGACCTAATCCAGCAACTGAAAATCCCATTACTGCTCCTCCCCTGAACGCAACAGGTAAAGCTTTAAGTGTACCTCCGTCTCTTGCAGCTTCAGTAGTTCTGCCGTTGGCAGCTGTTGCAATTCTCATTCCGATAAATCCTGCTAGTGATGAAAATAGAGCGCCTCCTACAAATGCTACAGCTCCGTATGGATAGCCCCAATCAGTTAAGGTTGAAATTAAAACTGCAAGAATTACAACAAAAATACTTACCCAGGAATATTGTCTTTTAAGAAATGCCATTGAGCCTTTTCTTATCGCATCGGATAGGCTTTGAACTTTACTGTCTGTTACCTCTATTGAAAGTATTCTATTAGCAAAATATGCTGCAAGACCAAGTCCGAGCAAGGCTGCAATGATTGAACCTTGGTAGTTTAATAACATTTAATTTTCCCCTTTTTTGAACAAATTAATAATAATAAAGTTAAATTATTTTGTAGTAAAAAATTACTCTACTACTGGAGTTTCAAACCTTTCATCATCATCTCTCTCAGATAAAGGCACTTTTTGTAATATTCTATTAAGTAATATAGGCGCAATAACTGTTGTTACTATGACCATCCAGATAATTATTGAGATAATATCACCTGTAATTATGTCTGATAATGTGGTTGTAGCTACAGCAACAAATATCAGCCCAACCTCTCCTCTTGGAGACATTCCAATTCCAATTAAAGAAGTATTTAATCCTTTGCCCATAGCTCCTAGAGCTGATACATATTTACCAACAAACGCTAAAAGACTTACCAACATTCCGTATAAAAATACATCAAGAGAAGCTAAAGTTTGAATGTTCACTTCCGAACCAATATAAACAAAAAATATTGGAACGAGTAAAAAGTTTAAAGGCTTCATCTCATCTCTAATTCTATGAGTCATGCCTGATTCTCCAGCAACTACACCCCCTGCAAAAGCTCCTACAATAGGATGAAGTCCAACAAAGTGCGCTGCAGCACCGAGAAGCATTGCAAAAATAAAGCTTCCTGTCACAAATGTTCCTGGTGATGGAATTTTTACAAAGAAGTTAAATATTGGTTTTGAAAGTTTTCTTCCAACAATTACTACTGCAACTAAAAAACCGACTGCCTTTGCACTGATTACTCCAAGATCAACTATTGAGAAATCACCTGAACTTCCTAAAACCCCTGCAACAACAGTAAGAATTAATAAACCTAAAATATCATCTACAACTGCTGCGCCTATAATTGTTTTTGCTTCTCTTGATTTTAAAGCACCTAAGTCTCCAAAAACTCTGGCGGTAATGCCTACTGAAGTTGCTGTCATTGCTGCACCTACGAATAAAGCTATTCCGAACTGATCTTCTCCTCCTAAATTGAGCGCATAAATTGAGCCAAAGCCCAAAGCAAATGGTGCTACAACACCAATTAGTGCTACGAGAAGAGAAGTTGAGCCTAATTCAATAAACTCGTCTAAATTAGTTTCTAGTCCTACTTCAAACAGCAAAAGAACCACGCCAATTTCAGCTAAAGTAGACACAACATCTCCAGATTCAAAATGTGGAAGAAGTCCTAATCCGTAATAACCAATGATGATTCCGATAACTAGCTCGCCTATTACTGCAGGTTGGTTAATTCTTCTCATTAATTCTGCACCGAACTTAGCGGCTACTAATATAATTGCTATTTCTAAAAACTTTTCAATAATTGTTTCCATGATGCTTTATTCTAAATGAGCATAGATTAAATGATAAGAAAATCGAAATATGAAAAAAGAACCAAATAAAAACTTTAATTTCCTCCTGACTGCTTCAGCATTTAGTAATTTAGCTGATGGAATAGCTGGTTTTGCATACCCTTGGCTTTTTTCACTAATAACTCGAGACCCGTTATTAATTTCTTTAACGGTACTTTTAGCAACACTTCCACAATTGATATTTGTTTTGTTTGCAGGTGTAATTGCAGATAAGTTCAATAGAAAAAATATCTTAATTTTTACAAGAATTCTTCAAGTACTACTTACTTTGTCATTTATATTGCTTATATATTTTAACTTAGATTCCATTCCAAAAACTGTACCGATTGTTGAGCCCGAGTTCAACAGAAAATTCTTATTAATAACGGTTTTCTATATTGGTGCATTTATATTTGGAATGCTAGAGGTTACAAGAGATAATGCTGCTCAATCTTTTTTACCTCAAGTTGTTTCAAAAGATGAGTTACCTAAATCAAATGGGAGACTGTTCGGTTTTGAGTTGGTTGCAAATAATTTTCTAGGAGCACCAATAGCTGGGTTTTTAATTGGCCTCAGTTTAGTTACCCCATTTATCCTTGGTACATTTCTCTTGCTTTTGTCTGTTTTTTTTATTACTGCAATAAAAGGTGACTTTGAAAGAGCCGAAAAGAGTGCTAGCAACCAAACAACAATTAATCTGATTAAGGAAGGGGTTAGCTGGTTAAGTCATCAAATTCTTCTTCGTCGTCTTGCAATTTATACTGGAATTGCAAACTTTTTTGGTTCAATGCAGTTTCCAATAATGATTTTATTTGGTCAGGAGATATTGGGGTTAGATTCTGTTCAATTTGCTTTTTTGGCATATGGTGGAGCTGTTGGAGGTTTAGTAGGAAGTCTTGTTGCTGAAAAAATTAACAAAAGGATAGGGGAATCTAAAACGTTACTCATTTCAATCGCTTTGTTTGGAATAGGAGGCTTTGTTCCTTTCATTACTTCTAATCCTTTTGTTGTAGCTGCTGCTTTTGGAGTTACAAGCTTTGGAAGTGTTCTTTGGAATGTTCAAGCGGTATCAATAAGACAAGCACTGATTCCAGATAAATTAATGGGTAGAGTAAACAGTGTTTATAGATTGCTAGCCCTTGGATTAACCCCCTTAGGTGCCTTATTTGGAGGTTTTATAGTAAAAATAACGGAAAATTCTTTTTCCAGAGAATTTGCAATAAGATTTCCTTTTCTAATTTGTGGAATATTCATGTTTATTCTCTTCTTGACTGCACCGAAACTTTTATCCCAAAAATTAATCGATAAAACAAAAAATATCACTATAGATTAAATAGAGAAAAAAATATATAATTTATATCTGAAATGGGAAAAACATTATTTGAAAAAATCTGGGATAGACACTTAGTTGCGTCCATAGATGAGAGTACAAATTTAGTATTTATAGATTTACATCTTGTACATGAAGTAACATCACCTCAGGCGTTTGATAGTTTAAGGCTAGCTGGTAGAAAAGTTAAGCATCCTGAAATGACCCTTGCAACAGTAGACCATGGTGTCCCAACTTCAAATAGACTACTGGGAATAAAAGACCCTTTATCTAAAATCCAGATTGAAGCTTTGGAAAATAATTGTGAGGAATTTGGAGTTACATTATTTGGTATTAATGATCCACGTCAAGGAATCGTACATGTTATTGGGCCAGAACAAGGAATAACCCAACCAGGAATGACAATTGTTTGTGGTGATAGCCATACAGCAACTCATGGAGCATTCGGTGCACTAGCTTTTGGCATA
The DNA here is from genome assembly GCA_902578135.1 of uncultured Candidatus Actinomarina sp. Taxonomy (GTDB): domain Bacteria; phylum Actinomycetota; class Acidimicrobiia; order Actinomarinales; family Actinomarinaceae; genus Actinomarina. The sequence goes on from CACHBU010000001.1 coordinate 102,422, forward strand.
GGAACTTCAGAAGTAGAACATGTTTTAGCTACACAAACATTGGCAATGGAAAAACCCAAAACAATGAAAGTTGAAGTAATTGGAGATGTATCTGAAGGTGTAGGACCAAAAGATATAATTCTAGGAATAATCAGAAAAATTGGAACTGGTGGTGGAGCCGGTCATGTTATTGAATATGTAGGTGATGTTATTCAAAATATGAGTATGGAAAACAGAATGACTATCTGCAATATGTCAATTGAAGGAGGAGCTAGAGCAGGAATGATTGCTCCAGATGAGGTAACTTTCAATTATCTAAAAGAGAAAAATTATGCTCCTAAGGGTTCTGACTGGGATGATGCAATTGCTGAATGGGGAAATTTATACTCTGACGAAGATGCTGAGTTTGATAAAGTTGTAACAATAAACGCTGATGAACTTGAACCATCTATATCATGGGGAACAAATCCTTCACAGGTAATTTTTGTTAACGATACCATTCCTCATCCAGATGATTTTAATGAAGAATCTGAAAAAGAAGCGGCATCAAGAGCTTTAGAATATATGGATTTAAAGCCTGGAGAAAAAATTAATGAAATCCAATTGGATAGAGTTTTTATTGGTAGCTGTACCAATGGAAGAATCGAAGATTTAAGAGAAGCTGCAGATGTAGTAAAAGGTAAAAAAGTTTCGGAAACAATTGGCGCAATGATAGTTCCTGGGTCAACACTTGTTAAAAAACAAGCCGAAGAAGAAGGGTTAGACAAAATCTTTATTGACGCTGGTTTTGACTGGAGAGAAGCAGGTTGCTCAATGTGTTTAGGAATGAATCCAGACATTTTAAGTCCCGGTGAAAGATGTGCATCTACATCTAATAGAAACTATGAAGGTAGACAAGGTGCTGGAGGGCGAACCCACTTAGTGAGTCCAAAAATGGCAGCTGCTGCAGCTTTATATGGAAAATTTGTTGATATTAGGAACCTGTAAATGAAGAAATTAAGCACTATTTACTCAACAATGCTCCCACTTAATATGTCTAATGTTGACACTGATCAAATAATGCCAAAACAATTTCTTAAGCGTGTTGAGCGCTCAGGTTATGGTGAGTTCTTGTTTTATGATTGGAAGAAAGAGCCTGAATTTCCCTTGAATAATAAAGCATATGAAGGGTCAAAAGTTTTAGTTGCTGGAGATAATTTTGGGACTGGTTCTTCTAGGGAGCATGCTCCTTGGGGCTTACAAGATTGGGGATTTGATGCGATAATTTCAACTAAATTTGCTGATATTTTCAGATTAAATTCAATCAATATCGGTCTTGTACCTATAGAAACAAGTCAAGAAAATGTAGATGCACTTTTTGCGAAAATTGATGCTACTCCAAGTACTAACATCGAAATTTCTATTGAAAATAAAACAGTTCAATGTGAGGAAATAGCATTTTCGTTTGATTTAGATGATTTTTCTCAAAAACGAATCCTTGAAGGTTTAGACAAAATTGATATAACACTGGGGTACACAGATCAAATAGATAGTTTTAGTAAATCTAGAAAAAAATGGATGCCTAAACTAGCTTAGACAAAGTCAAACTTAAGCTATCTGCGACCTCTTCTGATAACAAAAGTCCATTGTGTATTTGCAGTGATGGTCTTAGACTTTCATTATTTTTATATTTATCGAACCAGTTTTCAACTAAAAGATTATCAACATATTTTTGTAAATTTGTAGATAGCTCAATAGAAGAGGTTCTAGGAACTGCTCCTGGTAAGTTTGCAATTGCAGAAACTATTACACCGTTTCTTATTTCAAAAGGGTCACTGTGAGTATTAGGTTTGACACCTTCAACACAACCACCTTGATCAATAGCAACATCAACAATGACGGTTCCTTGCTCCATTTCGTTAATATCTTCTTCTGTTATAACTACCGGAGGCTTCCTGCCTGGCAGTAAAACAGCACCGATTACTAAGTCAGCTGATCTGATTGCATTTACAGCTTCATCAGTACCACTAATTATTGTCGAAATATTTTCGCCGTATTTATTTTTTAAATCTTCCAAAATGCTTTCATTTACATCAATAGCAGTTACCGAAGCTCCAATTTGAATAGATTGGTGTATTGAAGCTCTGCCAACTTCACCACAACCTATTATTGTGACTTTTGAATTTTTCTCCCCTGAAATTGCAGATAGAAGCACTCCTTTACCTTTAGATGAATATTCTAAAAATTGCATACCTTTCTGAATTGCTAGGTTACCGGCAATCCTCGACATTGGAATTAACAAGGGGTACTCTTTACCATCCATTATCATTTCAGTTGCAATACCGGTTAATTTTTTATCAAGCAATGCCTTTGTTAATGATATATTTGATGACAAATGGAGGTATGCAAACAATATATGGGATGAATTCAACAATTCCAGTTCTTGAGGTTGAGGCTCCTTAACTTTACATATAATTTCAGAAATTTCATAAAGCTCTTCCGCAGAATGTATTATTTTTGCTCCGGCATCCTCATAATCTTTATCAGTGAATCCAGACCCTAATCCTGCTTGTGTTTCAACAAAAATATCTGCCAAACCAGTAAATTGGGTAATGTGCTCAGGTATTAATGCAATTCTTCCTTCATCCTGTTTTACTTCTTTTGGAATTCCAAGCTTTTTAATCATTTGCTGGAACTGTCTCCTGTAAATGTTTATCTAAATACTTCATGAATGGAGTTCCTCCTGTACCAACAATGTTAGAGTTCGAATTGTTTGTTAATGACTGTTCATAAATATAAACTCTCGCATACTCAAGGTGCTTGTTCCTAAAAGTGTGTACCTCTTTTATCAATTCGTTGATTAACTCAACTGATTCTTTATTTATATTTAATTTTGTTCTTTCATTTTTTGACCATTCATCTAAGCGGTTTAATAGCTCCCTATGTTCTTTTGGCATATAAAGTCTCATCTCATCAAGATACTCTCTTAAAGGATCATTGGAGTGAGTAACTCCAAGAAGAGCATCTAATGCAGGAACAATTGAACTTTGGGCACCTGTTTCTCCCCTGAAAAGCTGTGGTTCTCCATTATATGCATCAACACCTTCGTAAATTACACCATCAGGTGTTGCAGGATTATTTTTCCAGCCAAATATGTAGGGCCTTACTCGATTGTAATAAATAAATGGGTCACATTTTTCTGGCATCCTATTCATAATTGAATTTATTTTTTTGATACTATCTAAAGCTTTTTGTAAATATGATTGATCTAAATTTTTTTCAAGAAAATAGGATTTCAAATTTGATAATATTTCTTTCGCTTCATATTCAATGGCAACGTGAATCATGATAAACCAGTCCTCATCTACTCCGCCTAGAAAATTTTGCATGATAGATATATTTTCAACATCAAAAGACTTGTCTGGGTCTGCTATTTTCCAGTTATTTAAAGCGTATGAAGCATAAGAAAGTATTGGAGGTCTATCTAGTTTTTTTGAAATCTCATACCATGTTTTTGAGATTTGAATAGGTATTACGTTTTCGACTTTACTTTTTCCCCACATGTAAGCATGGCCAATATATGAATAAAGAAGCATTGCTCTCTCAAGTTCGCTTAAAGATAGTTTTGAAATATCTTTTTCTATTTCAAGCTTTGATATCCTGTCTGTTATTTGTTCGTTGGCCAAAACTTTTGGTAACTCTTCTGCAAGCAATTCTATATCTTCGAAATCCCCAGGTAGTTGTTCACAAATAACTTCTGGAATAAATCCAATATTTAAAATATCTTCATTCATATTTCCCCCATGGCTATAGATTTATTACTTCTACATTACAATGGTAAACTATGTTCGATTAACATGGAAAGCAAATTTTTTATAATACTTGGCAATCAGCTCTTTAATCCAAAAATACTAAATAAAAATAATTGTAATGAAGTTTTCATGGCCGAGGACCATGGATTGTGTACTTATTTCAAACATCATAAAGCGAAGTTATATTTATTTTTAACAGCAATGAGAGAATATAGAGATGAACTCACAAAGAATTCAATAAAAGTCAATTACTTCAAATTAGATGGAAGAGATGACAACGATAAATATTCTATATTCTTGGCTAAATTCTTAAAATCAAAAAAAATAAACAGTGTTCATATGTTTGAAATAGAAGATAAAGAATTAGAATTTGAATTAGTTGCACACTTAAAAAAAGAAGAGATTGAAATAACATTTATTAAATCTCCAATGTTTCTATTTAAAAGAGAAGATTTTGTACCCATGGCTAAAGGTAAAAAAGTTTACAGAATGTCTTCTTTTTATCAAAAGGCCAGAAAAAGTTTAAATATATTGGTTGATGAAGATCAGAAGCCAATTGGAGGTAAGTGGTCATTTGATGAAGAGAATAGAAAAAAAATTCCTAAAGGAGTAGAGCCTCCAAAAAACTTGAAATTTAAATCTTCTGAACATCACAACGACATAGTTAATTTGATTAACAAAAACTTTAATAAACACCCTGGAAACTTAGAAAATATTTGGTTTCCGGTCACCAGAAAAGGAGCTGAAAGACAACTAGAAGATTTTTTAAAAAACAAATTTACAAATTTTGGTATTTATGAAGATGCGATGTTGGAAGGAAAAAATTTCCTATTTCATAGTTGTATAAGTGCATTGTTAAATACTGGTTTACTAGATCCTGAAACTGTTATTAAAAAAACCACGAAGTTCGCATCAGATAATAATATTCCAATTAATTCACTTGAAGGTTTTATTAGGCAGATAATTGGCTGGCGTGAATTTATAAGAGGTATTTATCATGAAGAAGGTGATTTTCAAATTAAGCAAAATTATTGGAATCATGAAAGGAAGTTGACGAAGTCTTGGTACGAGGGAACAACTGGTATAGACCCTCTTGATGATTGTATTAAAACTACTTTAAATGACGGATACATTCATCACATACCAAGGTTGATGGTAATTAGCAATATCATGAATCTTGCTGGAATCTCACCTAAAGAAATTTATAAATGGTTTATGGAAATGTATATAGACTCTTCAGACTGGGTGATGGTACCAAATGTATTCGGAATGGCAACATATGCCGATGGTGGTCTTATGTCAACAAAGCCATACACATGTGGATCGAATTATATTTTGAAAATGTCCAATTATAAAAAGGGTGATTGGTGTGATGTTTTAGATGGACTTTATTGGAAATTTACGGAAGAAAATAGAACTTTTTATGAAAACAATCCACGACTTGCACTATTAACACGTTCACTTGACAAAATGAATCCAGAAAGAAAACAGCATATTTTTAGTCAAGCCGAAATGTTTATAGAACAAAATACAAATTAAGTTTGTGAATTTAAATATTTTCTAAACAATATTGGTTCATCAGTAATAATTCCATCACATCCTAAATCCAAACATATTTTTAAATTATCCAAAGAATTCAAGGTCCAGACGTGAAGTTGTAAATCGTTTAATTTACAAAAATCAACTAATTTTTTTGAATAAATCTGCATACCTCTCCACTTGAATGGAGCTTGCAAAGCCTGTACCTTAAAATTTCTTTTTTTTATCGGCAGGAATCTAGCAATTGCGTTTTCTCTAAAAGTTCCTGATGTAGCAATTTGACCTTTACTTTCGAGTAAAAATTCATCAAGCCTTGATGGGCTAAATGAAGAAACTAGAACTCTTTTTTGTGCATTTAATGACAAGACAATTTCTACAACTTTTTTTGCGAGACCTGTTTCTTTCAAATCGAGATTAAATTTTAAAACTTGGCTCATCAATAACGCATCCTCCAATCTTACAAAGCTTGTTGTATTGCCTGGTAAATTGTTCCTATTGTAAAATTCGTACCCAGCATTAATAGTTTTTATTTCAGACCAATTGAAATCTTTTACTTTTCCTTCTACGTCAGTGGTCCTATTAAATGAATCATCATGATGTAAAAATATTTCTCCATCCTTGGACATTCTCAAGTCAGTTTCAAAATGGGTAAAGCCTTCAGATATAACCATTTGGAGACCATGAAGTGTATTTTCAGGAACTATATTTGAACCACCTCTGTGAGGAATAATTAATGGTTTTTGACCATCAAAATAGCTTAGTTTATCCAGAAACACCGCCAGTAAAATTAAATTCTTTTAAATGAAGTTGAGGAACTGAAAGTATTCCTTCACCAAATTCTGAGTCCGAGTACCTTGAATGATTTCCGACTGATTTAACATTTCCGTTTGCTAATGCAGATATAAAGCTTTGTGTAAAGCGCAACCTTCCAACTGGTTTAGTTATTTTTCCATTTTCCACTAAAAATGATCCATTTCTATTCAAACCTGTAACTACTTGCGTTATTGGATCTAATACTCTGCAATACCAAAATTCATTAATGTAAATTCCTTTTTTTACATCGGATATCATATCTTCAGAACTTTTATCTCCACTCAGTAGCTTTACATTTGTTCCAATTCCTCCAAAGTTTTCGCCCCAACCAAAAAGTTCATGAAATGTATTTTTCATTCCAAGTTCGTTAGCAGTTCTTCTCGTATGAAAATAAGATTGAGGAACACCATTACTAACAACATCTAAATTTAGCTTTTTGGAGCCCGATGCATCTATTTTAAAACCAATTGAATCTGGATCTTCAGGAGTATCAACCAAATTAATTTTTTCATCGAATTGTTGTTCTCCAATTATTATTGGGCTCATTCCATCAATTTTGCTTTTTGCATTAAAACCATAAACTTCTAAAAAGACCAATATTGTACTTACTGCTTCATGTCCTAAAACAACTTCATATTTTCCAGGTTCAATATCGACTGGATTTTGTGAGTCAGTAGCAAGTTGTGCTGCTTCAACCCCAGCAGTAGAACCCTCAAGAGAAGTCAGAGTTTGATCTCCCCTATGTGAAGATCCAGCAGAAGTATCCGTTCTAAAGATTCCATCTATAAATGCACTACTTGATGAGTCAGAGGAATGCAGTCCGTTAGAGTTCCAAACAAAGTAGTTGTTAATATAAGTTGAACAATATCCAGCTGCATTCATACTTTTTCCCTCGTCAATAAATTCTTTAACAACTTTTGCTCTATCGTCCGGAGTAGATTCTTCAAGGTCTTTATATCCGTTATAAGAATTAGATTTATCTGGCAGCCCTGACCAGCCCTTGTCTATAGGGCTGTCCTCCAAAGAAAATAAGGCTTTGTTAACAAATTCTCCTACATTCTTAATAGCGGTAATATTATTTGAGATTGTTGTAGTTTTAGAATCTTTGTGAATTGTTAAATAAATTTCTGCTGATTCTTCATCTACATTTTGATGAATTTGGGAATTTGCAAATCTAGTAAGTGCACTTTTTGAATGCAATAATTTTAGTTCACACTCTATAGCAGTTGGAAGATTTTCTTTAACCTCGTCAAGTAAGTCATCCCAAATTCTCATCCTCTTACTCCAATTCTTGTATCTTTAAACCTTGCAGGTGAAGCTGGATGGCCGGTATGTCCTATTTGGCTCGGCTGACCTTTTCCGCAATTTGGAGTTCCCCAAAAAACCCACTCTTCTTCACTAGCCAACATATCCATATTTCCCCAGAAAATAGGGGTTATTCCTGTGTAAGTTGGGTTTTTTACCATGTCTATAATTTTTCCATTTTTAACGAGCCAGCCAACTTCACATCCAAATTGAAAATTTAATCTTAGATCATCTATAGACCAGGACCTGTTTGTCTCCATATAAACCCCATTTTCAGTTGATTGTATTATTTCATCTAATGAAGATGTGCCTGGCAACAATCCTACATTAGTCATTCTCACCATAGGAAGTCTGCCGAACCCATCAGCTCGTACCATTCCCCCAGGTTTAACTCCTGCGACAGCTGCACTATCCCTACCAGATAGAACTCCAGTCCAAATTCCTTCTTTTACAATGTCCACTCTTTGTGCAGGAGTGCCTTCGTCATCATATTTAAAAGTTGCAAGTGCCCCAGGCAATGTTGCATCAGCAACTATATTCATTAATTCTGAACCATATTTATGTTGGTTTAGTTTTTTTAAGTCTAAATGTGATGTACCAGCATATGCAGCTTCCCATCCTAAGATTCTATCTAGCTCTATTGCATGTCCTACAGATTCATGAATTTGCAATGCTAATTGACTTCCTTCTAAAATTAAATCCATCGTTCCTTCAGGACATTGAGGAGCTACTAATAATCTCTGAGATTCTTCAGCTAATCTTTCAGTGTGATTTTCAAATTCAAAACTTTTTATTACTTCCCACCCGCCTGTTCTATATTCACCAAAAGATTGTGGATATGATCGAATTTGAGTTTCTCCATCACCAACTGCTAACGATGAAATCCCTCCTCCAGACTCAATAATATTTTGATAAATTCTATGGCCCTGGCTAGACGCAAACCATTTTTCAGTATCCCAAAAATCTAATCTGCCTGAAGCTCTAGAGCTTCCTAGTTTTTTCATTTCATCAGTAGACCTTAGGAGTAAATCAACTTGATCTGTATTTGAAATCGAAAAAGGATTTTCGTCATGAGGAGTTGTATAACTATCTTCAACTACTGGTACATCTGCAAAGGGTAGATCATCGCCAGAAACCATAGATGAAGCTTTTGCAATTTGAAAAGCTTTTATACCAGCATTAGTTAACGAAGGTTTTGACAGATCATAAGTTGAGTAAAAGCCCCAAGATGAACCCACTAAAGCCCTAATTCCAATACCTATTTTTTCAGATTCATTGTAGTTTTCTAATTCACCATTTTTAGCTGCTATATTTCTTGATTTTGAAATTAAAATTCTTGCATCAGAGTATTTTGCACCGCTATTAACAGCAGAATCAATAGCTAATTCAAGGTATTCGAACATGTATTTAGCTTAACAACGATGAATAGAGTTAAGCGAATTTCTTATAAAAAAATTAAACTAAATCTTGTTCTCTAATTCCAAATGACGGATGTCTTAATCTACAAAGAGCGAGTTTTTCCAATTGTCTGATTCTTTCTCTTGTTAAATCAAATTCTTCACCAATTTCTTCAAGGGTTCTTGGAACGCCATCATAAAAACCATATCTCAGAGCAAGAATTCTTCCCTCTCTCTCAGGTAATCTGCTAATGCTATCTCGTAAACTTTCAGCAACATCAAGATCTTGAACAATCAACGAAGGGTCACTTGCATCTTCATCTTGAATAAAATCTCCAAGTTGAGCACCGTCTTCACCAACTGGCTGTTCTAGAGAAACAGTATCAGCAACACTTAAAGCAAGTTCCACTTTGTCTACGCCTACGCCTGCTTCTTTAGCAATTTCCTGCGGTTTTGGATCTCTACCTAACTCAGCTTTTAATTGTGCTTGTGCTGCTCTAACAGCTGCCATTGTGTCATGTAAGTGAACAGGGATTCTTACAGTACGAGATTTATCTGCTATTGCTCTTGTAATTGCCTGTCTAATCCACCAAGTAGCGTAAGTTGAGAATTTAAAACCTTTTCTCCAATCAAATTTTTCAACTGCTCTAATTAAGCCTAAGTTACCTTCTTGAATCAAATCTAAAAAGTCAATTCCAGATGTGTTAGCGTATCTTCTAGCATTTGCAACAACAAGTCTTAAGTTAGCTGTCAAAAACGCATCTTTCGCTTCTGCACCTTTTTTTCTGTCTCTTTTAAGTCTTATCTCACCTTTTTTATCTTTGAATTGTTTTTTGTGAAGTTTGACAGCAGCTTTTTCTCCTGATTCAATTTTTTGTGCTAATTCGACTTCTTGCTCAGCAGTCAATAAGTCAAAGTTACCAATAGCTGTAAGATATTGACTCACAAGATCAGTAGTAAGTTTTCCTTTGTCATCAGCTAATTTTTTTGTAAGAGATTTAGCTTTTTCACGAGCAGCTTTTTCCTGTTCAGGTGTTAAAATAGTGTCTTCATTTGAAAAATCGACCTCTTTAGCCTCAGGTTTTGGTTTTGAAGGAATTGTTTTAGTTACCATCGTATATTTTGACTTTTCCTTTTCTCATCTAGTTACAAAGATGAAGTCTATAACAGTGTTTAATTTAAAGCTAATTTGTAGGTAGATTATTTTTTACCTTATCCAAACTCACATATATATAGGTAATCCATAGTAAATCAGCCATTGCTAGGTGAAAAATACTAAGAAATAGAACAATGTTTGATAAAACATTGATAACACCAAGAAAAATTGCTGAAAAAATCAAAAATTTAAGAAAATTTGTGTTTATATTGAATCTTTCTTTAAGTTGCTTGGATTCAATGTATAAACCTATTGATAAAATTGTTGAAATTATAGGATGAAAAATTCTCAATCTGGTCAATAACTCAGAAGTTTTATCAAAATCATCAAGAAAACCTTCGTAAAAAGATGCGCTTGGATATAGTACATCAGCAAGGGCAGTTATTGATCCTGTAGCTCCTGTAAGAAGAAAGAAAATAGATATAATTATAAAATTTCGATCCCAAAGATTTTTTATACTGTCTAATTTATTTTCAAGTATTTTATAGAGAATTACATAGCTAGCTAAAAGGCCGAATGTGTTAACAAGGTGGATTGGTACAGCAATGATTCTAGGTAATGAACTATTTAATCCTACCCATTCAAATACCACTATTACAGCACCTATTAATGCCTCAAATAGTACAAAAAATGTGAGATAGTTTACAGCGGTTCTTGCAATACTGTCTTTTTCTAATTTTCTTGAATTAATAAAAATATACAAAGTAACAATTAATAAGACTCCACTAATGCTTCGATGTGAAAACTCAATAATTTCTGATGTATCTGAAAGCGTTGGAATTATTTTTCCTTTGCATGTTGGCCAAGTTGCACCACACCCATCCCCTGATCCTGTTGCCCTTACAAATGCACCAGCAAGGATAGAGAGTACTGAAAGGACTAAACCTAGTTTTGTGTAAAAAAGTAATCTCACAGTAAGTTATCTAAAAATAAGTTAAAGGAGTCCCAAAATAGCTGAAAAAAACTAAAAATAATTACACCTAAAACAGAAAGCAGACCAATAGTTTTTAAATTTCTCGAAAAATAAAAACCTATTTGATTTTCATCATATATATAGGGTTTTTCTAAAACATTTTGTGCAGGCACAGCTGTGTCTTCTTCAAAATAGTAATCATCCGTTATGTGTTGAATTTCATTATCAAATTCATACTCCGTAGTATTCTGAGGTTGTTTTTGAAACAAGTTTCGTAACTTATCAATCTTTGTATTTGTAACATCTATTTTTTCTTTTTTTACTTTGAAAATATCGTCCTCGGCAGTTTTGACTTGGCTATTTATTTTACTTTTCGAACTGTATCCTTCTAATGATTCGCTAATTTCAGTACCTAGTAATCCTTCTAGTGCATCAACTACCTTAGTTTCAATTGGAAAACTGGTTCCTGCTTCCCATTGTTTAACTTCTTTTAGTTTTACACCAGTAAATGAAGCAATCTGTTTGTTGCTTAATCCTCTATCTTTCTTAAGTTCATTAAATATTTGGTGAAAACTTTTCATTACATTTAATTCTATTCAAATAATATTTTTTTATATAACTAGTCTTAATAATGGAGGTGAATGAGCGCCTGGTGGGCTCCACAGTCTTCAAAACTGTTGAAAGGTGTAAAAGTCTTTGGCAGGTTCGATTCCTGTCCACCTCCGCTACTTTATAAGATATACATGTTTAATATAGAAAAATGGCAGAAGAAAAAAGCTTATTAGATGAGGTGCAAGAAGCACCTGCTGGATTCAAAGTTTCTCCAGGTTGGAGAGTTGGTCACCTAAAAGAAGAGACAATTACTAAGTCAGGACTTCTTGTACCAGCTGGTAGTGAAAAAACTTCAGAAGCACTTCCTCTTATTGATGTTGATACAGGACAGCAGTTCTGGGCTGTAGCTAGTGGTGCATGGAAATTTATCTGGCCTCCAACTGGAAAAGTAGTTTTAGCTGTTAGAGAATCTCAAATTATTGCTGAAGAAGAGCTTTCCAAATCTTCTGAAAATGGCCAATTACCTATAATGAAATAATTGAATCAAAGAAATAATCCAAACCAATCAGACAGAAGGCTTCTAACAGTATCTGATAGAGATATCTTTGTCACTACTCAAAAAGCATTATTAATTGGAATAGTCTTAAAAAACGAAATAAGAGCTGACAAGGAAGAGTCTCTTAAAGAGCTTGTAAATTTAGTAAAAACTGCTGGATCAAGTCCAACAATAATCCAGACTAAAAGGGTTGAAAAAATTGATCCTAAAACTTTTATTGGTAAAGGTTCTATAAAAGAATTGGTAGATATCTCAGATGCAAATGATATTGATGTGGTTTTATTTGATTGCGAATTAACTCCAAATCAACAAAAAGAATTGAGAGCTTTATTCAAGTGTGATGTAGTAGACAGGACTGGTCTTATCCTTGATATATTTGCACTTCATGCTCAGTCAAAGGAAGCCAGCTTACAAGTTGAATTAGCTTTATCAATTTACTTAAAACCACGTTTAGCTGGCTTAGGTAAAACTTTGAATCAGCAGGGCGGTGGTATAGGAACAAGAGGACCTGGTGAAACAAAGCTTGAAACAGACAATAGATTAATTGACAACAGAATTAATAAATTAAAAAGGGAAATTAAAAAAGTTAGTAAACAAAGAGAAGTGCAATCTAGCTTTAGAAAGAAAAATAATACACCCCTTGTTTCAATTGTTGGTTATACGAATGCAGGAAAATCTACCATGCTAGAAAAAATTACGTCTTCGAAAACATATGTAGCTAATGAGTTATTTGCAACTGTTGATTCTTTACAAAGAGAGTTAAAAATTGATGGAATAAATGAGCACATAATACTCTCGGATACAGTTGGGTTTATTCAAAATCTTCCAACAACATTGATTGAATCTTTTAAATCAACACTTACAGTTGTTAAAGAAGCAAATTTATTAATTCATGTTGTTGACGCAGCATCTGCAATACCAGAAATGCACATAAATACTGTGCATGAAATACTAGAACAGATTGAAGCAGATGTGCCCGAAATATTGGTTTTCAATAAAATAGATAGAATTGACAAGGCGTCTTTAAATTATTTAACAGAAAAATATCCAGATGCAATATTTGTATCATCAACAAAAGGGACAAACATCGAAAAATTAATTTCCGAGATTACAACAAATGTCTTTGGTGATCTAAATGAAGTTTCGCTTATAATATCGCCTAAGGACTTGGATCAACTACATAAGTATTCTTCCATCATAAGTGTTAAAAATATTGAAGAGGGATTAGAAGTAATTGTAGAAATTAGAAATTATTACCTAGAAAATCTGCTTCAAAAAGATGTTGTTAAACTTTTATCATGACTAAATCTATTGGTTTAATTGGTGCTGGGGTAATGGGTAGCAATATTGCTCTTAATTTTTCTGAAAAGGGCACGCCTGTTCACGTATTTAATAAATCTGAAGATAAGATTAATTCTCTTATAGAGAAAGACTCTCATGGGAACATTTCTGGCTCTACTAACCTCGAGAATTTTATAGAATCTTTACCAAAACCGAGAAAAATTCTTATGCTAATTCCATCTGGTAAACCAACATTCGATATGGCAAAAAAAGTAATTAACTATCTCGAACCAAATGACATATTGATTGACGGGGGTAATGCATACTATCTTGACAGCAACATACTGGGTGCTCTGTGTGCTGAGAAAGAGATAGATTTTATAGGAATGGGTGTTTCGGGAGGAGAAGAGGGTGCAAGAAATGGCCCGGCCTTAATGATTGGTTCAGAGAAATCAATTAATAATGAATTAAAAGATTCTTTATCTTCAATAGCTGCGAGTTATGAAAACTCATTAAGTATTGGGTTTTATAAAGGTTATGGAACTGGCCATTTTATTAAAATGCTTCATAACGGTATTGAGTATGCTGAAATGCAAATTATTACTGAGGCTTACCATATTTTAAAAAGAGCAAACTATACCAATATTGAGATAAGTGAGTTTTTCAAGGAATTTTCCCCACAAAACAGATCTTCATACTTAATTGAAATAACTTCAGAAATTTTATTAAAGAAAAATGATTCAGGATATTTACTTGACCAAATACAATCTAATGCAAATCATAAAGGAACAGGCAAACTAACAGTTGAGACATCACTTAACTATGGTTTTCCATTACCTAGTGTCTTTGAAGCATTCAATGCAAGAGTAGAGAGTAACTATGAAAACTTATGGTCAAAAAATATTGATGGACAGTTAATAGATATTTCTTCAGAATCTTTAAACAACGCAATATATTTTGCAAGACTAGCAACAATGATTCAAGGTTTGCTCTTTATCCAGCATGTGAGTAACAAAGAGCAATTAGATATAGATTTAAAAGAGATCTTGCAGAATTGGTCAGCTGGTTGCATTATTAGATCTGACCTTCTAAATGAATTGGGTAATGCAAAGCTACTGAACCCTATTACTACAACCTCTTCTATTCAAGATTTATTACAGAATAATCTCAGTGATGCAAAAGAAGTAATTAAATCGTGTATTGATAGCAGTATCTCAATTCCTGTTATAAATTCTTCATACAACTGGTTTGTAGGAACATCAAGTAAATTTAATCCCTCTGCTTTAATTCAAGCTCAAAGAGATTATTTCGGTGCGCATCAAGTGCAATTTAAAAATTCTGACGAATTTGTCCACTTGGAATGGGATTGATTTAAATTCTTACTAATATTTTTAAATGAATGAAAATATTAGGCTACCAAAAATAGCAATTCCTCAAAGATACGAAATCAATCTAGACATTAACTTAGAAGAATTCAGCTACACGGGCAAAGAAGTTGTTTTTTTGGAAATAGTTGATGAAACAAAAGAATTACAGCTTCACTCATTAGGAATTGATATAGAAAATGCTTTTATAGAAAATGACTCAGGTGAACATATTGAGGCTTCAATTAATTATTTACCTGAAGAAGAGAGGGTTTCACTTATTTTCGAAGATAAAGTTACTCAAGGAGATTGGCAACTTTATCTTGATTTCAAAGCCACAATAGTTGATGAATTAAGAGGGTTTTACAGGAGTAGCTTTAAAGATTCAGAAAATAAAGATGTTTGGATTGCGACTACTCAATTCGAACCAACAGCAGCGAGAATGGCATTTCCTTGTTGGGATGAGCCAGAATTCAAAGCTATATTTTCCATAGCTTTAACTACAGACAGTGATTTGATAAGAATTAGTAATGAAAAAGTGTTGAATGAATCAACTGAAAACAATAGAACTACAACTAAGTTTGTTGACTCTATGAGAATGTCAACATACCTAGTAGCTTTTGTTGTTGGTAAATTAGAAGTTTCTAAGATAGGATCTTCAAAAACAACTGATGTAGGAATAGTGCATAGGCCAGGTTTTTCTAAACAAACTAATTTTGCTGGCACAGCTGCAATAAAAATTCTGGATTTCTTTGAGGATTACTACGGGATAAATTATCCAGGATCAAAATTAGATCTTATAGCAATACCTGATTTTGCTATGGGTGCAATGGAAAATGTTGGGGCCGTTACTTTTCGAGAAACGCTACTGCTTATTGATGTAGAAAAAGCAACAAGAGCAGAATTATCAAGGTCTGTTGAAGTAATTGCTCACGAATTGGCTCATATGTGGTTCGGAGACTTGGTAACCATGAACTGGTGGGATGGTATTTGGCTAAATGAAGCATTTGCAAGTTTAATGGAAGTTATAGCTTCTGAAGCAACTTACCCCGAGTTTAAATTGTGGAATCAGATGAACCTAGACAGGTCAAGAGGGTTTGGAGTTGACTCATTAAAGTCTTCAAGGCCAGTTGAGTTTGAAGTAAAAACTCCAGAAGAAGCAGAAGAAATGTTTGATGTATTAACCTATCAAAAAGGTTCTACCGTGCTCAGGATGTTTGAAACATTTATAGGTGAAGAAACTTTTAAGGATGGCGTGAGAAAATATCTTAAAAAATATGAGTATAAAAATACACACTCTTCTGACCTTTGGAACGAACTTACAAGTGCAAGTTCTTATAACCTTAGTGAAATTCTTCCTACATGGATACAACAAGAAGGGTATCCAATTGTAAATATCGAAAAAGAAGGTTCCAGTTTTAAAATATCTCAAAAGAAATATTTGATTGATGGAAACACCGACAGCTCTCTTTGGAGCGTGCCATTGAATATTAGATACTTGGATAACGAAAAAGTTAATAAGTTAATTATGGATTCTGATTCAATCACGATTGAAAATGATGGTGAAATTCCTTTTATAAATAATGGTGGTTGGTCATTTTTTCACTCATCATATAGTGAAGATATATTTGAAGAAATATTATTAAATTTTGAAAAACTTGACTTAAACGAAAAATATAGAATTTTAGAAGATTCTTGGATGGCATTGCGAATAGGTGAGTTGAAGCTATCACTTTTTATCAAACTTTTAAACCTATATACAGGGGAAAAAGATGTAAATGTTTGGTCATTAATCAGTAGCATATTTTCTACCTTTGCAAAAATTGGAGAAAATGATAGTTTTAAAAATTATGTTAAAGATTTTAGCTATCCGTTAATAGAATCTCTAGGAAAAGACTATCAAGATAAATTTGATCAAGAAGAATCCCAGTTAAGGTCCTTACTGTGTGGAACCTATGCAAAGATAACTGAAGATACAAAATTTATTGAATTTTTTGCAAATCAATTTATTTCAAATGAATATGAAGAATACGCTGATGGTAATTATTTTAATTTAGTGTTATCAATTGCTGGAATGAATCAAGAGTGTTCCTCAGAAATATATATTGAAAAGTTTAAAAATTCATCATCACCCCAAATAGAAGCAAGATATAGAGGGGTCATCGGTACATTAAGTGACCCTGGTACTCCAAAAAATGTAATTGGAGCAATTTTGGATCAAACAATCAGAGGGGCAGATGCCCCTTATATAATCGCTACTTTACTTTCAAATAGTAAGAATGCTTCTAACGGGTTTATGGAAATAAAAAATAATTGGAGTGCCTTGCTCGAATTAATGCCTGGGTGGACAGCATCACGAATACTAGATTCACTGCCATCAATATATGACGAGTTACTGAGTGAAGAAATTAAATCTTTTGTTAATGAAAATCCACTTCCATCAGCCGAAAAAATAACAAGACAAAATATTGAGCGAATGGATGCGAATATAAAATTTAAAAACGCAATAAAGGATGAGTTTATTAATACTAAATTTGAACTGTAAGGAGAATAAATATGAAACCAAGAATAGCTGTATTTTTACAACCACAACATGCTGAGTATGATCAGATAAGGGCTGCTGCAATAGAGTCTGAAAAAATAGGTGCAGATGTAATTTATAATTGGGATCATTTTTACCCCTTATACAAAGAAGATGGAACCCAGTGGGCTGAAGGAGAAAGGCGTGAAGGTAAACATTTTGAATGTTGGACAATGCTTTCAAGTTGGGCAGAGGTAACTAACTCTGTCGAGATAGGTCCTTTAGTAACATGTAACTCGTATAGAAATCCAGAACTACTTGCTGATATGGCCAGAACTGTTGACCATATATCAGATGGTAGATTAATTTTTGGAATAGGTTCAGGCTGGTTTGAACAAGACTATGAAGAGTATGGTTATGAATTTGGCACTGCAATATGGAGGTTAAAAGAATTAGAAAAATCACTCGAAAGAATTGTAAACAGAATGGGGAAACTCGATCCTCAACCTAAACGAAAAATCCCTATTCTTATCGGTGGTGGTGGAGAAAAAGTTACTTTAAGATTAGTGGCTCAGTATGCAGATATATGGCATGGATTTGCTACAAAAACTGAAGAAAGAAGCGGGATTGAAACAGTCGCACATAAAAATAATGTACTTAATAACTGGTGTGACAAAGTTGGAAGAGATCCAAATGAAATCAAAAGATCAATTGGAATTGATATAAAAAGAATAGATTTGGCAGATGATTTGCTAGAAGCTGGTGCAACTGAAATTACGCTTGCTGTGAATGGGCCAGGATATGACCTCACACAAGTAAAAGAGTGGATTGCATGGAGAGACTCTAAGTAGAAAATTGAAATCATGGAAATAGTAATTCTTCTTGTTGGGTTTTCGATTGGATTAGTCTTACTGGTAAAGGGAGCTGATGAAATGGTTAGCTCTGCAGTCCAAATAGCTTTAAAATTCAAAATTCCTAGCTCTATCATAGGTGCAACATTTATTGGATTTGGTACATCCGCACCAGAATTGTTTGCAAGTACGGGAGCTGCATTAAATGGAGATTTGGATCTTGGAATTGGAAATATAGTAGGTTCAAATATAGCTAATTCATTACTTGTAGTAGCCGTTTTGTATCTTGCAATTCCAAAGGACTTTGATAAGAAAATTAGACTCAATCAACTTAGTCCGGTTTGGATGACAATCCTCACCACTGTATTTGTATCAACTTATGTTCTCTTCAGTAGCTTTCCGCTTTACTTAGGGATTGTTCTATTAGTTTTGACAATTTATGTAGTTTACAAAATGGTAAGTACTGACAGTGTTGAAGAAGAAGATTTCAAACCTGAAGAAAAAAACTACGTGTGGCTCAGGGGATTACTTTCTTTAGCCGCAACTCTTTATGGAAGTCAATTAGTGGTTGATAATGCAGTTAAGCTAGCAGAAACATTTGGCGTTTCATCTTTGGTAATAGGTTCAACAATTATTGCAATTGGTACTAGTCTTCCAGAAGTTGCTGGAACAATAGCAGCGGCGAGGATGAGAAAGCCTGACATTGTTTTTGGAAATATTTTTGGTTCAAATCTTTTTAATATTGGATTAGTTGGTGGTGTGGCAATTTCAATAAGCCCTGGAAGTATTCTTTCAAGAATTGATTACCAGCTATTTATGATGTATTTTGTTTCTTTTCTTGTAATATTTTTATCAAGAAATGTCATTAAAAGGAATATTGTTGTTGGGTATTCTTTTATAGCTTTTTATCTTCTATTTATTATTAGTCTCTTTTAATATTTTTATTTTTTAAGAAAAAGATTAATCCTAAAAATGCGAGAAGGGCTCCTCCAATTTGATTCCAGGTAAATACACCAATCGTAGAATCTCCCATTCCAAACCTTAAGGTGTCTAGAAATGCTCTTTGAGTTCCATACCATACTGCCCATAAACCAATCCAAGATCCTTTCCCAAATTCATAACGATTTTGCAATGATCTAAAAATAAAGAAAACAATTAATGCAAGGATTAAGTCATACAGTGCAACGTGATGGTATGTTCCACAAGTTAGCAGTGGCTCCATACATTCTAAAGAATTGTGTTGTGGAGCAACGTCATATCCTGGCTTAATTTCATAACCTAAAAAGAAACTTGTTTCTCTTCCTAGATGTTCAACGATAGCTAGATCGCCAATTCTTCCAATAACAGTTCCAAGTATTAATCCTGTGGCAGCGTAATCTCCATATTGTTTAAAGTCTTCTTTATTGAAAATGCTAATTTTTAGATACGCAGCAATAATTCCCCCTGCCATACCACCCATAATTGAATAGCTACCAGCTAATGTAAAAACATCGCTTAATCCATACCCTGGATTCGCATACCATTGTGCAGGTATGGTAAAAAATCTTGCACCAAGAATAGCTCCAAAGATTGCCCAGGTTAGCGCCTCAGAAAATAAAATTGGGTTTGCTCCATCTTTTTCTGAGAGTTTTAAAGCATGACTAGCCCCAAAATAAAATCCAATCGCTGCAAAAACTCCATGTAAGGAAAGAAAGACTGGCCCAACTTTAGTAATTGGTATTGGAGGATAAGTTATTGAAAAAAATATTTCTTCCATGATTAAGTATTCCTTATTGTAAAAAGAATGTCAGCAATCATAGACAAAAATATAACTGCTAGATAAGTATTAGAAAACACAAAGTACGATATTGGTTTGATTTTATCTGAGTACAAACCATAAGATTTAATCATTAAATAGATTCCAAAAATTAATGCCAAAAATAAATAAATCAAACCAAGTTGTAATACCGGTGCAATTAAAAGAGATGTTATTACGGTGGCACACGAATAAACACCAATAAAAATTGATGTTCTTTTTTTTGATTCTTGGGTTGGTAACATTGGAAATTCTGCACCCCTATAATCTTCTACATTTTCAATTGATAACGCCCAAAAATGAGCAGGAGTCCAAAGAAAAACAAGTAGAAATAAAAGCCATGATCCCGTATCAAGTGCAGTTCCTGTTGCAGCCCATCCTATAAGAACAGGGGCAGCCCCAGCTGCACCCCCAATAACAATATTTTGATTTGTTCTAGGTTTTAAAATTAATGTATATATAAATGAGTAAAAAATGTTTGCCATTAATGCAATATATGCTGCTAGCGGAGTTGTTTGTGTGTATAAAATCATAAATCCTATTAGTGCCAACAAAATTGAATAAATATAAGCATTTTTTACAGAAATAGTTCCAGTGACAAGGGGCCTGTCAGATGTTCTTGCCATTAATTTATCAGTTTCGATTTCAAAAATTTGATTTAGAACATTAGCGCTTACTGCTAATGCTGTACCACCAAATAATGTAAACAAAACCAACTCAACAGGTGGAAAGCCATATATAGAGACAACCATTGATGGTACAGTTGTAATAAGTAACAGCTCAACAATTCTTAATTTAGAAAGTTTTAAATAGTTAGAAGCAACTTTTTTTGTTTGAACCTTCATAGTGTCATAGTACTTTAATTACACTATATATTGTTTGAACGCTATTCTTAAATATTGTTGATAATATAAATATGCTTGTGAAAAAAATTTTTAAGTTAAAGAATTTAAAATATATGCTGTTAGTTTTCCTCTCTGCATGTATTGAAAATGCTCCTCTCGACTCCCTTAGCCCTGAGGGTCCTTATGCAAGATCAATCGATGAACTATTCTGGATAACTTTTTGGATTGCTGTTGTAATCTTTGTAATTGTGCAGGGTGCGTTACTTCTGTCAGTATTTGTGTATAAAGAAAAACCAGACTCTCCAGAGCCAAAACAAATTCATGGAAATACAAAACTCGAGATATTATGGACAGTTATACCTGTATTAATTTTGGCTGCGATCGCTGTACCAACAGTAAGAACAATCTTTGATTTAGCAAGAGAACCAGAGAATGCCCTTAAAATTGAAGTGATTGGTCATCAATGGTGGTTTGAATATAAATATCCTGATTATGGAATAACCACTGCAAATGTTCTAGTGATTCCAGCAGACAGACCAGTAAGACTTGAAATGTGGTCAAATGATGTTCTTCATAACTACTGGGTGCCTAAATTAAATGGTAAAAGATACCTTGTTCCTGGACAAACGACTTATCTTAATCTTCATGCGGATTCACCAAATGAGTTTTGGGCTCAATGTGGTGAATATTGTGGATTGAGTCATTCGAAAATGCGCGGAAGAGTTTTATCAATGTCCCAAAGTGATTTTGATGCGTGGGTAAAAAATCAACAAAAAGATGCAGTTGCATTTAGTACCGATGATTTATCTTTAGCGGCAGAAGGACAACAAGTTTATTTAAATGCTGGTTGTACACAATGCCATGTTATAAATGGTGTTTGGGATGTTCAAGGTGACAGAATTGCACCAAATCTAACCCATTTTGCCAATCGAAATGTCTTTGCCGGTGCAGCATTGAAAAATAATCCAGAAAACCTTACAAAATGGCTAGCTAATCCAGCAGAGTTAAAACCTGGTACATTTATGCCGAACCTAGAATTGACTGAATCGGAAATTAATGCTTTAATTGCGTATCTGGAGACACTTAAATGACAAAAATAATTGAGCCGAATAAACAAAGTAATATTTTTAAAAGACCTTCTTCTGAAACAGGTATTTGGAGTTGGATAACAACTGTTGACCATAAAAGAATTGGAATAATGTATGGTTACGCAGCGTTTTTCTTTTTATTAATTGGTGGTCTTGAGGCGTTAGTTTTGAGAATTCAGCTTTCACAGCCTGATAACAATTTTTTAACAGCTGCAGAATATAACGCAATGTTTACGATGCATGGAACTACAATGATATTCTTGGCAATTATGCCAATAAGTGCAGCATTCTTCAATTATTTGCTTCCTCTTCAAATTGGAGCCAGAGATGTTGCCTTTCCAAGGCTTAACGCTCTTTCTTTTTGGATATTTATATTTGGGGGAGCTTTTCTTTATTCTACTTTTATTTTTGGAACTGCAGGAGCTCCGGAAGGTGGATATCTTGCTGAGGAAGTTGGTTGGCTTGGATCTGCTCCCAATGGTGGTTGGTTCGGTTATCAACCAAATGCTGGACTGAAATATTCACCTGGAACAGCAATGGATTATTGGGCAATTGGGCTCCAGATTCTAGGAATCGCATCACTCATATCCGCATTTAATTTCATTACAACAATTATCAACATGAGAACAAAAGGTATGAGATTTATGAGGATGCCAGTATTTACATGGATGACTTTTGCTGTTTCGTTCCTACTTGCATTCTCTTTGCCAATCATTGCAATTGCACTTTTTTATGTAACATTTGATAGAAAATTTGGCACTACTTTCTTCCTCACAGAAGGAGGTGGAGATCCAGTGCTATGGCAACATTTGTTTTGGCTTTTTGGTCATCCAGAGGTATACATTCTTATTCTTCCAGCGTTTGGTATAGTTTCTGAGGTTCTACCTACTTTTGCTAGAAAACCTTTGTTCGGTTATGCAGCTATTGTTTTTGCGGGTTTTGGAATTGCTTTCATAGGTTTTGGAGTATGGGCACACCATATGTTTGCATCTGCAATTAGTCCTGTGGCTCAAGCTGGTTTTGGACTTTCAACAATGGTTATAGCCGTACCTACGGGAGTAAAAATCTTTAATTGGTTAGGTACTATTTGGGGTGGAAAAATCAAACTTAATACTCCTATGCTGTTTTCTTTAGGTTTTATTGGAATGTTTGTTATTGGTGGATTAAGTGGTGTTACACATTCAGTAGTGCCTGCTGATACACAGCAAACTGATACTTATTACATTGTTGCACATTTTCATTATGTACTTTTTGGAGGAGCATTATTTGGAATCTTTTCAGGACTTTACTACTGGTTTCCAAAAGTTTGGGGCAAAATGTATAACGAAACTCTCGGAAAAATTCATTTTTGGTTAATGTTAATTGGATTTAATCTTACCTTTGGACCTATGCACTGGCTAGGTCTTCAAGGCCAGGTCAGAAGAACATGGGTTTATGCTGAAGAAACTAATCTTCAATTTTGGAATATTATTGTGACAATCGGTGCTTTTATAATTGCCGTTTCAATAATTGTATTCATGATTAATTGGATTTTTTCAAAAAGAAACGGAGAAAAAGCTCCATTTGATCCTTGGGATGCAAGAACGATAGAGTGGACTATCCCATCGCCAACACCTGTATGGAACTTTTCAAAAGCTCCAGATGTGAAATCATTAGATGATTTTTGGCATTCAAAATATGATGAAGACGAGGATGGAAGAGCCGTAAGGAAAGAGTCCGCCGACCAAATGCTTATTGATCTTGAAGAAGAGGGTCTAAATCCATCAGAAAATATTGTATTGCCTAATCCTTCATATTTCCCTATTTTACTTGCTGCTGGTCTGCCATTTTTAGGTTACGCAGTAATTTATAAATCCATTCCCCTTGCCTTGGTTGGCACTTTATTTCTTCTAATTGGAGGTTTTGGGTGGGGAACGGAACCACTAGAAGAAGAGGTTGAAGAAAATTTAGAGCATGAGTAGTTCTCATTCGTATCCACATGAACCCACAGGAGTAGAAACCAGAAAACTTGGAATGTGGGTATTTCTTTCTACCGAAATACTTTTTTTTGGAACTTTAATTACTACCTTTATGATTTTTAAAGGAAGAGACTTTCCAGGCATCAAATTAACAGACGTCTACGACATACCATTTACTTCAATTAGCTCTTTTATACTTCTCATGAGTTCTCTGACTATGGTTTTGGCTCACAATGCTCTAGAAGCAAACGATCAAGAAAAAACAAGAGTTTGGCTTTTAGCAACCGCGATGTTAGGTGCGGTATTTTTAGCAGGACAAATTTACGAATTCACAGAGTTTTACCATAAAGGTTTCGAGCTTTCTACAAATATATTCAGTTCAACTTTTTATGTTCTTACTGGTTTTCACGGACTTCATGTATTCATTGGCGTGGTCCTCCTCCTTGCTCTTTGGGGTATTGGACAAAGACAAAAAGGCCTTACTTTAGAGGGTGGTATGAATCTTGAGTTTGTAGCCCTTTACTGGCACTTTGTTGATATTGTCTGGATAGTATTGTTTACAGTAGTATATTTGATTTAAAATGTCCGAAAATCACATAGATCATCCCACTCCAAAAAAATATGTACAAATTGCAATTATTCTTGGAATACTAACCGCAATTGAAATAGCATTATATTATACAGAGGATATTGTTGGGGTTTTTACTGATCCTATATTAATAATTCTAGCTGTTGGAAAATTCATAATTGTTGTCGGATGGTTTATGCACCTTAGATTTGAAAATAAAATGGTCAACAGATTCTTTACTGGTGGGATGATATTGGCTTTAGTCTTATTTGCAATTGTAATGATAGAGCGTGCATCAGCTAACTTTTCTTAAAATATTATGGAAAATTTACCATTTCATCCACATTATGATGTTTGGGCATTGATAGTTTCATTAGTTATATTTTTTGAACTATCAACTGAAGACAAAACAATAAAAAAAGATAAAAGAAAGTTGTGGTATTCAGGTTTACTAATTCTTTGGGCTTTCACAGATTACCCTATTCACGACATTGGTGAAAGATATTTGTTTTCTGTTCATTCAGCTGAACACTTAGTCTTAGCTCTTGTATCTCCACCTTTATTGCTTATGGGTATGCATAAAGAAATGAAAAAATTAGTGTCTGTTAAACCACTTGTATCAGTACTTAAAATAACTGCAAAACCTGTCGTTGCATTTTTCTTGTTCAATTTTGTAATGGTTGGAATGCATTGGTCTACAGTTGTAAATCTGATGGTAACAAATACGTTATTCCATTTTTTAATACACTCTGTGATGCTTCTGGTCTCGCTGAACATGTGGATTCCTGTTATCGGTTTTAATGATGAAATTAAACCAATGAATTCAGCTGCAAAAATAGGATACTTGTTTCTTCAATCACTGCTTCCAACAATCCCCGCAAGTTTTCTTGCTTTTGGTACAGAGCCACTTTACAGTGCTTATGTAAATGTCGAAAATATTTACAACATATCTGTCATTAACGATCAAACACTTGCAGGATTAATACTCAAACTTGGAGGAGGCACAATACTCTGGATTTCTATTTTAGTTATATGGATGAAATGGTATCAAAATGAAAAAACGTTTGATGATGTCGTAAGAAATAGTTCAACTGATTAGAATTATATAGATTTATTATGGATGGACAAAAATTAGAACAGCTTAGTAGCTCCAGTGGTATACCACTAGATCTTTTATCTAGATCTATTCAAGCTAGGGCAGAAGCAACTGGCGTCTCTTCAGATGATATATTAAATAACTGGAGTGGTGGTGATTCAATACCGACGCCTATTTCAGAAGTAACTACCGTTGAAAAAACAGAGGTAGCTGTTGAAAAACAAGTTATCGAAAATGAAACAGAAGAGATTGTTGAAGAAACACCACTTGAAATACCAGCTAAAGAAATCAGTGCTATAGCAACTGTTATAGTTGACGATGCACCTCCACCCGTTTCTATAAGTCAAAAAATTTTAAAGTCTATAAAGTATGGACTCAGTTTTGGAGTTTTAGCAGGGTTCATTCAAGGACTGCTTGCAAGTTCTTTTCTTTATGATGGTTTAATTTTAGAAGCTGAAACCCAAAAACTAACTGCAGAATATAGCACTGTTTCTTTTGTACTTATTGTTTCATTAACAACTGCATTTATTGGAGCATTAAATTCCTTAAATATCAAAAAATTTCTAGAAACTAATTATGAAGGTTTTGGGGTGCTTACAAATGATAGGGAATCTATATACACCGGTGTCGGACTAGGTCTTGTCTTTGGATCCTCATCAGCTTTTTATATTGTAAATAGTGTCGGTCAAACAATCTTAGGAATTTTACCCGAAGATCCTGTCACAAACCTTATTAGTGTTGGAGGAGCATTTTGGAGAATAGTGATTTTGTCAACATTCATACAAGCGGCAATTTCTGTACTTTCAATGATTTTAGGAGTCCCTAAAGGACTAGAAAGTGATGAAAATACCGAAGCTAATAAAATTAGAAATAGAATTGTTGGTTCTATTGTTATTCCATTGGGGGCTATTGTTGTAGGTGGAGTCATATCCGTTGCGATTGCTCAAGTTTTCCTTAACTATCATGATTACGCACCTTTGTTTGCCTTAATAATTTCAGCAGCAATACTTTTATTTGCGAGTGTGATGAGCTCAGCGCCTAAAATAAAAATTACCAGAAATGAAGTTTTAATTGCATCCGCAGGTGTGATAACTTTAATAGTTATCATAGCAAGTGTTGCAGCAAGCCAAAATTAATAGAAAAGCCAATCTTTTAATCGAGTAAAATTAAATATTTAACTATAGGTACCTTAAGGAATGTACTTTCCATAAAAGACTCTACAGAAATTACGCATTTTTAATAGAATATACAAATGACATACTTTAAAAATAAAACAATAATTATGAGCGGAGGCTCTCGTGGAGTTGGTCTTGAGATTGCAAAAGCGCTTGGCAAAGACGGAGCAAATGTTGCAATTCTAGCGAAAACTACAGAACCACATCCAACACTACCAGGAACAATCTTTACAGCTGCAGATGAAATTAAGCAAGTTGGAGGCAATCCACTTCCAATAGTTTGTGATATTAGATTTGAAGATCAAGTAGAGGCAGCTGTTGAGGAAACAGCAAGTAAATTTGGTGGTATAGATATATGTATCAATAACGCAAGTGCCATACATTTAACTGATACTGTTAATACGCCTATGAAAAGATATGACTTGATGCATAACATTAATGTGCGTGGTACTTTTATGCTTAGCCAAAAATGTATACCTCATCTTATTAAAGGAGATAACTCACACATTTTGACGCTTTCACCGCCTTTAGATATAGCGAGAAAGTGGTTTGGTATGACTCTTGCTTATACAACTGCAAAGTATGGAATGTCACTTGTTGCACATGGTCTGGCTGAAGAACTTGGAAAGCACAATGTTGCATCTAATTGTCTGTGGCCAAGAACTTCACTTGATACCGCAGCTGTAAGAAATGTAATTGGAGAAGAGCTAGTAAAAGGTTCCAGAAAGCCATCAATATATGCTGATGCCGCATATGCAGTATTAAAAAGAGACTCTTCGTCATGTACCGGTAATTTCTTTTTAGACCAAGATGTACTTGAGGAAGAAGGCGTTACAGATTTTGATCAGTACGCAATAGACCCAGAGGCAAAGCTAGTATCAGACTTTTTTGTCGATGACAATCCTGATGATTGGATTCAGGCTTAGTTACCTAAAAAGTCTATTACGCTTTCCCAGCCTTTTGATTTACCTCTGTAAAACTCTGTATAGTTGCATTCAGAACATGAAATTGCAGTAAATTTTCTATTCTGGATATTCATAAATCTTGACCAGCTCTTTCCAGTCATAGTAACTACGTCTTCAGAAAAATTAGAAATATCACAATTGTCTTCATTGCAAAACATAGGTTTTTTAAAAGAAGGTATATTTCCTATGGGTTTATTGTCTTTGGATTCATTTTGTTTAGGGTATCTATCTTCATTCATATTCTTATATTAACTTATTTTTAATTGGTTGGAATCTGAAATAATGCGAAGGTAAAATTTAGTATGGGCAAGTTGTACAAAATAGTTTTACTTTCATCTTTTTTGTTACTATTTGCCTGCAGCTCTGAAGAAGCTACAGATCTTAATCCACAAATTGTAAGAGTAGTCGATGATGAGTTTTCACCTAAAGTAATAAGAATTGAGCCTGGTACTACAGTAATTTGGGAATCTGGTGGAGCAAATGATCATAATGTAATTGCAAGTGACGGTTCGTGGCAAGCCATATCGTCAGACTATTTTGAATATGGAATTATTACAAAAGGCGATCAGTATGAACACACATTTAATGAACCAGGAGTTTACGATTATTACTGTCCATATCATGGAACTAATAACAAAGGTATGGTCGGGACAGTTATTGTAGGAAATGTTGAATATGCAGTTGAGCCTGAAAAAGTAATCGTCAGTTTAAGTGAAAATGTTTTGAGTGTTGGTCAAGGTGAAAAATTTACAAAAATTCAAGACGCTGTTGATGTTGCACAAGAAGGAGATTTGATTCTAATTTACCCAGGAGTTTATAACGAAAGTATAACTGTGACTACTTCATATTTAACACTGAGGGGCACTGATAGAAACAAAGTGATAATAGATGGTCAGTTTATGAGTGAAAACGGAATACAGATTTACGAAACAGACGGAGTAACAGTTGAGAATTTATCTGTAAGAAACTTTACATTAAATGGGGTATATTGGAATACAGCAAAAGGGTTTAAAGGTTCTTATTTAACTGTTTACAACAATGGAGATTACGGTGTTTATGCATTTAACTCAACTGATGGAGTATTTGATAATGTATATGCATCTGGACACCCAGATAGTGGAATTTACATTGGACAGTGTTATCCGTGTAATTCTTTAATCTACGATAATGTAGTTGAGGGCAATGCATTAGGGTATTCGGGAACTAATGCAGGAGGTCACCTGTATTTATATAACAATATATGGCGCGATAATATGTCAGGTATTGTTCCAAATACTCTTGACTCTGAGCTCAATCCTCCTGGCAGGGAAACAACAATTGTAGGAAATCTTGTGATTAATAATAATAACTACGAAGCACCTACAAACCGATTTGGCGTTGTAGCTAAAGGTATGGGAATTGTTGTTCCGGGAAGGGTTGGAGATGTAATTGAAAAAAATTTAGTAATTAATCATGATCGTTATGGAATTGTCGCAAGCCCGATGCTTGATGCAAATTTATACTTTTCGCAACATGTAAGTGTTGTTGATAATGTTGTTTTAGATTCTGGTTATACGGATTTGGCCTTAGCGGGTCCTTGGGGTCCTGGAAACTGTTTTGAAAATAATGTTTACCAAACAAGCACACCTCCATTACTTGAGCAAGTACATAACTGTAGTTCTATAAATTCAACTAATATACTTGCTAGGTTTCCACTACAAGGTGACCCTTCGGGGCTTATGATGCTTGCTGGATTTTTTGCTGATGCACAAACTACTGATTTAGACAAAAATAGATACAAAGAATACCCTTGGCCTAAAGAACAAGCAAATATGGAGTTTTCTGATATTAATAAGCCGTCTCCAGCAATAAATTTATTTTATGTACCAAACCTAGAAGAGATAAATGTACCTACAAACTTACTTAATGAGGATTTAGAAAATTACTACAATGCTGAAAAGGAGATAATTATGAGCGGAGTTCCAATTTCAAGCCCAACATTATGGCAGCTGTTATTTCAACTATACGGATACTTAATGCCGTTTGTGTTGTACGCTGCTTGGGCTGCTTTAGCAATAAAAGATATTGACTCTAACGACAAAGTAAATGGAAGTATGAAATATGTGTGGTTGGGGGTGGTTTATCTGGTACCGTTTTTTGGTGTTCTTGTTTACCATCTTGCTGGACCAAGTGCTATATCACGCAGCATGAAGCTAGCAGCTATAGTTGGTGGTCTATTTAGTTATATTGCAATACTTGTTGCTGGCGCAGTAATTAGTGGTTTAGTTTAAAGTAAAGCTTAAATTTAATTTATGTCTTTCGAAAAGATACTCTGCTTTGGATCATTAAACCCTGATTTAATTTACTTTGTTGATAAAATACCAAAAAAAGGTGACGATATCAGAAGTTCAGATTCGCTTATCAGAGCGGGTGGTACAGCAATTAATTGTGCTGAAAAAATTGTTCTTTGGAACAAATCTGTTCATGTAAGAGGAAATAGCATTGGTAATGATCCTTTAGGAGAATATTTAGTAAACTATCTCAAGTCAAAAAACATTAATCATGATGATTTAATAATCGATAAAGGCATCACACCTACTTGCTCAATCTTTGTAGACAAAACTGGAGAGAGAACTATTGTTTCTTCAGGGTACCAAAAGTCAAGTTGGAACAACTTTGATAATATAGATTCATATGACTCACTAATGTTGGATCGATATTCAATTGAATTTGTAAAAGAAGACCTTATTAAAATTCAAAAAAATAAAAATTTGTTTGTTAGCCAAGCGGGATATGAACACAAGATTGATTACAAATTAGATTTTTTAACCGTAAGTAAGGATGAAATTACCGTGAATGAAGCAAATGATTTAGTGGAATCAAAAACTGTAAGATATATTTTATTAACATCGTCAAATCTACCAGCAAGATTAATTAGTCTTGAAGGAGCAATAGAGATTGTTCCTCCTGATTTTAAAACAATAAATGCAAATGGGGCTGGTGATACAACAGCTGCTTATATTGCTGCGTTTGGTGTTGAAGATTTGATTCCCAACATCAAAAAAGCTTGCGCAGCTGGTGCAATTGTGGCTGGAACTAATGATGAACCTAGAATTGAAAAAATAGAAGAAATTTCTGAGCTTGTTGAGGTAAACCCACGATAGCGATTTATACTTTTTCAAAAAAATCTACTAATATAAATTACTATGGCAGTTCCCTATAAAGCACCCGTCAAAGACATTGTTTTTGGCTACGAAGTTATTGATTCTTATAATGTATTAAACAAAATATCTGAGTTTAGTGATTTTTCTGAAGATATTGTAATTCCAACTATGGAAGAATGTGCAAAATTTTCTGAAGAAGTACTGGCTCCCATTAATGCTATAGGTGACCAACAAGGTGCGACCATTGAAAATGGCAATGTAACAATGCCCGAGGAATTCGTTGATGCATATAAAAAATTTGCTGAAGCTGGATGGGCATCTATATCACTACCTGAAGAAATAGGTGGAGGAGGGATGCCAATAACTCTTTCCGGTGGTACGTTAGAGATTTTAAGTACTGCTAATTTATCATTTGGATTGGCTCCCGGATTAAGTGCCGGGGCAATATCTGCAATCAACTTTCATGGAAATCAAGAACAGAAAGATAAATTTCTTCCAAAGCTTGTTTCTGGAGAATGGACAGGAACGATGAACTTAAGTGAACCTCAATCAGGTTCTGATTTGGGAACTATAACAACAAAAGCAGAAAAACAAGATGATGGTACATATAAGGTTACTGGTACGAAAGTTTGGATTACTTTTGGTGAACATAATATGACTGAAAATATAATCCACTTAGTTCTTGCAAAAGTACCTGGTTCTCCGGAAGGAACTAAAGGCATTTCTATGTTTATTGTTCCAAAAGTTATGGTTAACGACGATGGTTCGTTGGGTGACAATAATAATGTGTCTTGTATATCCATAGAAGAAAAACTTGGTATACATGCTAGTCCTACATGTGTAATGGAATACGATGGTTCAGTAGGCTATTTAGTTGGTGAAGAAAATAGAGGGCTAAACTACATGTTTACCATGATGAATGAGGCAAGAGTTTGGGTAGGCGGTCAAGGTTTGGCTTGTGCATCTGGTGCACTACAAGGAGCATCTCAATATGCTCGAGACAGAGTTCAGGGAAGACCAGTCGGAATGTCTAAAGAGGACGCCAAAAAATCAACAATTATTGATCATGCGGATGTAAGAAGAATGCTTATAACAATAAAATCTTATGTAGATGCTATGAGATACCTAATGTATGATAACCAATTAATGCTTGACTTAGAGTACTTCGCAGAAGGAGAACTTAAAGAGTTTGGTGAAGAGAGATGCGGTATTCTTACACCTATAACTAAAGCCTGGATATCAGATTTAGGTGTTGAATTATCTTCTATTGCTATTCAAGTATATGGAGGAATGGGCTATGTAGAAGAAACTGGTGTGGCTCAATACTTAAGAGATTCTCGTATTGCTCCCATTTATGAAGGAACCAATGGTATTCAAGCATTAGACCTTATGTTTAGAAAGCTTCCCCTTGACAATGGGCAGGCAATGCAAAGGTTGCTAGCTGATGTAAATAAAGTTATCGATGAAATGAATGAAGGTGGAGAAGTGTTATCAGACCTGGCACAAAAATTAAAAGTTGAGGTTGATAGACTTTCAGAAGTCACTTTATGGTTAGGTTCAAAAATGCTTGAAGGTGAACTTGTAGATGCAAGTGCCGGTGCAACCCCGTATTTGAAGATGTTTGGACAAGTTCTTGGAGGCTATTACATGGGCAAAGCAGCAATTTTAGCTACTAAGAAACTTGAAGAAACAGGTGATGAATTTTACAACGATAAAATCACATTATCAAAGTTTTATATTGAACAACTTCTGCCTTTAGCATCTGGTTATGCTGCTTCCGTCACTGCTGGCAAAGATGATTTGTTCAATATAAAAGCTGAAAGCTTTTAATTGCTTGATACTTTAAAAAATAAAAACAATCTCATAGCTTTAGTTGGTGCAAGCAATGATCCAAAAAAATATGGCAATAAAATTTTACTAGATCTTATTTCGAAAGGATATAACGTCGCTCCAATTAATAACAAGGAGGAAATGATATCTGGCATTAAATCATATAAAAATGTTATGGATCTTGAATTATCTCCTTCAATAATTAACTTTGTAGTACCTCCAAATGTTGGGTTTGAAATTACAAAAGAATTAGTAAGTAATAAGTATGACAATTTTTGGTATCAACCGGGTGCTGAAAGTCAAAAAATTTCCACTTATCTAAATGAAAACAATAAAAATTTTATCGATGACAAATGCATTATGGTCGTTACAAGATTGTCAGAACACTACTAATTTTCAGAAGATTTATTTACCTCATCTAATTCATCAAAAGACTTTTCTAACTTGTTAACTCTTGTTGTTTTTAATACTTCAAATGATTGAACAGTTTGGTCTAATCGCTTAGTTACATCGTCGAAAGAATCTATAAACTTTCTAACTTCATTCTTAACCTTTTGGTGAGTAATTAAAATATTTTTGGTATCAGTTTGTAAACTGAATAATTTCATGGAGTGTCTAATTGTTTCTAAATAAGCCATTAAAGTTTGGGGGCTAACAAGAATTACTTTTTTTGAAAAAGCGTATTGAATTACTGGCGTTTTGTTCGAGCCTATGACTGAAGTAAGTAGGAAATGATAAAGGTTTTCAAGTGGAATATACATGAGAACAAAATCAACTGTACCCTCTTCAGACGAAATATAACCTTCCCTGCTTGAAGTTTCATCAATTTTAGTTTTTATAGCCTTATCTAAAAATTCTTTGTTCTTGTTTTTAATTAAATCATTTATTTCTTTTCTTGAAATTTGATCAAGAGTCTCATCATCTAAGTCACGATTTAACTTGGCTATTTCCATGTAATTTGTTAGTGGAAATTTTGAATCCATATTAATTGTTTTATTATCAGGAAGATAAAAAGTAAAGTCTGGTTTAGTTCCACTTTTCATTATTTTTTGCGTTTCATAATGGATGCCGTCTTTATATTCCATTATTCCCAAAAGATCTTCTACTTGAAACTCAGCCCACTGACCTCTGCTTTGATTGTTGTTAAGAACTGAAATTAAATTTCGCGTTTGCTGATCAACACCCGTTATAGAGCTTTTGATTTCACCAGTTTTTTCAATGAAATCTTTTACTGTTTGATCAGATTTATTAAGTAGTTTATATATCTGTGATTCTTCATTTTCAATAATTTCACTTACAATTCCTTTGATCAAATACTCATCTTCTTTTTTGCCTTCATCTTTTTTTCTTGATACAAAATACAAGTTCATACAAAGGAGAAAAACTATTAACACATAAAATATAATTTCCATGCCTTAAGAATAGCAATAAAGGCAGACAATTTAATCATTGGGTTAAGTAAAGCTAAATTATGTAGAGACTAAGTCAATTAGTTTTTTGTAACCAAACTCGAAATTGGCAACACTTTGGTTTTCTTTAACAAAGTCTTTAGAATTCAATCCTGTTTGTAAAGCACTTTCATAATTGTTCATAATGTGTTGAATTTTGTTTGATAAATCATTTTTATTGTTGTTTTCAAATATATAACCAGTTTCATTTTCAATAATTAAATCTACCATTCCGGTGTTACTTGAAACTAAGACAGGACACGCTGTGGATTGTGCTTCAATTATTACCCTACCTAGTCCTTCAGATTTTGAAGGTAAAATAAATAAATTTGCTGATGAATACTTTGAAATTAGTTCTTCAGCTTTGATAAAAGGTGTCGTAGTTATGTTTTCTGCATGCTTAGAACTAGAAATGAGGTTGTTTAATTCTTTTAGATATTTTAAATTAGGTGTTTGTCCAATTATTTCCAATGAAACATTCCCATCAATTGTCTCAAGTGACTCAATGATTATCTTTGGATTCTTTCTTTCTGTAACACTTCCTACAAATATTATTTTAAAGGTATCTGAGTATGATCTTTTAATATCAGCATTTAGATAATTATCAATATTTATCCATGCAGGGAAACGAACAAATAAACCTTGATATCCAAAATTCAAAACTTGTTTTTCCGTAAAGTCGGAAATAGATCTAATTAAATCTGCTTTTTTGATTGAATATTTTGCTAGATAGCTAAATAGTAAAGTATAAAATTTTGGTAGTAATAAATTTTTTTCTAATCCAATCGTATCGATAAAATCTCCATGAGTTTCGACTACAATTTTTACAGGTAATTTTCTAATCTTTAAAGAAAAGATTGTAAAGAAACCAGTAATAGGGTCTTGCAAGCAAACAATATCTATATTTTGTTCTTTTACAATTTTTGGGATTTTGAAAAAGAATAGAAATATAATTTTAAGATAATTTAAAAACCTATTTTTATTCTTTTTATTAAAAATAGCCTCAACACCTTCAACACTAGAAGTAAACTTTTCCTCACTGAATGCATAAACTATAGGATTGCAAACATTAGAAAGAGATTGAAATTTTTTTTGAATATCTTTTGTTAAAGGATTGGAGTAAACAGTTGGAGAAACAAATAAAACTTTATTCATTGTTTAAAAAGCTATTAATCTCTTCTAATAGTTCATCTGCGTGAGTCCACGGAACAGAATGACCGGCATCATTAATAACTTTCGATTTAACAGTATTTAAACGGTTTATGACTTCATTAGATGTTTCTTCAGGGACTAATTTGTCTTTACCACCAGTAATAACCAATGTGTCAGAATGTATTTCATGAATCCAAGGTCTTGCATCATAAGGAACAACAAACCTTCCTCCGTCACCATATATAAAGTCATCTTTTGACCTATGTAAATTATTCCATGCCCACTCTGTATACTCATCTTCAATAGATTGGGATTTCCTTAAGAAAGAAAATTTTGATTGAGGATTAAAATTTGGAAAAAGTCTTTCTCGAATTCTTACAAAACTTATAAATACCTTAAATGCTATTTTGTCACTATAAACAGCGCCCCCCAGCCAACTAAATGGGGTTATTAAAACTAATTTTCTAATCAAGGATTGTTTTTTTCTAGCAACAGACATCCCAACAGCGCTTCCCATCGACCAACCAACAATGTCACACTCTTCTATGCCAAGTTTTTCTAGAATGCTTATAACCAGATCAGCATTTTCGTCTACATCCCATCTTTTCCAACTTGAATCTGACTTCCCATGATTTCTTAAATCAATTGCAATAAATGAATTTTTATTTTTAATTTTTGGCAATACTTTAAACCAACTACCTAATGAATCAGACCCCCAGCTATGTAGAAAAACAATAGGGGTTGTTCCATCTACGTATGATTCTCTAATAAAGTATTCTTTTTCCCTTACAAAAATAGTTCTGCCAGGAAACTTACTTGGATG
The DNA here is from genome assembly GCA_902578135.1 of uncultured Candidatus Actinomarina sp. Lineage (GTDB taxonomy): Bacteria > Actinomycetota > Acidimicrobiia > Actinomarinales > Actinomarinaceae > Actinomarina. The sequence goes on from CACHBU010000001.1 coordinate 138,326, forward strand.
AATTTGAGTATTACCAGAAATATCTCCTTTTTTTGTTTCAAGCAAGTTTTTCAAAATTGTTGCAAAAGCAAAAAATTTAGTAATTGTTTTTATCATTTGCTATTAATGATATTGGCTTTATTTTTATATCTAGAAACAATATCTCCAATTTCCCATATATTTAATCCAAGTCTGTCAGATATATCATCTAAATCAATTGAATTATCATTTGGTGCTGAAATTAGTAAACCACCACTTGTTTGAGCATCTGATAAAATTTTTACAAAAGATTCTTGATCGTCGCTATAAATTATATTTTCTTTAGCTGAATCAAAATTTCTTTTAGACCCAGAAGGATAAACTCCATTATTCAAATATTCTTTTGCATGTTCAATAACAGGTACATTATCTAAATAAATATTTACTGTCACTTCAGAATCTCCAATCATTTCTATTAAGTGCCCTAATAATCCAAAACCTGTGACATCTGTTATTGCATTTGCATTTAATTCTTTGGCAGCTTCCAATGCTTTGTCATTCAATGTTGTCATTACTTCAGTTACTTCAGATATTGCTTTTTCACTTGCTATATTCTTTTTTATAGCAGAAGAGATGATTCCAGAACCTAAAGGTTTAGTCAAAAAAAGTTTATCGCCTACTTGAAGATTTCTTTTTTTATAAATAGCATCATTAATTATTCCTGTTACAGCAAAACCATACTTTGGCTCTTTGTCGTCGATACTGTGTCCTCCAATGATGCTACAACCAGCACTTTGCATGATCTCTAAACCGCCTTTTAAAACCTCAGACAATATTTCAAAACTTAAATCTTCTCTTGGCCATGAAACAAGCTGTAAGGAAGATATTGGGGTTCCGCCCATTGCATAAATATCAGATAATGCGTTAGCTGCTGCAACTTTTCCCCAATCAAACGGGTTATCTAATATAGGAGTAAAAAAATCTACAGTCTGAACCACTCTGATTCCATTACCAATATCAATTACACCTCCATCATCAGGCGAATCTAGACCGACCAATATTTTTGAAGTATCGGAATTATTTTGTTGTTTAAAATGCGTCAGTACCTGAGCAAGCTCTTTTTGTGAGAGTTTACATGCTCAACCAGCACCATGTGAGTACTCAGTTAATCTCATTCCACCTCCTTTTAAGAGCGCTCAATATTTACTTCGTTTTTAAAAGTTTCTTGAATTTCATTAATTAAGGGGTGGTGAAAATAGTCTATTTCATTTATTTTAGAAACAGGTATCGCATGTTTTGCGGTAGATAATACAAAACCACATTGTATAGTTTCTAATTCATCTTCAACTAAACGTCCAATAGATACATCTAATTTTTTTTCTTCTCCAAAGCGAATTAAATATTTTCGAGTTATTGAATCTAGGATTCCAAGATCTAGGTCTGGTACGTGTATTTTATCATTCAATATCCACCCAAAAGTCCAAGTAGGACCTTCAAGAATGATGTTTTCTCTATTAACTAATAAAGCATCCGTATACCCGTTTAATTCAGCTTGTCTTGTGTGACTTATATTCATTGCGTAAGATGTAGATTTTGTACCAACATTGAATACATCTTGCTCAATAAAGTCTCCACCACTCTGCCAGTAGGCTTTTTGAGTTTGTAAAGTAAAATACGCTGGTACATCTATAGGTGGCTGATAAAAGCAAAATACATTAAATGAATCTTTTTCATTTCTTAAAATTAACGTCCTCACATATCCATTTTGAAAATTTTCTGCCACCAGTAAAATATCTTTTTTTATCTTTTCAAAATTTATATCGTCAAAAAATACCTTGGATGCAGATTTTTTGAATCTTTCAATGTGTAAGTCTATTCCAAACGGATAACCTTCGTGAATTCTGATTGCTTCAAAAATTCCATCGCCTCTCCATACTCCAATATTTTCTACAGGAAGAATGAAATCTTCTTTTTCAACTTGGACCCCATCAATTAAATACATTTTATTCCTTTTGTCTTATGTATGTGTTTGTAATAGGCATTCTCCTGTCCTTTCCAAAAGCTTTTTGAGTGAGCTTTACTCCAGGCGCAACTTGTTTTCTTTTGTATTCATTTCTGTCTACTTTTTCAAGAACATCAAATACTAAATTTGGATCAACTCCTGAAGCGATAATTTTTTCAGATGAACTATCTTCCTCAATATAAAGATTCAATATTTTATCGAGTACTTCATAATCTGGAAGCGAATCACTATCAAACTGATTAGGGCGAAGTTCTGCGCTTGGCTCTTTAGTGATAATGTTTTTTGGTATAGCATCAGAAATTGAATTTATGTAGTTTGATAATTCATAAACTTTAGTTTTATATAAATCCTTTATCAATGCGAATCCACCAGCAAGATCGCCATAAAGAGTAGAGTAGCCAACTGCCATTTCTGATTTATTACCAGTAGAAACAACCATTGCACCAGTTTGGTTAGATAATCCCATTAAAATATTACCTCTAATTCTTGATTGAATATTTTCATCAGTTATTTGACTAAGATCTTCGTTGAGAGAATTCGTAAGAGTTTCTCTAAAATCATCTACTAGTTTTTCGATCTCAATTGTTTTTAGAGTTATTCCTAAATTATCTGATAGTTTAATTGCATCGTCTAAAGAGTCTTTAGAATTGTATTTAGAGGGCATAGCTACTCCAATTACATTTTCTGCGCCTAATGCATCAACACAAATTGCAGCAGTTAGAGCTGAATCAATTCCACCTGAAATGCCTATTAATACTTTTGTGAATTTATTCTTCCTTACATAGTCTTTAAGTCCTAATTTTAACGCAGAATAAATAGATTCATTCTTACTCAATGAAGCCTTACTTTCAACATCTTTCAATTCAATTGTTTTTGGCCTGATTATTAGAGGGGATTTGTCATTTTGTTTATTAGTTTTTAAATCAATATCTAAGTGGAATACTTCTTCTTTGAAACTTGAGGCCTGGTAGATAATTTCACCAAGGTCATTTACAACAAACGAACCTCCGTCAAAAACTAGTTCATCCTGACCTCCCACCATGTTCAAATATATTATTGGTACATTTAGTTTCAATGCCTTTTTCATAACTAGTTCTTTTCGAGTTTCGCTTTTATGAATATCATAAGGTGATGCATTTATATTTATAATTAGTGATGCACCTTGTTTCACTTGCTCTTCTGCTGGTCCGTCTTCAATCCAAATATCTTCACAAATATTAACCCCAATAGCAATGTCGTCATACCAAAATAGAGTATTCGGTTCTGTGCCTTTGGAAAAATATCTAGCTTCATCAAAAACTGAATAATTTGGTAAAAATGATTTATGATATATTCCTCTAACGTCTCCATTCTGTACAATTGCAGCAGCATTGGCTATCGTCCGCTTATTATTGTCTTGATTACGGGAATCGTTCTTTCTATCAACAAAACCAATAACTCCACTTGTGTGAGATGAAAAAGCTGCTATTTCCTCCAGTACTGCAAAATTTTTACCAATAAAACTTTCTCGAAGTAACAAATCTTCTGGTGGGTATCCTGTAATTGCTAGCTCTGGAAAAATAACGATGTCTGATTCTACTGATTCAGCTTCTTCAAAACAATTGAGTATAGTTTCTTTGTTTTCTTGAATAGCACCCACTGAAAAAGAACACTGAGCACCTGTTATTCTTATAGTTTTTTTATCCACACTTTAATGATAGATTCTTGTTGTTATTAAGAAGAAACCTTAATTTCTATATGCTGAGAATCTTCTATCCATCTATAAACTCTTTTAATTGAAGGCATTCTTTCAACAATTTTGGCTTTAATATTTATTTTTTGCATTGATTCATGCAATGATTCAGGGTTACGTCTTCTTAATTCAGAAACGCTTTCAACACCAACTGCTTCTAGTAAGTCAGCATAATCTCTACCCAGGTCTTTAATTTTCATAAGTTCAGCTCTTCTTGCCCAGTGAAGAAGCTTTGGTGAGCTAATCCCTGTCTCTTTTGTCAATAAAGCCCTGCCAGATCTAGATGAAGCTATCTGAAGGAATGTTGTTGTTGTTCTGACTCTTGCTCTTCTTAATTTTGTTGCCTCAGTATGAGTCATGCCATTTATCGAATCAATTGAATTCATGTTTTTGATTTTACAAAATTTATTTTATAAACAAATGCTTTTTTTTAAGAGATTTTCCCACTCTCAAAAATCTTTTTCTTCGTCATAATCAGTTGGACCAAGAAAATTAAAATTAAGTTTTTCAATTTTTACCTCAGATGAAATAAAATAATCAATTAGATCAAAATCTTTGTATGCTGATATTTCAAATTCACCAGGGTCATCTTGTGTCAACAATTCTAACTTTGACCAAAATGGACGCGGGACTAAAACTGGAAAACCCAACTTATATCTATATTGAGGAATTAATATTTTTGAGTTGTCTACTTCATTATTTTCTAGAGCAATGATGACTTCATCCCTTACTTCAGGTTGGTCTCCCAAAAAAAATACAAGATTTTCTATTTGCTTTTGTTCTTGATAAAAAAATAGAGCTGTTCTAATTGATGAAACTATTCCTTCTTCCCAGTTTTCATTTATTAAAATATTTGAATTATAAAAATTTATTTTTTCTTCAATAATTTCATTTTCGAACCCCAGAACTACAGTCGATGACTCAAAGTAGGAGTTTACTTTTTCAATCACAAGTTCTAGTAATGGTTTGTCTTTAACTTCAGCAAGCTGCTTTGGAAATCCCATTCTTGTTGAGTCACCAGCTGCGAGTATAACTCCTGCATTCATTCTATGCACCACCTAAAATACTTGTCCCAAACGTTAATGAAACGATCAGTAGTATGACTTCAATATTTCTCAACATATAAACTTGTTTAAGCCCTGAACCGAAAGAAACAATTGAATATATTGAGACTATCAAAATTAAAAAACCTTGAAGAAAAAGCGATGAGACAAATAGTGCGGGTACAACAAGCAAGCATGGAGTTGATGCAAAAAAATTAATCATTAGAAGATCTTTAGGAATTGGCTCTTTCCTGAAAAGAAATCTGAGTATTAAGTAAATTATCACTAATCCTATAACCGTGGCAACGAGAGACGAGAAGGCCGAAGAAAATAATGAAGTAGTAGTGTCTGAAGAGTTTATAAAAGTTTGCAACTCTTCTATCAATGATTGAAACAAATTAAATTCTTCTGGAGAAAATTCTTGTTGAAACTCCTGTTGAAACAAAATTAAGTTTTCTTGTAAATAATCTAACAAACCTGAAATAAATCTAAATCCACTCATAGTTACTAAAATTGTCGTGCTTACAAAGATGGCAATGGATTTTTGAAAAGCTCCATCTTGAACCAGAAGCTCGTTATAAATCTCTTTATCAAGACGTAATATGCGGGATATTATTTTTTTATCATTCATTTTTTTAATTTAATTAAAATCTACTTAATGACTATAACAAAATTAATTTCATACGTTATAAGTGTCTCAATGATATGGGTAATAATTTGGGCACAAAACCAAGTTTCATTATTTGACTCACCTATTCCAGATTTACCATGGGGTATAGTTTCCCTTGTAGATCTCTACGGTGGGTTTATTCTAGTTTGCTTGTGGATTGCCTATAAAGAGTCGTTGTCTGCAACAATTATATGGTCATTTTTTGTTTTAATTTTGGGCAACCTTACTACTGCAATATACGTGATTTATAGCATTAATAAATCAAATGGGGATATTGCATATTTCTTTATGGGAAAAAATTCCTAGTCTTTTTTAAGGTTGTCTAAAAGTATTAAAGAAACGTCTCTAACTCTTACATTATCCCCATAGCCAAGTTCTTTAACGCCGTCATCCATCATTATGTAACAAAATGGGCAAGCAACTGCGACTTCATCAGCGCCGGTCTCAATTGCTTCTTGGGATCTTTCAATGTTTACTTTTTTGCCAACAGACTCTTCCATCCACATTCTTCCACCGCCAGCACCACAGCAAAAGCTCTGAGTTCCTTGGCGCTTCATTTCTCTAATTTCTATTCCACCAATTGAGCCAACGATTTCTCTCGGTGCTGTATAAATGTCATTATGTCTACCTAAGTAACATGAGTCGTGATATGTAATTTTGTAAGGCTTGTCACTTGTTCCAACTTCTATTCTCCCAGACTGAACAAGTTCTGTTAATAATTGACTGTGATGAATAACTTTATACTCGCCCCCGAGTTGAGGATATTCATTTGCAATAGTATTAAAACAGTGTGGACACTGTGTAATAATCTTATCTACTTTCAGATTGTTCATGTTTTCAATATTTTGTATCGCAAGTTGTTGAAAAACAAATTCATTACCTGTTCTTCGTGCAGAATCTCCTGTACAAACTTCCTTGGGCCCCAAAACTGCGTAAGATACTCCAGCTCGCTTTAAAAGTGTTGCAACAGCTTTTGTCACAGGTACATTTCTATCGTCGAAAGCTCCGGCACATCCGATCCAGTATAAATAATCGTATTCTTCAGAGTTCGATTCATCAATGACAGGTACCTCAAAATCAAGATCTTCCGTCCACTTCAAACGATCGTTTTGTGATGCCCCCCAAGGGTTAGATGAATTCTCCATTGCAACATAAGCTTTACCAAGTTCTGATGGAAAATCTGATTCCATCAAAGCTAGATGTCTTCTCATATCAAGTATCTTGTCCAAAATTTCTATATTTACAGGACATATTTCATCACAAGCTCTACACGAAGTACAGGCCCAGACTTCTTCTGAGGTTATTCTTTCAAAAACATTTGATGAATTTACTTTTAGGGGTCCTGGCGTGCTGATGGTTGCTGGAACAGCAGGATCTCCAGATTCAGACATTACTTGCCCTACTTTTAAGATTATCTCTCTTGGATCAAGAGATTTACCTGTTTGATTTGCTGGACATACTGAAGTACATCTTCCACAAACTGTGCAAGCATCTAAGTCCATAAGTTGTTTCCAAGTGAAATGGTCAATTATTTCTGTGCCAACATTATCAATATCTTCTGCTTCTAGTAAGTTTCCAATATCTCTCATAGCGCCTTTATGTCTCTCTTTAGGTGACATAAACATGTTTATTGGTGATGTAATAATATGTCGTAACTTAGAAATAGGTAATGCAATCAAAAACACGAAGAAAGAAACAACGTGCAAAACCCAGGAAACCCTATGAAACAGCTCAGGGTTTGATAGATTTAAGAAATCAGCTACAAAATATCCAATAAATGACCACTTCTCGTAATTTGGAAAATTTTCAAGTGCAATTCTTCCAGCTTCTGTAGTAACACCTGATATGCCAATAAAAATTAACAAAGATAACGTTAGATAATCATCAACTGTAGTCTTTGTTTGTATTCGGTATTCTGCGCCTCTTAATCTTCTTATTAAGGCCCAGAAAAGACCGATTAGATAAGCTATAGTTGCTAACTCCAGAAGGAATGAATAAACAATATATGTAGTTCCTTGTAGAAACTTCCATTTAGGAGGCATTAAATGATGAATTTCAAGAGTAATAGTCCCAGCAAACAAACCAAGAAAACCAATATATATTAAAGAATGCATCAGTCCGGCAGCTTTAAACCTAAGCACTGTTCTCATTGTTATTCCATCAAAAAAGCTCCAAAGACGAGCAGAAAATTTTACATTTCTTTTTTCTTCTTTACCTCTTGTCCAGTTTTTAACTCTAAGAGAAAGTAAATAACCAGACAGGTAGATAGTAGAAGCACTTAATACATAAAATATATATTGAAGGACTTTAGGAATATTTTCAAAAACACGTCTTCCTTCAATTATCTCTCCTTCAGGAAAAATATAGCTAGCTCCCCAAAGAAATAATGTACCAAGAGAAGCTCCTGCAGATAGAAGTAGAACATAATCATTACCCTTTAGGCTTTTTAATTTATTCATTTTTTAATTCAGCTGATATCTCAATTGATCTATTTGTTGCCTGTTGAATTGCATTGAAAATTATTGTATCAAAGGAATTATCAATAAGCGAATCAAGACCTGCCTCTGTAGTCCCTTTTGGTGATTTCACTTTATTTACCAACTCAGTAAAAGAATCCTCTGCACTAATTAAGTTTGGTAAAGCTTTAATTAATTCTTTAACTAATTCTTCAGCATCATATTCATTCATGCCTAATTGAGTAGCTGAATTTGTAAGTTGCCTTGAAAGCTCATAGAACCAAGCCGGGCCACTTCCTGATAATGCTGTAACAAGTGGGAACAATTTCTCAGTAAATTCTCTCGTAAGCCCCAAAGAAGATAATGCTATTTCTATAAAACTTAAGTAATCATCATCATAATTTTTTACAAATGGAATAAATCCATTGTTTTTTCTAATTAATAGATTAGGCATTATTCTAATAACTCTATTTTTAACATATTTGTTTATCGTTTCAATTTCTAAGCCAGCAACTGGTGAGCAAATAAGGACATCTTTCTCAATGTTTTTAGTAAACGATTCAAAGAAATTATTTATATTTTGTGGCTTAATGCAAAGTATTAAAACTCCTGAATCAAGAGTGTTAATATGCGGAGAAGTTATTACATTATGTAATTTGGCGAAATCATTTCTAATTTTTTCATTTTCTTCATAAAAATAAAGATTGAGGTTTTTATTTTTTTGTAAGCCCTCAAAAAAAGCTGTTCCTAAGTTTCCAAGCCCTAAGATATTGATATCTATCTTTTTCATTATTCAATATTATCAGGTGGTTTAATAATTACTAAAATTGCTTATTTTTTATCTTTTTTAATAAATTTTTTGCATTAAATTGCCAATATGATATATTAATTACATATCTAAGTAAATATACTTAGATTATATATCAAAATTAGATTAGATTAGGAAGGTTAAGAATGAGTGGAACATTAACAGCATCACAAGTTAAGCCAGGTGTTAGAAGATCAAAAAAATACACCACTGGTAGAGTTTGCGCATTTGAAACTTGTGAGACCGTAATTAGCGTTTATAACAAAAAGAAATTTTGTTTTCTACATGCTCCTATCTCCTATCCAAGGGTAAGAGGTCATTTGCCAAGAGAACAAGAACCAATTTAATAATTTTTACGAAAGGAAATACACAAAATGGGTAAAGCTGTAGGAATAGATTTGGGAACAACAAACAGTGTTGTAGCAGTTTTAGAAGGTGGAGAGCCTTCTGTTATTGCAAATGCTGAAGGAAATAGAACAACCCCTTCTATTGTTGCATTTAAATCTGAAGAAGTGCTTGTAGGAGAGCTTGCAAAAAGACAGGCTATCACCAATCCCGACAATACAGTAAGGTCTATTAAAAGACATATTGGGACTGATTGGAAAGAAAAATTTGAAGATAAAGAGTACACACCTCAAGAGATTTCTGCACGAATTTTACAAAAATTAAAGCGAGACGCTGAAGCTTACTTGGGAGATGATGTTACCGAGGCCGTAATTACAGTACCAGCCTATTTTAATGATGCAGAAAGGCAAGCAACAAAGGAAGCTGGACAAATTGCTGGTCTGAATGTCCTAAGAATAATTAATGAACCAACAGCTGCATCATTAGCTTATGGTCTAGAAAATAATGAAGATCAAAAAATTTTAGTATTTGACTTAGGTGGAGGTACTTTTGATGTTTCAATACTTGAAATCTCAGAAGGTGTGTTTGAAGTTAAATCTACTTCTGGCGACTCAAAACTTGGCGGGGATGATTGGGATCAACGAGTTATGGACTGGTTGATAGATAAGTTCAAATCATCCACAGGGATAGATTTGTCAAAAGATAAAATGGCAGTTCAAAGAATTCAAGAAGGTGCTGAAAAAGCCAAAATTGAACTATCTTCAACAAGTGAAACAGAAATAAATTTACCTTTTATTACCGCAAACGATGCTGGGCCTCAACACTTGCTTGAAAAATTAAGTAGATCAGAATTTGAAAAAATAACAGCTGACTTAGTTGAACGAACTAAAGCACCTGTAGAGAACGCATTGTCTGATGCAGGTATGCAATATTCTGATATTGATCACATTATTTTAGTTGGTGGCTCAACACGTATGCCATCTGTTCAACAACTTGTAAAAACTTTAACTGGAAAAGATCCACATAAGGGAGTTAACCCAGACGAAGTTGTAGCCTCAGGAGCAGCTATTCAAGCTGGTGTCCTTAAAGGTGATGTAAAAGATGTTCTTTTGTTAGACGTTACACCTCTTACTTTAGGTGTTGAAACAAAAGGTGGAATAATGACAAAAATGATTGAGAGAAATACAACTATTCCTACCAAACGATCAGAGGTTTTCAGCACAGCAGAAAATAATCAAACTCAAGTTGAAATTCATATTTTGCAAGGTGAAAGGGAAATGGCAGCTGGCAATAAATCCCTAGGTAGATTCACCCTTACAGATATTCCTGCTGCGATGGCTGGGACTCCACAAATTGAAGTAACGTTTGATATTGATGCCAATGGAATCGTAAATGTTAATGCCAAAGATCTTGGTACTGGAAAAGAACAAGCTATAACTATTACTGGTGGAACTGCACTTGAAGATGATGAAATCGACAGAATGATAAAAGATGCTGAACAACATGCCAATGAAGATGCTAAAAAGAAAGAGCTTGTTGAAACAAGAAATATGGCAGAAGGTATGGTTACCTCGACTGAAAAAATGCTCGATGAAAATAAAGATAAAGCTACCGAAGAAGAAGTTGCAGCAATCACTGATGCAAATGATAAATTAAAAAAACTCCTTGAAAACGAAGATTTATCTGTAGATGATCTAAAAAATGGAATTGATGAGTTAGCTAAAGCAAGTCAGTCTTTTGCAGAAAAACTTTACGCTGAAGCCCAAAACGATGCACCAGACTCACCTGATGATGTTTCAGAAGATGTAGTCGAAGGTGAAGTTGTAGAGGATGAATAAGGAAGAACCCTCTATTGATGAAGTAGACAAAACTTCAGATACAGCAGTTAATGAAAAATCTGAAGAATCAACTGTCTCTCTGTCACAATACGAAAAAATAAAAGACGACTATTTAAGACTTGCTGCTGATTTTGACAATTACAAAAAAAGAGCTGAAAAAGAGAAAGAAAACATTGGAGCTGCTTCAGTAGCTTACTTCGTTAATGCTATTTTTCCACTCATTGATAATTTTGAAATGGCTATGGCGCAAGAAAAAGTAGCTAAAGAAGTAGAAGCACTTAATAGTATACTTACCTCAGTTCTCCAGAACTTACAAGTTGAAGAAGTAGGAGAAATTGGAGAAAATTTTGATCCATCTCTACATGAAGCTGTTGAACATTCTGGTGAAGGTGATTCTCAGATAATCGATGCGGTTTTACGCAAAGGATATCTATTTCAGGGTAGTTTGATTCGCCCTGCAATGGTAAAAGTGAAAAGTGAGTAGAGACTGGTTAGACAAAGACTTTTACGCCACCCTGGGCGTAACAAAAGAGGCAAGTACTGAAGAAATAAAAAAAGCGTATAAGAAGCTTGCAAGAGAAAATCATCCAGACTTAAACCCAGGAGATACTGAAGCTGAAAAAAAATTCAAAGAAATTTCAGAAGCTAGCTCGGTTCTCGGTGATGAAAAGAAAAGACAAGAGTATGACCAGGTTCGTGCAATGGGTGCTTCAGGGTTTGGAGGATTTGGCGGACAAGGGTTTAATGTAGAGGATTTTGGTGATTTATTTGGAAATCTCGGAGATATATTTGGATTCGGAGGTGCTGGGGGAAGAAGAAAAGGCCAGACTTATCAAACAAATATTAATATATCTTTTAATGATGCGGCTTCAGGAGTAGAAAGTGTAGTTCCTCTCAGAAAGGAAGTAGTTTGTTCTTACTGTAAAGGAACCGGAGCAGATAAAGGTGAAGCTTTCCATAGGTGTAATATTTGTAATGGAAGTGGACAGACAGCTTCAAATCAAGGATTTTTTTCTTTTGCTCAAACATGTTCAGCTTGCAAAGGGCAGGGAAATATTATTGATAAAGCGTGTAAAACTTGTAGAAGTTCTGGCTCTGTAATAGAGAATGAGTCAATAAAAGTAAAAGTTCCTGCCGGAGTAGATAATGGTACAGTTATTAGATTACGGGGAAGAGGCGGTCCTGGTGATGCAGGCGCACCAGATGGAGATTTATTAGTTCAAGTTGCCGTTGAACCACACAAATTCTTTAGAAGAAACAATAGCGATCTTATTCTAGAAATTCCTTTACTATTTACAGAGGCAGCTCTTGGTGCAAGTGTAAAGATACCAACGCTTAAGAAATCAGTAACATTAAAAATTCCTGCGGGTACTCCAAGTGGAAAAACTTTCAAAATAAAAGGTGAGGGAATTGCTCCACAAGGTAGAAGGCCAGGAGATTTATTTATAAAAGTTTTCATAACCCCTCCAACAAATTTATCAAGATCTGCAAAAAAACATTTGGAAAACTATAGAGATCAATTTGAGTCTGGAGACTCTCCGAGGGATTATTTATATGAATAATGAAGACTCGAAAGCAATATATTTTATTTCTGTAGCATCAACTCTCTCAGGAATCCATCAACAAACAATAAGAACATACGAACAAAAAGGTTTAATTAAACCGTTTAGAACAGGTGGAGGAACAAGAAGATATTCACAGGAAGACATAGATAAATTGATTCAGATTCAAAATCTTTCTCAGAGAGGTATAAATTTAGATGGAATAAAAATCATATATGAAATGAAAGACAAAATAGAAGAATTACAGAGTAAAATAATCTCTTTAGAAGATGAAATGTCTACTCAAAAAGTTGATTCAAGAAATAAAGAACGAGAAATACACAAAAGTTACAAAAATGAAATTGTTAAAAAAACTAACAAATCAATTAAAAAAACAAATTAAGATAAGCTAGATGGATACAGGCAACATAATTCTTTTTTTAAAAAAGTTTAGTTTTATCAGATTAGTTGGAACCGGAATAGTTCTAAGAGTATTTATTGCAATCATTGACGGTATTTTTGGGTTACAAATTAATGAAGTTGAGAACTTCAATTTCTATATTTTCGGTCTTGCTCTGGCGTACACAATCTTATGGATGTTTAATAAAAGCTACTCTGAAGAAGAAGAGTAATATAAATTTTTAATGAACTCTGCTCAGAGAATTACAAATTTAGATTTTATTAGAGGTTTTGCTCTACTCGGAATACTTGTAATAAACGTTATAGCATTTGGCCTTCCGCTTACTGCAACTACAAATCAGTCAACATACGGAATCGATAATACTCTTGATTGGATAGTTTTGGTAATTTCATCAGTGTTTTTTGAACAAAAAATGATGGGTTTATTTTCTATGCTTTTTGGTGTTGGCATAATGATATTTTTAGATAATGCAGAAAAAAAGACTTCAAAACCAAAAATACTAGCTATTTGGAGAAATTTTTTATTATTTTGTTTTGGGCTAATTCACTTATCAATTTGGGAAGGTGATGTACTTGCACCATATGCAATTTGTGCATTTTTGCTAATCATATTTCCCAAAGTTGAAAATCCGAAATTCATATTTGCCGCAATAGTTTTTTTGATGACAGCATTTACTTTAATAACAAACTATTTCTCTTCGTTATACGATACAAGTGGAAACTTGATTTCACAGGAAGAGTGGGTTCTTTTAGCTAGTGAAGGCGGTGCATTATCATATGGTAAGTTTTGGTTTCCAGATTCAGAATCTTGGGGCAATCTTGTTGCCATGTGGTGGTATATCGGAGCATTTTTTAGAGCAATATCTTTAATGCTATTTGGTTTTTTGTTATACAAATTAAACATAATTCAAGGTAAAAAAGAAATTTCATATTATAAAAAAATGTCTCTTTTTGGATTTTCAATAGGCTTACCCTTGGCTGTCTTTAGTATCTATTTGCTCATTAGTTCAAACTATGATCCATCTGTCCTTTTCATCAGCAATATTTTTAACACTCTATCAGTCATACCAATGGTTTTAGGATATACAGGACTTTTGACAATTCTTAATTTGAAACTAAAAGATTCTATAAGTGAAAGATTGCGAGCATGCGGTAAGTTGGCATTTACAAATTATATTATTCAGACGGTCTTTGGAGTTTTTATCTTAGGTGCATTTGGTTTAGATACGTTTTCAAGATCACAGTTAATAGTCTATGTATTTACAGTTTGGATGATTCAAATATCTTGGTCAAAACCAATTTTAGATAAATTTAATTATGGACCTCTAGAATGGTTTTGGAGAAAACTAACTTATCTTTTTGTTTAACTTTTATATTTTGCAATAAAAGAGTTAATCTTATTTTCTAAAATAGGAAGAGTAATTCCCCCGTCGCATAGAACTTCATCGTGGAAGTATCTAATGTCGAACTTATCTCCTAGTTCGTTTTCAGCTTTTCTACGTAATTCTTCGATCTTTAACTGACCCATTTTATATGAACATGCTTGTCCCGGCCAAGCAATATATCGATCTGTCTCGATTTCAGCATTTATAGCTTCAATTGGAGAATTTGCTTTGAAAAAATTAATTGCGTTATCTCTTGACCAACCCATGCCATGCATGCCTGTATCAAGAACAAGACGACAAGCTCTCCATGCATCATTTCCAAGTCTTCCTAGCTGTTGTACATCATTGGAGTATAAACCCATTTCATTAGCTAATTGCTCTGAATAGAGTCCCCACCCCTCAACAAATGCCGTGGAAGCAACATACTTTTGAAAATCTGGTACGTCTTGAAGCTCAACTGCAATAGTTCTATCAAGGTGATGTCCCGGTATAGCCTCATGAAAAGCAACAGATTCAGCCTCAAATATACTTTTTGTTTCTGCTTTATATGTATTAAGAAAATACGTACCATCTCTTGAACCATCTGGTAAAGGAGGGTAGTAATAAGCAGGAGGAGCATGTTGCTCAGATTCAGCAGGTACCGGAAGAACTTTACATGGAGATTTTGGAAACACTGTGAACCACTCATCTAAAGGCTTATAGGATCTTTCTATGGTATCAATTGCTAACTGTAACATCTGCTCTTTGCTTTCATATCTCATTGATGGTTCTGTTTGCATTTTGTGTATTACATCTTCAGGAGTATCAACTCCATCAAATACATTTTTTCCAATTTCAAAAAATTCTTTTTTTAATCTCTCTATTTCTGATAGACCTATTTCATGAACTTCTTTTACAGTTATTTCTTTGTGTCCTGTGTATTTTCTTAATGATCTTAAATAAGACTCTTCTCCACCATCAATCCACATAATCCCACAATTGTCATCTCCTCGCCCTTTAGGAAGATGCTCAGTTTTTAATTGATCTAAGTAAGCTGATACAGTTGGCCTAATATTTACTTCAATAATGTTTTTTGCTTTATCTTTCCATTCAGATATTTCTGAATCTGAAATCTCTGGTGAGAAGTTGACTAAAAGCAATGGATCCTGATCCAAAGAAGAAGCTAGGTAGTTTTCTAATTGATTAATAGTTCTTAATAGGTTTCTTTCTGTTGCAACTCTATTATTATTTAGACCCACTTTTTGAACGTCGGCAATTTGAGTGTACAGTCTCTTGTATAATTCGAGTCTTTTTAACATCATGTCTGCTGATTCAGAATCAGGTACAAACATTTGTTGATTGTAATCAATTAAGAATCCTGTAAAACCCGCTACTCCAGCTCCAAATTCCCAACTTCTATCAAGAAGTGAGTCTTTGTTTGAACTAAGAGCAAATTCCAACATTCCATGAGTTACTTTTTCTCTACTTGTTAAATTATCTTTCTCAATAGCGTTTAAACGCTGAATAAATGTATCAACTATATCTTTTTCTTTTTGGAATTGCTCTTCTGTGAGTTCTTCTATTTGATCAAAATATTTTTTATGCCCTCGCATAATTGCTGATGTTGGTGAAGAATCTAAAGAATTTTGAAAAAAATCTTTAGCTAGACCGACTAGTTGACTATCTGACATTGAGAGCTCCTCTTAAATAAAAAATAAATTACATTATTAAGTTTATCTTTTATTTCTATTTTTAATTGCCTAACTTTTGGATATTTTAATAAGACACCTTAATATGAAACTATGAACAGGGTAGTTTTTATATTTTTATCTATTTTATTAATTGTTTTTCCACTTACTATTGAGAATTTTGAAAATGAAAATATTAACTATTTAGAACTTGTAAAAAATATAAAAACTGAGTTAATTCATACCGTAGTTAAAGCTCAAGTAAAAAATCCAGATGAAATTAGTTTGACTAATGACCAAGCAGCTCTTCTTAAAATCAAATTAGACGAACTAGAGGTAGCTGATTTAGAGTTTCAAAATAATTTAATTAAAAGTTACGAAAACTCAATTATTCAAATTAACAAAGAAGTGAATAAAAAACTAGCAATTTATAAATATAGAGAATTTGTTAATGAATTTGGTGGAATCAAAGGAATTTATTTAAATAGCTATGACTTTTTAAATTCAGAGAAAATGTCATCTATTAAAACAATAATTGACGAAACAGTTGTGAACACTCTAGTTATTGATGTTAAAACAGACCACGGTCACTTAATGTACGACAGCAATGTTCAAGAAAGCTATGAAGTTAATATTGAAAGAGTAAAATTTAACAAAGCATCTCTGGTAGAGCTTAAAACGAATCACAATTTATATTTAATTGGAAGAGTTGTTGCGTTCCAAGATCCTTTATTTGCAAAAACATACGAAGAATCATCTGTATTTAACTCTATAACTAATTCTATTTTTTCAAAAAATGGACAATATTTTCTTGATCCAAGTGATCAAAAAAGTAGAAATTATGTATTAAATATTGCAATAGAAGCATGCCATTTAGGTTTTGACGAGATTCAATTTGATTATATTAGATACCCAGATGCAATGAATCACCATCTAGTTTATGAAGAAGAAAGTAATTTTGAAAATAGAACACGCAATATAAATTCATTTTTACATGAGGCAACAAAAATACTTCATGGAGAAGGCTGTTTAGTGTCTGCAGACATATTTGGATATGTTTTGCAATCTGAGTCTGATAATGGAATTGGTCAACATTTGGAAACTATTGTTAAATCAGTAGATTTTATATCACCAATGGTTTATCCGTCTCATTACTCAAATGGATCCTTCGGTTATAAATATCCAAACAGACATCCCTATGAAGTTGTTACTGCTGCACTCAGCGATGGGCTGTACAGAGGGACTAAGGTTGAACAGTTGAGGCCTTATTTGCAAGGATTTTGGCATACTACAGAAGATGTAAGATTAAATATAAAAGCTGCAGAAGATATGGGACTTGATTGGATAATCTGGAACAATTCCAGTGTGTATGATGCAAATTATTTTACTAAAATTGAATCATGACTAATAAAGAAAAGTTCAGAGATACTCTAGATAGTCTTCACAAAGAACTTTGTGATGTAAGTGATTGGATGTACCACAACCCAGAACTAGGATTTGAGGAATATGAAACTTCAAAATACTTAGTAAATTTTATTGAGAGCAAGAATGCAAAAGTTAATTATCCTTCACATAATCTTGATACGGCTTTTGATGTAACTTTTGGAGATTCTGGACCCCTTGTTGTGTTGTGCGTTGAATATGATGCTCTACCAGAAATTGGACATGCATGTGGACATAATATCATTGCAACTGCATCAATTGGTGCTGGTTTAGGCCTGCAAGATTTAGCGGATGATTTAGGTATTAGAGTCAAACTTCTTGGAACTCCAGCTGAAGAAGGTGGTGGAGGAAAAATTATTTTACTTGATAATGGAGCTTTTGAGGATGCTAAATGTTCAATGATGATTCATCCAGGATACGAAAATGTAGTTAATCCTACTTTTACAACCATACAGCAATACACTGTTGAGTTTTTTGGTAAAGATGCTCATGCTGCTGGAGCACCCCAAGAAGGAATAAATGCTTTAGATGCACAAATCCAACTTTTTGTAAATGCTTCAACCTATAGACAGCAAATGGTACAGAGCAACAGAATGCACGGTGTTATCAAAGATGGAGGATTTAAGCCAAATATAATCCCTTCATACACAAAGTCTGAATGGTATTTGAGATCATTAAATAAAGAGGGGCTAGGCAAACTTGAAAGTGATTTTTACAATTTTGCTAATGCAGCAGCTATGTCTACAAAGTGTGAAGTAAAAATAACTTTTCCTGATTACCGCTATGAAGAAATTGATAATAATAAAACAATGTATGAACTATACGTTGCTAATTCTGCTGATATAGATCGAAAAATGATTTTACAAAAAGACGCTACAAGCCCTGGTTTAGGATCAACAGATATGGGAAATATTTCTCAAGTATTCCCTTCAATTCACCCTATGTTGTCTATAGATGCTAAAAACGCCGTAAACCATCAACCAGAATATGCCGCTGCAACTATAACTCCAGGTGGCCACAAAGCTATATATGATGGTGCTTATGCCATGGGGACAACAATTATTGATTTAGCTGAAAAAAATCTATGGGATAATCTCTAGAGAATTTGACTCAAAAATAGCTTAGTTCTGTCACTCTCAGGATTATTAAAGAATTCTTCAGGAGTATTTTCCTCTACAAGTTGACCTTCGTCAAATAACATGACTCTATCTGCGACTTCTTTTGCAAAACCCATTTCATGAGTAACCACAATCATTGTCATACCAGATTGTGCTAATTCTTTCATAACATCTAATACTTCTTTAATCATTTCAGGATCTAATGCAGAAGTAGGTTCGTCAAAAAGCATAATCTTTGGTTCCATAGCTAGTGCTCTTGCAATTGCTACTCTTTGTTGCTGACCGCCAGAGAGCTGTCCCGGAAACTTTTGAGCTTGTTCTGGAATTCCAACTCTTTCGAGAAGCTCCATTGCTTTTTCTTCAGCTTCTGCCCTATTCTTTTTTCTAACCCATATCTGGGCAAGGGTAATATTCTGCATAACTGTTAAATGTGGGAAAAGATTAAAGCTCTGAAAAACCATTCCAACTTCAGATCTAATAGCTTCTATGTTCTTCAAATCATTTGTAAGCTCTATACCATCAACAATTATTTGACCTTCTTGATGTTGTTCAAGCCTGTTAATGCATCGTATGAATGTAGATTTACCTGAACCTGATGGACCACAGATTACAAGAACCTCTCCTTCTGCAACGTCCATGCTTATACCTTTTAATGCTTGAAAATCTCCAAACCATTTTTTAACATCTTTTGTTTGAATTATGCTCATACGCTATTACCTCTCTCCTAATCCTAACTTCTTTTCAACTTTCATGCTTCTTCTAGAAAGCGTAAAAGTAAATATCCAATATACAATTGCTACAAAAATTAAATTCTCTCTGTCATGACCAACAAAGTTTACAGGTATTGATTGATTTCCGATAACAGTTTTTCCAATAGTGAGGAAATCAAATAACCCAATAATTGTCACAAGACTTGAGTCTTTAAAAGCTGTAATAGCACTGCTAACAAGAGTAGGTATAACTGCTCTTAGAGCCTGTGGCATAATAATTAGAGAAATCTTTTGGAATGGGCTCATTCCTATTGCATCAGCCGCTTCATATTGTCCTTTTGGAATAGATTGGAGACCACCTCTAATATTCTCTGCAAAGTAAGCACCACTGAAAAAAGCTGTCACCATCAATACTCTAACTATTAAGTTGAACTCAACTCCTGCGGGTAGAAATACGGCTAACGTGACGCTTGCAAAAAATAACCATGTGATATATGGCACAGACCTAGTTAATTCAATAATTCCAGTACAGACAATTCTAATTATTGGTAGTTTTGAGTTTCTCCCTAGTGCCAGTAAGACTCCAAGTGGGAAAGAAACATATGTTCCAAATATGGCCAGTAACCATGTTAAAGAAAAACCTCCAAAGATACTTGAACCCGGAACAACTATACCAGTATCTGATGCTCCCCCTCTTAGTAAAAAGGTAAGAGTAACCAATGCAACTGCCCACACGATTAAAAGACTTCTTTTACCCTGCGACGAAGTTGATACAGCTGGCACCACAACCGAGAATAATGCTATCAAGAGTAAGCAAGTTTTGGCCAACATTGGTAAACTGGAAAACACACCAACAAGTGTTAATAGGAAAGTTAGTCCTAAGTAAGTTGAGTAATATTTTTTAAATATAGAGTTATTAACAAAAGTAATTACTAAAAAACCCCAAAGTAAGAAAGCACCAAATATAGGAAGGTCACTGCCAAGCACGACTGACATATCAATTTGTGGTTTTTTGAAAATCCAAGAAAAAATTAAAAGAGGTAATAAAAACCATGATAAAGACATGATTGACTTAATACTTTTTATATTTTTAAGATACATCCCAATAAAATAGCTAACCAAGAATGATACAAAGATAACTGTCCAAGGAATCTTTGTGGTATTAGCTATTGGCATTACAGGGTCAGGAATAATTCTTTCATTATTTTGATCCAGTTGAATAGTGGGTAGCTTTATAAACCAAAGAAGTGCGACAGGGATGAATAAATAAAAGAAAACCATGTCAGAGCTATTTATCGTGAAGTTGATATTTATAAATCGGATACTGAAAAATATTACACAGAAAATAGCAACTGGAATTAATATTCCTAATCTTGTTTCCATAGAAAAAACTTCTTCTGTTATAACCGACCCGTCATTTCCCATAAAGCTTGAATTTGTTGGAGCAATAATTGTAAAGAACAATACACCTAAGCCGCCTTTAAAAAAGGAGTTAAATACCTGAGAACTTTTTACCCTATCATCACTTCTCCAAATGCCAATTGATAATCCTGCAAGGACAAAAGTAAGTCCAACTGATAACCAGACTCTAATAAAATCTTCCTCTGGATATGCTTGAACCATGTATAGCTGCATATTGTTTAATACAGCCAGCCAATCTTTATCTGACGTTAATGCAAAACCAAGCATTCCTCTGAAAAAGTTAATTACAAGATACGTTGTAGCAATAGTTAAAGCTGCAGATCCGACAGACGAAAATAAGCTCTCTTGTAATGACTTTGCATTCTTTTTAATTAAATCAACCATTACCTCTCCACTATTTTCATTTTTCTATTGTAATAATTAATTATTGTTGAAATAGTCAAGCTTACTGTACTGTAAAACGCCATCCAGATTAAAAATACCGGTAAGGTTTGACCTTCTTGGTTATAAAGGGTTTGCCCTACAGCAACAATTTCTGGATATGCAACAGCTATACCTAAAGATGTGTTCTTTGCAAGGTTTAGATACTGATTACCCATAGGTGGAAGCATTACCCTGATTGCCTGTGGTAAGACTATTAATCTTAGTAGTGCACCTCGGCCTAGCCCAAGAGAAAGACCTGCTTCAGACTGTCCTTTTGAAACTGCCATTATTCCAGCTCTAACAACTTCAGAAATGAATATTGCTGTATACAGAACAACTCCAAGCCAAATAGCAAAATAGCCTACCGAGAGACTCTTACCAAACCCATCAGCATATCTTTTAAACTTAGTAGTACCAATTTGTTCTATTCTTGGTCTTGACAGTTCTAATGGTTTACTGTCTGTTACTCGAATATCGTATGTTTTTTCGTTTATTTTTACAGTATCTCCATTAGACACAAAAACCTCTTCGATTACACCTGTATATTTTGCATAAATGGATATCTCTTGATTCAAATCGCCCTTTAAGTCTTTTGCTGTAGCTCTTGCAACAACATCACCTTTTGTTACTTCTGTGCCGGGTACAGCAATCCAATCTATAATATCTGCTCTCTTCATGCCATCCAGTTGTGCGTCTAATACAATTTTTGCCTCTGGATTCCAATATAGTTTATTATTAACACCGTCAAAAAATTGAGGAACCCCCCAGTCTGCTTTAAAAACTATTTCATCACCAACTAGAAAGTTAGAAAGTCCCAACCCTACAGAGGAAAACATTAAGACAACGACTAACAATACAACTATGACATTTAATATTATTTTAAAGTAATCATCATCATTGTAAATTCCCTGGGCTTCTTCTGATTTTTTGCTATCTATAAACTTCTTTGTAGATCTATAACCAATAAATACTGCAATTGAAGAGAAGAGTATTTGATAAAAAATTGCAGGCAAAAGGTCAACTCCTGTTGAAATATATCCGGCTAAGAATCCTATAACGCCCATGACTCGATATCCTCCATACCAGCCAGCGACTAATAATCCAAAAAAGATACCAACTGACCAAAGAAAAGGCCTTGTTTCTCTACCCTCTCTTTCGAGAATTTGTACTCTCCACTTATAAATTTTGTTAGCCAAAATTAAAATGGCTAACAAATAAACCCAGAATAAATATGCTGTAGGTTGTCTGTTTAACCAAGGAAAGGCAATACCTTTTGCACTTACATGAAGATTGTAAGTTCCTACATCAAAGACTTCTAATCTAGGAAAAGTTAATACGAAAGCTTGGAAAAAGAAAATTTGTACTAACAGAGGAACATTACGAACAACTTCTAGCAAACCTGTTGAAGTTTTTTCTACTATATAGTTTTTTGATAAACGGGCAATACCAAGAAATGTACCCAAAAATGTTGCTGCAAATATACCCGTTACTGTGACCCTTAGCATATTTAGCATCCCGACTTGGATCATCTGTCGACCTGAATTAGGGAGAGTATACATTCCTTCTGCGATCGAAACACCTGGAGTTTCTCCTAGCCATCCCCATGAGAAAGCAATATTAGTTTGTTCAAGATTAACAACTGCATTTTGGATATAGCTCCAGATAATATATAAAAGTCCTACTAAAAATACTATTTGTGAAGCCCACTTAAGAAATACTACGTTCCTAAAAAACGAGAGCGTCTTAAGTGCATTTTTCATAAATAAATCCTATCAGAAATATTTTTCTTATTCAAAGTAAAAGGGGCTAAAAGCCCCTTTTACTAATTATAAATAGGTAAAAATTACCTTGCTGGTGGTGCGTAAACTAATCCGCCTTCTGTCCAGCGAGCGTTAGCTCCACCTTCTCTATAGAGACCTAATGGATTTAGGTTTCTTGAGAAGATTTCATCGTAGTTACCAATTTGTTTTACAACGTTGTAATACGCATCGGCACTAAGACCCATCTTTGTTTGAAGCTCTCCGTCATTCTTACCAAATAATCTACCCATTTCTGGTGCAGCGTCATAGTCAAATGAATCGATGTTAGCTCTTGTAACTCCGTACTCATCTGCAATGATTGTTGCATAAACAGTCCAGTTAATGATGTCAGCCCATTGGCTATCATTTGATCTGTATGTTGGACCTAATGGTTCTTTTGAAATTGGTGATTGTGGGAAAATTGCCCAGTCATTAAGAGCGTCATTGACTGCTCTTCTACCAACTAATCCTGAACCGTCAGTTGTAACAATATCACACTCACCAGCAATGAACTTGTCAATTGCCTCTGAGAATGCTTCAACTGTTACGAGCTCAATTGTAGCTCCTACAAGTCCAGCACCTTCTGTAATATTCTTTTCTGTGGTTGTACCAGCATTTGTACATACTCTTAGTCCGTCAATATCAGCAAGAGTTGAAGATGATGAAAGTCCATCAGAAACTCTTCCCATTAATTGCTGACCGTCAAAGTAAGTTGTTGGTCCAAAATCGTTACCAAGCTCTGTGTCTCGGCTTTGAGTCCAAGTTGTGTTTCTTATTAACACATCAACTTCTCCAGCGCTAAGTGCTGTAAATCTTTCAGCTGCAGTAAGTTGTTTAAATTCAACTTTACTGTAATCACCGAAGATAGCAGCAGCAACTGCATAACAGTAGTCAACGTCGAATCCTGAATAAGAACCGTCGTCCCCTACTTCAGTAAATCCAGTTGCACCTGTGCTAACACCGCACTTAAGGAAGCCTCTTTCTTGAACTTGTTCAAGCGTTGACTCGCCTTCGTGGTCATGTTCTTCTTCAGTAGCCTCAACAGCTGCTTCGTCAGTTGTGTCTCCACAAGCAACGATAACCATTGCGAATACTAAAAGAAAAACAATTGCTTTTTTATTCAATGTTTATCTCCTTTTAATTAAAAGTAGACAGCCTCTTTAGAGGCCGTATGTATATAAATCTAATATAGTTAGGATTTTGTATCAATGAAAAATACCTTAAAAATACAAAAAATTTGCAATTTAAGTGGAATTCGCTAAGAAACTTGTTCTTATTAATAAAAACTTAGGTTATCATTTTATGTTGTATCTAAGGAGAAAAATTGTCCACTACCGTAGTTCTCGGAGCCCAGTGGGGAGATGAAGGTAAGGGTAAAGTCACAGATTTTTTTGCTTCAACAGCTGATTTTGTCGTTAGATTTCAAGGTGGAAACAATGCTGGTCATACAATTGTGGTTGGGGATGACAAAATTGCATTATCCCTAACACCATCAGGGGTTCTTTATCCTGAGTGCACCCCGGTTATCGGCTCGGGTTGTGTTGTTGATCTTGGGTTCTTAAAAAAAGAACTTGAAATGCTAAACAAAAAAAATATTAATACGGATAAATTAGTGATTTCTCCAAATGCACATGTAATAATGCCATACCATAAACTACTCGATGAGTTAATAGAAGAAAGTTTAGGAGAAAACAAAATCGGAACAACAAAAAAAGGGATTGGACCGTGTTATGCCGATAAAATTCAAAGAAAAGGAATAAGAATTCAAGATCTATTAGATAAAACGAATTTAGAAATAAAAGTTAGAAATAATGTAGAAGATGTAAACCTAACTCTTACAAAAATTTATAACCGGCCTCCAATAATAGTTGATGAGATTATTGACCAGTTCAGTACCTATAAAGATATTGTAACTAGTCATGTTGCAGATACATCTTTATTGATCGCAAATGCAATAAAAAATAAAAAAACAATTTTATTTGAGGGAGCGCAAGGAGCTTTATTAGACATTGATCATGGAACGTATCCTTTTGTAACAAGCTCAAATACTTCTTCTGGCAATGCAGCTATTGGCTCAGGCATAGGTCCTAAAAATCTAGATAAAATAGTTGGTGTAACAAAAGCATATATTTCTCGTGTTGGTAGTGGTCCTTTTATTACAGAGCAAAAAAACAAAATTGGCGACTATTTAATAGAAAAGGGAGCAGAGTTTGGAGTTGTTACTGGTAGAAAGAGAAGATGTGGATGGCTTGATTTAATCTCTCTAAAATACTCAGCAAGAGTTAACTCTTTAACGGAACTTTTTATAACTAAACTTGACGTGCTTTCAGGCCTTGAAGAAATTAAACTTTGTGTAGGTTACAAAAACAACGGCGAAATTATCACTGACTATCCATATGATCAAAAAATCTTAAATTCAGCTGAGCCAGTTTATGAAACATTTGATGGTTGGATGGATGATATTTCAGCAATTAAATCTTTTGAAGATTTACCAGATAATGCTCAAAGTTATATAAAGGCAATTGAAACCTTTATAGAAGTACCCATTACGTTTATCTCTGTTGGACCAGAGAGAACAGAAAATATAATAATTTAAATGATTGAAAGATACATAAATAATAGAGTTAATGCAATTTGGAATGATCAAAATAGATTTGATACATGGAAACTCATACAGGAGAAATATGTTGAAACTCTTGAACAACTAAAAATAGCAGAAGCTGGTATTGCAAAAAAAATTCGAGAGGCTGAAGTTTCAAAAGAAGAAGTATATAAACAAGAGAAGGTTACAAATCATGATTTAGCCTCATTTGTAGATATACTTCAAAAAAAAGTTGGTGAGGGTTCGAATTGGATTCACTATGGTCTTACTAGTTCAGATATTGTAGATAGTGCTAATAGTTTACTCATATTACAATCTATAGAAATAGCTCAAGAGTTGATTCTTGATTTGCTTAAAGAACTCAAATTAAAAGCAAAAAAAAATAAAGATACCAAAATTATTGGCAGAACTCATGGAGTATATGCTGAAGAAACCTTTCTTGGTAATATATTTGGAAACTGGTATCTAGAAATTAAAAGGTCTCTTGATAGAGTTGAAAGGGCAAAAGTTTCAATTTCTTATGGAAAACTAAGTGGCCCTGTTGGTAACCACACAGTTGTTACAGAAGAAATGGAAAAAATAACACTTGAAAAACTTGGACTCAAACCTGAAATATTTGCAAGTCAAATAGTGAGCAGAGATAGATACGCTGAGGTATTTACTTCTCTTTCTATTCTGGCTTCAACCTACGAGAGAATCTCAACTAATTTAAGAAGTTATCAAAGATCAGAAATTTCTGAAATGTATGAACCATTTAAAGATGGGCAAAAAGGCTCTTCTGCAATGCCTCATAAAAAAAATCCTATAGGCAGTGAGAGAATTACTGGACTTGCAAGAATTGTCAGGGGATACACATTAAGTGGTTTAGAGAATATGGTACTTTGGAATGAAAGAGATATATCTAATTCTTCAGTAGAAAGAATTGCGCTACCAGATTGTTTTAATTTAATTTGCTTCATGACTTCAGAACTAACATCGATTATTAGTGACCTTGTCATTAATTATGAACAAATTGAAATCAATTTAAATAATGCTAAAAGTAAAACAATGAGTCAACAAATACTATCTCATCTTGTAAGCGTTGGCGTTAATAGAGAAGAGGCTTATGAGGTAATTCAGGAAGAAACATTTAAAAACTTAAGTCCAGATGAATTAAAAACCAACCTCGAAAAACATTTTAGTGTTGAATTTCCTGATTTTGACACTCTTGATAGCCAAAACATCAGTAAAGAATCTTTTGAGGATAAATTAACTTAATTTGGAAAATTTTAAAAACAAATTCATAGAGATTAAAGATGAAATTAAAAATCTCAATCCTAACAATGAATCAGTTACAGATTCAATAATTGCGCCAATATTTTTTGTTATAAGTGCTAATTTTTTAGAATTGAATCAAGCGATATACAGTACAGCAGCATTATTATCTGCATTTCTTTTTTACAGGGTATTCAAAAAACAAAATTTAAAATATGTATTTTATGGATTCATCGGATCTTTAATTGCTTTATTTCTTGCCAGAATACAAGGAAGTGCATCTGGATTTTTTCTGCCAGGAATTATTAGAGATGGCGCAATAGCTTTTGTAGGAGTTGTGTCAATCATAGTAGGTAGGCCTTTTACAATATATAGTTCAAAAGCTTTTAGAAATTGGCCAAAAGAATGGTACTTGCATAAAAAAGTAAAGCCAGCATACACTTTGGTAGCTATTATCTGGACATTGTATCTTTTAATAAAGGCAGGTCTACAGATTTACTTTTACAACACCCCAGAAATTCTTATAGTAATAAAGCTTGCAACTTCTAATCAAAGCACTCTAATTTTGTTAGTTGTTACATATATTGTAGGTCAAAAAAGACTACAGAAATTAAATGGGCCAAGTGTGGAAGAATTCCTAAACAACACACCTGAGCCATGGACAAGTCAACAAAAAGGATTTTAAGGTTATTATTAAATTATGGATAATTTACTAAATTCAGATGCAACAACCGCCTTAATTCTATTAGGGATATTGATTGTTTCTTATGGAATTTTAAGATCTATTTTTTTTCCAGCTGTAAAAAAATTAGCAAATAGGACATCGACGTTTATTGATGATTTATTTCTTGATAAAAAATTTTTAAATAGGCTCTCCTATGTTGTAGTTTTTATCGTCTTCAATATATTGACCGCAACGCCAGAATTTAGTATTGACCTATTTAGCAATGTTATTGTTTCAAGACTAATAGATGCTGCATTTGCACTATTAGTCGGATTGACGATTTTAGAAGTCTTAAGCGTTTTCAATAAAATTTCTGAAAAAATTGATGTTTTAAAAGATAGACCAATAAAAGGTTATATACAAATTTTAAAAATTATTATCTCTGCTTTTGTGGTGATTATTATTTTCGCAATTGTAACTGGACAGTCTGTAGCTTATTACATAAGTGGACTTGGCGCTCTTACAGCTGTTTTACTATTAGTTTTTCAAGATACAATTTTGTCATTTGTAGCTTCAGTTCAAATAGGTCAAAATGACATAATAAAAATTGGAGACTGGATTGAAGTTCCGGAATTTGGAGCAGATGGTGATGTAGTAGATATTGCTCTTCATACTGTAAAAGTTCAGAACTGGGATAAAACAATAACAACAATTCCGACATCAAAAATTGTAAACACTTCTGTTAAGAATTGGAGGGCAATGTCTGAGTATGGTGGAAGAAGAATTAAAAGATCTTTACTTATAGATATTTCAAGTATCAAATTTTTAACGGCCAAAGAAATTTCGGAATTAGAAAAATTAGCACCATTAAAGGATTACATATCTTTTAAAAATAACGAATTATCTGAATTTAATGCTTCTATTGAAAATCCTGATAACAATATTGAAACTAGAAAATTGACGAATATAGGTACATACAGAGCTTATGTTGAAAGCTATTTGAAACAAAATTCAAACTTAAATACTGAAACTATGACTTTCCTTGTTAGGCAACTTCCATCCTCTCCAGAAGGTGTGCCATTAGAAATCTATACATTCACAAATACGACTGAGTGGGAGGCGTATGAAAAAATTCAGTCTGATATCTTTGATCACTTATTTGCTATTCTTCCAAAATTTGGCCTAAGAGTTTTTCAGAATGGACTGCTTGAAGCAGTAGCTGTTAAAAATTTACCCTTTAATCAGTTGGACGAATAAATTTTTTACTAAAAACAATGACCCCAAATAATATAAAAATATAATTTAAATAACTTCCATATCTGCTGTAAGGTGTTTCTTTCTGTTTTGCCTCAAGTTTTTCAGTAAGTACTCCTGTTTCAAATAATTTAGTTTTAGCAATCACTTTTCCGTTATGATCTATAAATGCTGATTTACCAGTTATAGCTGCATGTACAATCGGCCTCCCGTTTGAAATTGCGTTTGCCCTAGACATTAATATAAATTGATCTGACATGCCGCTTTCTCCATAACTTGCTTGGTTAGTAAGTATTACAACTAATTCTGCACCATCCTGAACACTATTCCTGATATATCTTTGGAACGATCCTTCAAATGAGATAACAGTTGAAATTTTCGTATTGTTTACCATAAATATTTTTTGACCATCACCCCTGATCATGTCACGTGGAACTAGTGCTAACGGAGGAATCCAGTCTAAATATTTTCTAAATGGAATATACTCTCCAAAGGGCACCGGGTGCTGTTTTAAATATTGATCTATAATCTCACCATCTTTGTTTATAAAGACTCCATAATTTTCAAAATATTGATTTTGTATAGGTCTGTCTCCTCCTATTAAAAAATATGAATCTAGCCTCAAAGCTTCGTTAGCAATATCGTTTTGAACTCTACTATGTATTCCAGGGTCATTGTTAAATCCTGTTGAGCTCTCGGGCCAAACTACAAGGTCAAAATTTCCGTCAAGAGATTGTGTTTGAGTTAAATGGCTATCGTATATTTTTTGTCTTTCATTACTACATCTATTTTTGGCACCAGGACATGGGCTGTTTCCTTGAATGATTGCGATGTTTAGTTCTGAAGCTCCTAATTGAGCATCATCGTAATCAGTATTAATAATTACAAGACTGAAAACGTATATTGAAAAAACTACTAATGAAAATATCATATAATTTTTAAAATAATTTTTTTGTTTGTTTTTTGAAAAGACACCGAGTGCAATTATTAAAGAAAAGGATTGTAGTAAAAGAGAAGATCCCGTTGGTCCAAAGCCTTCAAAAGATACACGAGCATCTAGCATGAACCAACTGTCTATAGGACCAATTAATAAAACCGTTGAGGGAAAACCCCAAGGAAAACCGCCAAATGGAAAATATGCTCTAATCAAATCAAAAATTGCTATAGCTGACAACAATACATAGAAATTGTTATCAGATTTTGTATTTAGATAAGAAAACAGTTTTGCGAATATTCCATACATCAATCCCATTAAAATTGTTAATGGAATCCATGCTTCAAGTCCTATTGATTGAATTCCTAATAAAATTACACCATAGGTGACACTCCCAAATATAAACCCTGTTAAAAAAGATTTTTCATCCGATAACAACGAATAGTAAAAAAAATACAATGCTGGAAAAATTAAGAACCAAAAGTCAAAAGGAGGAAAGCTTAAAAAATATAGTACCCCTGCTAAGGATGCTCGTATTAACATATCTTTTTATGTTAATAATTAGACCTCATGAAATAAACTAATTTATATTTCTTAATATCACATATAAACCAGAAAAAATAGAAAAATAAGTCACTGACGCAGACAGAAAACTCTGAGAAACTTTAGAAAAAATTAAGCTTGATAGTCTAATTCCTAAAAAAACAAATGGAATATTGATCAATAATAAATAAATGTGATCAATGTAGATTCTTCCAGTAAAGGCAAGCAAAGACAAAGTGATTAGTATTCCAATTATAAAAACACTATTTAATGATGGTCTGAATTCGTCTGGATCGGCATCTCGATACAGAAGAGCAATTGGAGGGCCTCCTATTGCGGCAATCATTCCAAAAATTCCAGAAAATGTACCTGCAATGAAAGAATTGGTTTTGTTTCTTTTAATTACCCATCCAAAAAAAGAAGCTATTCCAGCTAAAAAAACTATTAAACCTACAGAAATAGAAAGATATTTTTCATTTAATATTGATAAAAACAACAAGCCGATTGGTCCCCCAACAAACCTGCCAGCAACTAAAGGTTTTACTGAACTTAAATCAACTTTATTTCTTTCTCTTATAAATACTCGAATTGCTAATGGTAAACCCAATAGTGATAAGAGTTGAGGAACTAACAGTGCTTCAATTTGTACAACTATAGGTGATGCTATAACAGCAAATCCAAATCCTAGTATTCCTTGAACTGATGATCCTATAAAGATTAATAGAGCAATAAAGATTAATTCAAAAAGGGTTAGGTCAAAAGGTAGACTCAATCAAGCGCTTCTTCTATGAGCTTAAGAATCTCACCGTCCTCAGTATGTCTACCTAGTTCTTTTTTTGAAAATAATAAATTGTCATCTAGATGGAACTCAAATACTCCTCCACCACTTGGAATTAAATTAATCGAAGTTACTTTGTTTCCGTAAATTTCTAAGATGTCTTCTATCGTACTAACTGCACGAGGGGTGTAGTTTCAGACTACACAAAACTCTAATTTTATTTCCATAATTTAATAGTATCATAACTTAGATTAAGGAGGCTTATGTTTAACTATTCTAAGGCAAACTTAGAGAGCTTGAATAATGATTTGGATAGCACTTTAGAAGAATGTAAAAAATTAGTTGAAAACATAAAGTCATCAACAAACGTTAATTTAAATGATTTTAATGATTTAGAAAGTACAGTTTATGACGTTTCAGGAAGGGTTGCTTTTCTTGGAGATGTACACCCAGAAGAAAAGATTAGAGATTTTGGAAATGAAGCAGATTCTAAAATACAAAATTTTGCACTTGAACTATTTAATGATGATGATCTTTACAAAAAATATAATGAAATTGATATTTCAGATGCAGATAAAGAGAGTATTGAGTTTCACAAAGATTTAGGTATAGATTTTAAAAATGCTGGTCATGGTTTGTCAGATGAAAACAGAAATAGGTTAATAGAAATTGATAAAAGGCTTATAGAGCTTGGTATCGCTTTTTCAGAAAATATAGCAAAAGATAAAACAGAGCTTAAATTTTCAGAGGTTGAATTACGCGGTTTAAGCAAAAATGAACTTAACAACTTAAAAAAAGATGAAGAAAAATTTATTATTACAATGGCATATCCTGATGTAAATGCAATATCTGAGAACTGTAATGTCAGGAACACAAGAGAAATAGTTTGGAAAGCTTTTAATAATCGGGCTGTAGAAAATAATATTCCAATCCTTAAAGAAGCTGTTTTGCTAAGAAATGAAAAATCTAAATTGTTTGGATTTGAAACATGGGCTGAATATAGATTGCAAAACAGAATGGCAAAAAATCCAAAAAATGTTGATGCTATGTATAAAGATTTAATTCCTAAGTTACAAAAAGCTGCTGAGAAAGAAAAAAAAGACCTTGTAATAGATGATATTGAAATTAATGATATCTCACCATGGGATATTCGATACTTTATTTCATCAAAAAGAAGCAAAACTAGCAATATAGAAAATAGTGAACTAAAAAAATATTTTTTTATTCATGATGTAAAAAATGAAATGTTCAAAGTTTGTGAAGAAGTTTTTGATTTAGAAATTAAGTCAGAATCAAATGAAACTGCGTGGCATGAAGATGTTGAACTTTGGTCTTTGTGGGAAAAAAATGGTGAGCAACTAGCTTACTTTTATTTAGACCTCTATCCAAGAGAAGGAAAGTTTACCCATGCAGCAGTATTTGATATTTCTTCTGGTGGTTCCGAAAGGCAAGAGCTACCAGTATGTTCAATGGTCGCAAATTTTCCAAATCCTAATACAGGAGATGGACTTATGACTTTTGATGAAGTTGAAACCTTGTTTCATGAATTTGGTCATGTCTTACATAATGGAATTGGTAAATCAAAATATACAAGGTTTGTGGGTGCAAATTGTGAGTGGGATTTTGTGGAAGCTCCTAGTCAGATTATGGAGCACTGGGTTTGGAAAGTAGAGTGCTTAAAAAGGATTTCAAAACATATTGAAACTTCAGAACCATTGTCTGAACAACTATGTAAAAAGCTAAACGAATCAAAAAACATTGGAGTTAGTTTGTTGGCATTAAGGCAAGTATCTTTTGGACTTGCTGATCAACATATGCATGGTGAGAATTTCAATGATGACCTTTTACAAATCGAACAAGCTTCTCAGTTAGTAACTAATATCACCTACCCCAAAGATACAAATCATTTGGCAGCATTTGGTCATTTACTTGGTGGATATGATGCTGCTTACTATGGATACTTATGGGCAGAAATTATTGGTGATGACTTGTTCAGCAGATTTGAAAATGAAGGAGTGCTTTCAAATTCAGTAGGTGTTGATTACAAAAATAAGATTCTCAAGCCCGGAGGTACTATTCCTGCAGAAAATATGGTGCAAAGCTTCCTAGGTAGAAAGTGGGATGATGAAGCTTTTTTATTTCAAAAGAACTTGCTTATTTAAAATTGTATTCTAAAATATTTATGTTAAGCTTGTGAATATATTCACAAAGTATATAAAGGAATGAAATGACAGACGGATTAAAAGCGAGTCAAATAAAGGGCGGAATTAGGCCATCAAAGAGTTTTGACCAGGGCAGAGTGTGCAAAGATGAATCTTGTAGTACTCAATTAAGTATTTATAACAAAAGAGATCACTGCTTCAATCATGCTCCTGTGAAATATCCTAGAGTTAGAGGCAGAATTCTACAAGAAACTGCTTAAATTTTAAAGACCCCCTAACGAAATCTCCCCCAAGAGATTTCTTATAAGCCCCTAAGAAATTAGGGGCTTATTTATA
The DNA here is from genome assembly GCA_902578135.1 of uncultured Candidatus Actinomarina sp. Taxonomy (GTDB): domain Bacteria; phylum Actinomycetota; class Acidimicrobiia; order Actinomarinales; family Actinomarinaceae; genus Actinomarina. The sequence continues at coordinate 171,654 of CACHBU010000001.1, forward strand.
GCCCGCCGAGTATTAATATTGATAATTATGAATGTTTTATTTACAGTTCCTGAAATCAGTTGTGGTCATTGTAAGGATACGATTGAATCTACATTAAATAATGTTGAATCAATAGAAAGCGTTTCAGTTGATATTGAGAAAAAATCAGTTGAAGTTATCTCATCTTCTGATTTAGACATGATGAATGTTTCTCAACTGTTAGATGAACAAGGCTACACAGTTGTCCAGTCAGAATAATACTTTAAATTTAGACATCGAAGGCATGACATGTGCTGCATGTGCTGCACGGATAGAACGAGTAATTTCAAAACAAGAAGATGTCTTAGACGTATCTGTAAGCTTTCCTTTAAAGTCTGCAATTGTTGACATTAAAAATAATGACGAATTTGATGTTGATAATTTAATTAAAAAAGTAAACACTATTGGCTATAAGGCAAAAGAAGCAGACAGCCTTAGTTCAGGAAGTAAAGTTAGATTTAAATTTTTAATACCTTTATTTTCATTGTTTCTTACTTACATTCTCAGATTTACATTTGAGGCTGGGCTAGATATCTTATCTTATGCAATAGGCACTTTTGTTATCTTGATACTTGGTAGAAATTTTCATATTTCTTCTTTTAAAAAAATTAAGTTTCTTGATTTTAATATGGATACTCTAATTTCAATCGGTAGCTTGAGTGCGCTTATTATTTCATTGTTACCAAGCACTGTTCTTAGCTCTGATTTATCAATCACAAATAATAAAATGTTCCTAGATACCGGAGCTTTCATAGTTTCATTTATCTTAATTGGTAAAGCAATAGAAGATAAGGTTATAGAGGAATCCGTAAATGAATCTGAATCAATAAAAAGCAGAATGCCTAAAACCTTAATTGTGGAAAGAGGTGGGGAGCATCTTGAAGTACCTATTAAAGAGGTTACAATTGGTGATTTATTCAAAGTAAGCCCCGGAGAGATTATTCCTGTTGATGGTGTTGTTTTAGAAGGTTCAACGACTGTTGATGAAAGTTTATTAACTGGAGAGTCAATTCCTCTAGTTAAAAATCCTGGGGACTTAGTTGTAGGTGGAAGTATAAATTTAGATGGTGCATTAAAGATCTCTGTCCAAGAGTCTTATCAAAAATCTACCTACAACATAATTGAAGAATTAATTAGAACGGCTCAAGCAACTAAACCAGAGATTCAAAAATCATTGGACAAAGTAACTCAATACTTCGTTCCAGTTGTTCTTTTTATTAGTCTTCTAACTTTCCTGTTTAGACTCTTTATAAGCGATTTCACATTATTAGATGCCTTAAAAAATTCAATAGCAGTTTTGGTGATTGCATGTCCTTGTGCATTAGGCTTAGCAACTCCAATAGTTTTGTTTAAGACTGCAACTCTCAGTAAAAAACAGGGATACTTATTCAAAAATTTTGATATTTTGCAAAAATTTGGTGATATAAATACTCTTATTTTTGATAAAACAGGTACCCTTTCTTCTGGTATTTTTAAAATATCAAAGATCGACAATAATACATCTCTAACGGAAAATACAATTTTACAAATTATTGCAAGTCTTGAAAGCTATTCTCAGCATCCGATTGCAAGAAGTATTGTTTATGAAGCAGAATTACGAGATTTGAAATTGCTTAAAGCTGATAATGTCAAGGAAGTTCCTGGCTTAGGGATACAAGGTATAGTTGATGAGAAAAAAGTTTTAATTGAAAAAAATGAAGACTCTAACGAGTCTTCAATCATTGTTAAAATTGACGAGCAAAAAATTGATCTCTACTTAGAAGAAGAGGTATCCGTATCGTCAAATTTCTTAAATATACTGAAAAATGAAAAAGAAATAATTATTCTCTCAGGAGATAAAGAAGTAAATGTTGAAAAGTTTGCTAAAAGTATTGGGGTGGACAAATATCATTCAAATAAATCTCCAGAAGAAAAGTTAGACTTTATTAAAAATAAACAACTAGAAGAAAAAGTTATTTATGTTGGAGATGGAGTAAATGATTCCCCTTCAATAAAACAAGCGGATATTGGTATAACTACATCTAGTAGTAGTCAAATAGCACAAGTAGCTGGTGATATTTTAATTCACAAGGGCGGTTTAGATACAATTTCTGAAATTTTTAAATTATCAAAAAAATCTAAAAGTAGAATTTATCAAAATCTATTCCTTGCTTTTGTTTACAACACCTCAATGATTCCATTGGCTGTGTCTGGGGTAATTACTCCAAATTTAGCAGCTTTGGCCATGGCACTATCAAGCATTTCAGTAGTTTTGAATTCATCAAGAAAACTATAAAAATTTATATTAAATAAATCTATTAAAACATTAATCTTTCATTATGGAAGATGTAGTTTGGTATAGAAAGCCACTTTTATCAGAACCTGTAGCAATACTTGCCTTTGAAGGGTGGAGTGATGCAGGCAATACAGCTACTGGATGTGTTGAAAATTTAAGCTGCACATATGACGTAGATCCTTTTGCTGAGCTAGATTCCGATTCTTACTATAACTATCAAATGAGAAGGCCAATTGTTGAGGTTAAAGACTTTGGTGAAAGAAACTTTCATTGGCCTCAAACTTCTTTCTATTCAATTGAGGATTACAAACTCAAAAGTGATCTAATTTTGGTATTCGGAGAAGAGCCATCAATGAGATGGAAAGAATATTCAAAAAATATAACAGAAACCCTTTTAGAGCTAGGTGTCAAAAAAGCTGTTACCTTAGGAGCTTTTTTTGGACAAGTAGCACATACTCTTCCTGTTCCAATTTTCGGCGTTAGTGGAGATCCTACATTTCACTCTCGCTTTAATGTTCTCAATCCTAATTACTCAGGACCAACAGGCATAACAAGTGTTGTTGGACAATCTTTAAGAGATAATGGAATTGAGACTTCTGGTCTTTGGGCTGCTGTTCCGCATTACTTAAGTAGTGGTGGATACCCTAAAGGAATGAGCGCACTTTTAAACAAAACTTCTGAGATATTAAAAATTGATATTGATGACTCTGGCATACAAAGTGAAGGTCAGCAGTTTGAACTGAAAATAAGTAAAGCTATGGAGAACTCTCAAGACCTAGCTGACTATGTTTCTAAGCTTGAGGAAGCCGAAGTTAGTATTGAAGACAACTTCTCTGAAGACAATTTAGTCCAGCAGATTGAAGACTTTTTAAATGAAGAGAGAGAACTCTAGCTAGACGCTTTTCTTCTTATGTCTATTTGATTTACGACGTTTACGATATTTATGTTTTGACATTTTCTTACGTCTTTTTTTGATCAAAGATCCCATAAATTAAATTTTTTTCCTTTTTTCCTAACTGCGAAATTCTAACCGATTTTCACCATTAACTGAAAATCTTTTCAAAGTTTTTTAATTTTGCTTAATTTTATTGCATTATTTATTGCCATTAAGCCATCATTATCATTTGGAGACCTTCTTAACGCCCATAGGCCCCAAGTAATCATAGAGAGCATTTCAAAGTACTCAAATTTTTCAATATCTTCGTCAGACTCTATCCCTATTTCTATTAATGAACTTTTTTTAAATTCGTCGTTATGATCAAATTCATTTTGCCAAAATAAGTCTGAATAATCAAAGTAGCTATCTCCCATAGATGAGTATTCCCAATCAATTAGAATTGTTTTATTTTCATAGATTACGAAATTTGCATAGTAAAGATCTTGGTGACACGGTACATTTTTGATTCCAATTTCGTTTATCTTTTTTATAACATTTGAAGCAACTTCAATAGCTTCTTTTTCTACTGAGTGAGAAGCATCTGCAATATTATGAAAAACTTTTAGAGGTGAAAAATTTTCTTCAAGTACCAAATCTGAATTGTGCAATTCATTTAATATATAAAATGCATTCATCCGCATTTCTTTATTGTTAAAATCTTGTTGCTTGTATGTATATATATCGAAATATTCTGAAATTTTAATTCCAGTAATTTCATCAAAAAGTATAAACGGAAGCGTTAATCCAGCCTCATAAGCTCTAATAGAATTAAGTTTTTCAGATTTTCTATTTATAACGTCTGGATTTTTTCCGGGAATTCTCAAGACAAACTTTTTATTATCTACGCCTACAACAAGTGTATTATTTGTTATTCCATCTAACGGTGAGATGGTGTATTTTTTTTCATCTTTAATATTAGAAATTTCATAATCTAAAAATATTTTTACTACTTCACTAGATTCGATCATATTCATTATCATAATATAAGTTATGAATGATCCATTTGCACTAGATTTAACAATAATTCTTCTTCTTCTTGGTGTTGGAGCAGCAATGGTAGCTGGAAATATTGCGGCGTTGCTCAAATCAAACAAAGAGGGTGCTGAAATTTTCTTTACACGAACAATTTTTTTAACAATTGTTGGTCTTGTAATTACTATCTGGTCAATTGCTTCATTAATAAACAGATAAAAATACTAAAAATAGGTTATGATATTCAAAGAACTAAAGGTTTAAATGTTATCAGACAAAGACATAAAAATATCATTAGAGAATAAAGAGATAGAGATCTCTCCTTTAGACGAGGCTTACATTCAGCCTTCAAGTTTAGATCTAAGAGTTGGAAATGAATTTAGAGTATTTGAAAATCATAAATACTCTCATATAGATCCAAAAGCAGAGCAAGAAGATTTAACTACTCTGGTTACTGCAACAATTGATGAACCGTTTGTTCTCCATCCAGGGGAATTTGTTCTTGGAACTACATTTGAAAAAGTGACTTTATCAAATAAAGTAGTTGCAAGGCTAGAAGGAAAAAGTTCTCTAGGTAGAATTGGGCTATTAATTCACTCAACAGCAGGATTCGTAGACCCTGGTTTTTCAGGTTATCTAACACTTGAGCTTTCAAATGTAGCAAATTTACCAATCAAAATTTACCCTGAAATGAAAATAGGTCAGATATCTTTCTATTACTTAAATTCTCCTTCTGAATCCGAATATGGTTCAGGAGTATACGGAAGCAAATATCAGGGACAAGAGGGGCCTACTCCAAGCCGTAGCCATAACGATTTTAAAAATAAATGATTCCAGGTATTGGTACCCTAATAAATTCTTTTGCAGTAATGGGTGTAGGCCTATTAAGTAGATTTTTTATTAAAAAGGAAATTAAAAACTTTGAAAATAACTTACTGCCTCTTGGTTTGTTGGTATTAACTTTGGGAATTAGAGAATCGCTAAAAAGTCCTGAATTTTTAGTTACACTTTTTGCTGTTTTAATTGGTGCAATTATTGGTACATATTTAAAAATTGAAGAAAGAATTAAAAGCTTTGGAGAATATCTTCATAAAAAATTTGAAAAAGGAGAAGGAGAAAAAAATAAGTTTATTGAAAGTTACTTAACTGCTTCATTAATAGTGGTTACTGGTCCACTGGCAATTGTGGGTCCATTCTTAGATGTAGTTGAGGGAAACATTGAGCTTTTGTTAATCAAAACTGCACTTGATTGCTTCTTAGTTTTGTTTTTAACTTCGAGTGGTGGTAAAGGAGCAGGCTATTCGGGGATTTCCATCTTGATATACCAAGGCTTCTTTACTTTATGCGCTTTAGCTATTGGTGGATCGATCGACCAGGCTATGTCTGATTCTATAGCCGGGGTTGGTGGTGTATTGTTGGTAGGAGTTGGAATTAATTTACTTGGAATCAAACAAATTCCTGTTGGAAATTATATCTTGAGTTTGTTTATTCCATTTTTTCTAGCATTTTAAATGTTCTAGTTGCTCCCTCAACTCCCTCAAATTGATCAATTAGCTTTTGAGATTCTTCCGCAAACGTACCTTTTACAAAATAATGTTGTCTTATTGAAAAACAGCGATTTTTGAAATCTATAGCTATAGGCACAAGAGGTATGTTTAGGCCTTTTGCTAGATAGTAAAAACCGCTTCTAAACTCAGATACTGGCTCTGTACCCGCTTCAGGTGCAATAACTAAAATAAAGTTATCTATCTTTTTAAACTCTTCGACTGCTCCATAAATTAATCCTTTTGAATTAACTCTATATACAGGAATTCCGCCCAGTTTTAATAAAAGATATTTCTGTAACCACCAAAATGGCCACGGTATACCGAGCTTGTCTAAATTTTTTGAGATAGTAAACAAGCTAGGTAATCGTGTAAATATCCATGCAGCACCAAAAAAATTAATTTTTAAATCTAAAGACCATACTGCTAAAAGAGCATACCAAGCATCTCTCATTGCTGTATGAGGTAAACCAATAAGAATCATTTTGCTTAAATCTGGAATTTCGCCCTTAATCTCCCATCTAAATAGTTTCATTAAAAGCCTTCCAAAGGGGCCAAGAATTCTTCTTTTTTTAGTTGCTAGGTTTTTATAATTTGCTTCGCTCATAACTCTGAAACATATTTTGCTATTTGGACTGCATTAAGTGCTGCACCTTTAAGTAAATTATCTGAAACAACCCAGAAGTTGACTATTTTTTTTGATGAAAGACCCTCTCTCATTCTTGATACCAAAACATTATCTCTTCCCTCAGCATCAAGTGGAGTAGGTAATGGATCATCCCAATATTCAATCCCATCAAAATTATCGATTGCATCAATTGCAGACTCTCTTGAAACTTCATTTTCAAAAACTGCTGAACAGAATGTTCCATGCCCTGTTTTTACTCCAACCCTAGCGTTCGAAGGCTCTACAATTAAGTCGCCTATAGAAAGTATCTTTCTTGATTCATTTACAAACTTCATTTCTTCGTCAGAGTATCCGTTCTCTAATAAATTTCCAGCAACTGGAATAACATTTTTTGCAATTGGTCTTGGATAAAAACCATCTGCATAATCTTCTTTCAAATCATCTCCCATTTCAATTTCTCTACTAAGAGAGTCCACCGCTTGGGTTCCTGATCCAGATACTGCTTGATATGCAACTGGCGTAATTGATTTAAGGTTAAATTTATCATGAAGAGGCTTTAAAGCCATAACTAAACCCATAGTTGTACAGTTAGGATTAGCAATTAATTTTGTGTTGCTATTTATAGTCTCTTCATTAATTCCATAAACTACTAATGGGACTTCATCATCATGTCTGAAAGCTGATGAGTTATCAATGACATAAGCTCCATGTTCTATAAACTTCTTAGCAAATTCTTTCGATCTATCACCTCCAGCTGAAAAAAGGGCGATATCAAATTCGGATATATTTTCATCAATTAATTCTTGAACAATTAACTTATTTTTATTTATTACTAATTCAGTGCCTTTTGATTTACTTGATGCAAAAAAAGTGTAGGAAGTATCTTTCGGAAAATACTCTTCTGATAGATTTATAATTTTACGACCAACTAATCCCGTTGCCCCAATAATGGCTATTTTCATTAGTTTGTTATGAATTCTTCATGTAAGACATTAAGAGCCTTCTCAATATCATTACTACTGATAACACAGGATACTCTAATAGGAGAAGTGGATATCATTGATATATTAATCTTATTATCTCCCAAAGTTTTAAACATTTTTGAGGCAACTCCCGATTCTGATTTCATTCCTGCTCCTATTATGGAAATTCGAGCAATATTTTCGTCTACGTCATAACCTTTTGCATCGAGTTGTTTTGAAATGTTTTTTAAAGTATCTTCTACATCTTTTTGTTGTTCGGAGGGAGCAGTAAATGAAATATCAGTAATTGATTCTTTAGAAACGTTCTGAACAATCATATCAACATTTGTTCCAATCTCTGAAAGAGACCCAAAAACTGTACCAGCAATACCCGGCTGATCAGGAACACCAAAAAGTGTGAACTTAACTTCTTTATCATTGTGGGTTACCCCGCTTACAATTGCCTCTTCCATTGTTTTTTCTTTCACTACGGTACCTTTGTTGTTTGTAAAAGTTGATTTTACAATTATTGGCACATTATACCTTCTACCAAATTCTACAGACCTAGCCATTAATACGCCTGCTCCTGAAGAAGACATTTCAAGCATCTCGTCGTAAGTAATCTCATCAATTAACTTTGCTGACTCAATAATTCTCGGATCTGCAGTAAATATTCCCTCCACATCAGTAAATATTTCACACTTTTCAGCACCTAAAGCAGCTGCTAAAGCAACCGCAGTGGCATCAGATCCTCCTCTGCCTAAGGTAGTTATTTCTCTCGTGTCACGATTAAAGCCTTGGAATCCTGCAACAATAACAATGTCTCCTCTTTCAATACCTTCTCTAACTCTTTCACCTGAGATTTCTTCAATTTCTGCTTTGCCGTGTCTAGATGTAGTAATTATTCCAGCTTGAGAACCTGTAAGAGAAAATGAACTATGACCCAAACTGTTTAAATGCATTGAAAGTAGTGACATGGTTATTCTCTCGCCAGCAGATAACAACATATCCATCTCACGTGGAGTAGGTTTCTCGGAAAGCTCATTGGCTAAATCAATTAATTCATCTGTGCTGGAACCCATTGCTGAAGGCACAACTACAACTTCATAACCTTCTTTCTTACGGTCAATTATTCTTTCCGCAACTATTTTTAACGAGCTTGTGTTAGCTACGCTAGTTCCACCAAATTTTTGTACGATTAATTTCATTGGAAACATTCTAATTAATTTATTAAAGAATTAAAGACCCTAGTACTCTAGTTTTTATGAGTATAGATTTGCACATTCACTCAGTTAATTCTGATGGAACCTCCTCAGTAGAGGAAATTGTCAATCTTTCTAAGGAATTACAGTTAGAAGCAATATCAATAACAGATCATGAATATTTAACTGAGGTGCCTTCCGACAATGACATAAAAATAATTAAAGGAATTGAAGTTGGTGCAGATTGGAAGGAATTAAAGTCAAAAAATCCATTTGCTGGTATTCATCTCTTAGTCTATTTTTTAGACAGAAACACAAGCTTAAACGCAAGACTTGAAGAGATTAGAAACAAGAAAAAAGAGAGAAATTACATAATTCTTGAAAGCTTGAAGAAATCAGGCATAGATATTGAAAAATCTGAGCTAGATCTCGTAAAGACTAAGGTGCCTGGTAGACCACACATTGCACAAATAATGGTTGAGAAACAATATGTGAGTAATGTAAGTGAAGCCTTTACAAAATTTTTAAGAAATGGAATTATCCCCAATATAGATACTCATCAACTTGATATTGAAGAAATAATTCAATTATCAAAAGAATCAAAATCATTAATTTTTTTAGCACACCCTCATACACTTATGAGTAGCGAATCATACAAAAAAAATCAAAATTGGATTACTTCAGAATTTTTTGATTATCTAAAACAAATGAAAATAATGGGATTAAGTGGTCTAGAAGTTTACTACCCAGGTTATAACAGTTCTGTAAAGGCTCGACTTATTGAAATTTGTGAAAGTTTAGATCTATTAATTTCTGGTGGGAGTGATTTTCATGGCGAAAATAAGCCAAGTAATCTACTCGGAATAGGTTATGAAAATAATCCAATAAAAGTTCCCTTAAATTTATTATCTAGAATGGAAGAAGCATATGCAAAACTATAAAAAATTGATGGGTTCTATATCTATAGTTACAGCTTCGTATGCTGCTAGTAGACTTTTAGGATTTTTTAGAGAGATTCTTCTAGCTAAATGGACTGGTGTTTCAGGTGCGACAGACACACTTGATTTAGCATTTATAATTCCTGATTTTTTGTTTTATCTTTCAGCTGGAGGTTACCTTGCCATAACTCTGATTCCCTTGATGAGTAGTAAGTCCGAAGAAGAATTAAATAACTATTTCTTGTCACTTTTAAATGGGTTGTCTTTGGTGTTTATTTTGTTTTCAGCCATAGTTTTCTTGTTTAGATACCAATTGTCAGAGGTTCTAAATGTTGAGTCACCTGCATTTTTTATTGAGGTATTTACCCCAATTATATTCAGTCAAATATTCTTTTTTATAGGCGCAATTCTTATGTCTTATCAGTATTTAAAGGAAAACTTCTTATATGCATCACTTGCACCACTGGTTTACAACAGTACGATTATATTTTTTGGTTGGATCAACTCTAGCTCTCCAGAAAGTACGGTTAAAGGTTTCGCTTTAGGGACTTTAGTCGGTTCAATAATTGGCCATTTAATAATTCAGGTTATTGGTGCATCAAGGTCGGGCCTTAAATACATTTTTGTTCCTCCTCGACTGAGATATTTGAAAGAGTATCTATTTATCTCTTTACCCCTTGTAGTTGGACAGTCAATTGCTGTAATAGATGAACAGCTTTTCAGAATTTTTGGGTCAATGCTTACTGTTGGTAGTGTTGCAACTTTTAGATACGCACGCAGAATTGCCATACTTCCAGTTGGTATAATTGCTCAAGCAATTGGTGTTGCAAGTTATCCATTGCTTGCAAGATTATTCAAAGCAGACGAAATAGAAGAATTAGTACTTCTAGTTAGAAAACAGCTTTCTTATCTATTTTTATTCAATGGTGCCGTTATGGTTTTCTGTCTTGCTAATGCTGAATCTATAATTTCTATAATTTACGAACGTGGAGCTTTTAATTCAACAAACACATTAACTGTGGCCAGTATATTTTCAATTGTTGTTTTTGCTATATTGCCATGGTCTATGAATCAAGTTCTTACAAGATCATATTATGTTCAAAAAATATTCTGGTTTCCTGTAATAAGCGGAACTGTTGTTTCTGTATTAACTACGATTCTTTTGCTTGTTATAAACAATAGAGATGCACAGACTTATGCTCTACTAATAACATTGTCTTTATTTGTTTATTCAATATATTTACTGATTAATTTAAAAGTAAAAAATATAAAAATACTTAACCTATCTCTAGTTAAAGATGTTATTAAATCATGCGCAATTTTGGCACTATCATTCTTTCTTTCCGAATTGTTAGTTTTTGAAAGTACATTCATACAACTTTCAACAAGCTTTGTAAGTATTGTAGGTTTGACTTTTACTTTTCTTGTATTGCTAAAATTTGAATATATTAATATAACGAAAAGAAACTAATGCAAAAATTTCCATTAAAAAAAGGTCTATCCAGTGCACAAGAATTGCACGAGGAAATAAACAATTATATAGATGTGTTAATGGGGCACATTAACCCCCCTATTGCAGATGGGGTTGATACACTTTTTGAAGTTAGCAGTACATATCTGGCGAGAGCTAAAGAAATAGAGATAAAATTACTTGAAAGAGAAAGAAACACAAAAGTTGAGCCTGGAGATGAACTAAAAAAATTCAGAACTGGAGAGTTAAGAAGTTTTATAGAGTTGTGTAAAAGTGCTCAAAATCAAGGATCTCGAAGAATAACAGTCGCTTTAAGCGAATTGAATCTTAAAGAAAATTAGTCAATATTTTCGATATCAAAAACTTCACTAATATTTTCTTGAACATTGTTTTCTGTACTAGAGTTTTCCGATAAGCCTTTTGCTGCCTTTACTTGTATAGAAACTTTTAGTCCCATTATTTTTGCAATTTCTGATTCAATAAATTCCAAAATATCTTGCGATTTTTTTAACTCAGTAATTAAATACTCATTTTCATCATCAACATAAAGAATCAGGTTTTCCTTGTCTTCTATCTGGGGGCTTACCAAAGTAATATAGGAATATTTTCTAGGTGTAAGTGTGTTCTTTCCTTCTTGAAGTATCTTTGGCCAATATACATCAAAATTTTCTAGATCTTTTTTTGGGGCTTTAATTGTGCTTTTAGTTTTTTTTTCAGTATTTTGTTTTGGTTTAGGCGTTTGTTTTGAAGAAGGGATTTCTTTAACAAAATCTTCTTGAATGTTCTGTTCACCTTCTAAAAGGTCGACTCGTCTTGAAATTGATTTTATATCAGATGCCAGTTGGGGTTTAATTAATTTAATAAGAAATAATTCCAACTTTAGTTCTTGAGAAGGTGCGTTGACAATCGTTTGATTAAGTTCATCTAATAAATCTAAGACTCTGGATAGCTGCTTGGCTGTTATAAATTCATTCGAATGTTTTACTAAAGCGTTTTCGCTTTCGCTAATAGCTAAAAAAGTATCATCATCAGGCAAGTATTTGAAGTAAAAAATATTCCTAAATAAATCGGTAATAGAATTTAGGATATCTAAAGGCTGAAGGCCTTTGCTATAATTCGCTTTGAGAATATGTAGAATCTTAGATGTATCTTGTGTATTAATAGACTCAATAATTTGCTGCAAATCAGCAATAGAGACTTTGCCAAGAATACTGTACAAGTCATCGATAGTTGCTTTATTACCAAATGTATTGTGGGTTTGTTCAAAAAGATTTATTGCATCACGCAATGAACCGTCGCTTTGATTAGCAATATAGCTTAAAACATCGTCATTAATTTTTATTTTTTCATTTTTACCAATCTCATTAAGTGTGCTTATAATTTCATCATTCCCAATTCTTTTAAAAGCTATGTGGGTTGTTCTACTTTTAATAGTTTCTAATACTCTTTCGGGTTCTGTGGTTGCAAGTATAAATATCACGTGCTCTGGTGGTTCCTCTAAAGTTTTTAAAAATGCATTTGAAGCTGCATTAGATAACATATGCACCTCATCTAAAATAAATACTCTCTTTTTACCTGGGCTACTTGCTATAAAGTTGATACTGTCATTTAATTCTCTAATGTCATCGACTTTATTGTGGGAAGCTGCATCTATTTCAGTTATATCAAAGACCGGATCGCAACCCAAAGTAGTAGCAATTATTCTTGCCAGTGAAGTTTTGCCAACACCCCTTGGTCCAGAAAATAAATATGCATGACTTAAATTATTATTCTTTATTTGCTTTTCAATTAACGTTACAGCATCAGGTTGTCCGACTAACTTGTTTAAGCTATCAGGTCTGTATTTTCTATATAAGGCTTCTTGCATCTCTATAAATGGTAATATCTTTACTTTCTATAATGCACTATACAATTAAACTAAGTCAAATGAGAATAGGAGTTGACTTAGATGGTGTTGTTGCAAATTTTACCAAAGGCTGGACAGAACAGTACAAAATAGAATTTGGCAAAGAAATACCTGAATCAGACATTACTAATTGGGGACTATCTAAACCTCTGACGCATTTCAATACAGAATTAGATTTTTGGAATTGGGCAAAAGACATTAATGGAAGCTCAATCTTTAGAAACTTGGAAACCTACGAAAATTCTGTAAAAGTTTTGACTGAGCTTTCCAAAAAAGGACATGAAGTTGTTATTTTGTCTTCGAAGCCATGGTGGTCAATACACGATACCTTGATGTGGTTAGGTGAAAATAAAATTCCTTCGAGAGAAATACATTTTATTGAAGAAAAGTGGAAAGTTGAGTGTGACGCTTATATAGATGATGCACCACACCAAATAGAAAATTATGTAAGACAGGTTCCTGATAAATTAATTTTACGATTTGTAAGAGAATACAACAGGCCTGTAAAAGGGGCTGTAGATATAAATAACTGGATGGAATTAACTTCTTTACTTGAAGAACACAACTTGTAAAGTAATTGTATGAACGATTCGTTTATCTTAAGAGATAGAAAATGGAGAGAACAAAATGAACGCGTAACATTATCAAGTTACGCTACCTTCTCTGGGGATTCACTCGGAAGAAATCAAGAAGAACCTCAAGATACTTTTAGAACTTGCTTTGAAAGAGATAGAGATAGAATCATTCACTCAAAAACTTTTCGTAGATTAAAACACAAAACACAGGTGTTTATCAATCCAGATGGAGATCATTTTATTACAAGAATGACACACACACTGAATGTCACTCAAATTGGAAGATCTATTGCGAAAACATTAGGTTTTAATCCAGATCTTACTGAAGCAATATGTTTAGGACACGATGTAGGACACTCCCCTTTTGGCCATACAGGTGAAGACGTCTTAAATGAAATACTTGACGGAGGCTGGAGTCATTCAGAAAATTCTGTAAAAATGCTTTCTGTTATTGAGCCTTTGAATCTGACTAAAGAAACAATAGATGGTATTAAGAAACATCCGTGGAAATACGAGGAACCTCCATTTGCACCTGAAGGTATAATATGTAGGTTTTCTGATAGAATTGCTTATTTATCTCATGATGTAGAAGATGCAATCAGAGCTGGTGTTTTGACTGAGAAAGACATACCGAAAAAAATAATTTCTTCACTGGGTCCTCCAGGAAAAGCCTGGATAAATTCACTAATTTCTGGTGTGTTCAAAGGTTCCAATGGTGGAGATCTAGGAATGGACCAAGAAATACTAGACATAATGAATGAACTAAGAGAGTTCATGTTTAAAAAATGTATATCTAAGAGAGGAAACAATGCAACAGAGATCAGATGCAAAAAAAATTGTAGAAGTTCTAGTTGAGTATTTTAAAAATAATCCAGATAAGCTTCCTAGTTCTTATTCACAAGAACAATCAGAGATTCAGAATTCTGTAGACTATGTTGCTGGAATGACTGATAGGTTTGCTATTTCAACCTATAACTCTATTCATTAAATTTAGGATCTCTTTTTTCAAGAAATGCCATTACGCCCTCTCTGAGGTCTTCTGAAACTAAAAATGAAGTACTCCAAAGTTTTGCGTATTCAAGTCCTTGGTCAACTGTCAAATTTGAGCTTTTTTCTAATGCTTCTTTGGTTGCCTGAACAATTCTTTTAGAGTTTGATGAAATTTCATTGGCAAGCTTTTCTCCTGCTTCAAATAACTCATCTGAATTTTCATATGCCTTACTGACAAATCTAATTTTTTCTGCATGTTCACCGTCAAAAATTCGACCTGTAAGTGCGAGTTCGTTCATGTCTCCACTTGATACAATTTTTGGCATTCTCTGAATAACTCCTACATCAGCAACTAAACCCAGTTTTGTTTCCCCTATGGAGAATTTTGCATCTTTGGTGGCTAATCTAATGTCGCAGGCGGAAACTAAGCTAGTAGCACCGCCAATACAAAACCCATGAGCAAGTGCAATCGTTGGTATTTTAGATTTAGCTATAGTTGTAAATGCACCTTGCATTCTTTCAACAAGGTCCATTAATTCTCGCCTGTCCTGGGGTGTAGAAGATAAGTTTTCATTTAGGTTCATATCAGACATGAACATTGTTATGTCTATACCAGCGGAAAAGCTATCTCCTTTACCAGATATGACAATACAATTAGCTTCGTTACTGTTATTTATTTCTTCAATAATTTTTGGTAGTCCAAACCAAACATCAGAATCAAGAGCATTTTTTTTATCTGGTCTATTGATCCAAATATACGCAACATTCCCATTAATTTCTTTGATTAATTTATCATCCACTTAATTAATCTTAGTAAAATTGTCTGATGGATGTATTCGAAGCTTTATATACAACAAGAGCAATGCGGAGAGTTAGTGAAGATCCAATCCCTGATGATGTTTTAAAACAAATGATTGATGCTGGTATTCGTGCACCAAGTGGTTCTAATCGTCAAGGTTGGAAATTTATTGTAGTAACTGATCCAGAAATAAAAAACCAACTTGGAGATTTATATAGAGAGGCTTGGGATTTTTATGTTAAAGAATTTTATGGAGGAACTTCTGATTTGGGGGCCTCAAATGTTCTTGATGATGAAAAATCCGAGCAGGTAGTTAGAATTACTAAATCTGCAACCTGGCTCTCTGAAAATTTTCACAAAGTTCCTGCAATGTTTGTCGTATTATCAAGAAATGATCCAACTGGTTCTTCTATATTTCCAGCAATTTGGAGCTTAATGCTTGCTGGAAGAGCGCATGGTGTGGGCACTTGCCTAACAACAGTTCTAGGGATGTTTAAACCACAACAAGCTTTTAAAATCTTAAATATTCCAAGCGATAAAGGTTGGAAGATAGATGCAGTTGTAACTGCAGGTTATCCATTAGGCAAATGGGGTGTGGCTAAAAGAAATCCTGTGGATGAAGTTACCTACTTAAACACTTGGGGAAATGAAACTAATTGGAATTTAGAAGAACCCCTTTGGAACTATTAATTTAAAAGCAATTAGTAAAGCTATCTTCGCTCTATTAGGCTCTGATTATGAAGGTATTGAATATGTCTATTTTGGTTTTCTTTTTTATATTCTTTACTAGCTGTAGCAACTCAAATGAAGATACTAGCATAAACACAACAAATGACACAGTATTAGTAGAAGTAGAAGAAACAGTTAAGGAACCTTCGAATAGTATATGGGTTTCTGCAAAAAAAGGTGACATTGAGTCTATAAAGCAACATATAGCTTTTGGCACAGATCTCAATTTAAAAGGTTCTAGTAGAGATGAAACTGCATTAATTATTGCATCTTGCCAAGGACATTATGAAATTGTTAAATTATTGATAGATGAAGGCGCTGAATTAGATATTCAAAATAATGAAGGTGTCACTGCCCAATTCTGTGCTGTATTTTTTGGTCAAGTAGAAATAGTTCAGCTGTTAAGTGATGCAGGAGCAGATCCAGAAATTGTAAATAGTCTAGATTTAACTGCAATGGACCTTGTGTCAGTTGAATGGGATGGTACAAGAGAGTCGGCAGTAAAATTTTATAAATTAAAATATCAAGTTGATTTTGATATAGAAGATATTAAATCCGCTCATCCATTGATAATGGAGATCTTAAATAAATAATAAAAATTTATCATATTTATTTTGTAATAACTAGAGCACGCCCGGAGGGAGTCGAACCCCCAACCTTCTGATCCGTAGTCAGATGCTCTATCCAGTTAAGCTACGGGCGCTTTGCGGAGAGGGAGGGATTCGAACCCTCGAGGGAATTGCTTCCCCACTCGCTTAGCAGGCGAGCACTTTAGGCCACTCAGTCACCTCTCCAAGTCAGCGGAGGGAGTGGGATTCGAACCCACGGTATGGAATACATACAATAGTTTTCAAGACTATCGCCTTCGTCCGCTCGGCCATCCCTCCAGATAGTTTTTACGCGGAGGGAGAGGGATTCGAACCCTCGAAGGGGATAAACCCTTACACGCTTTCCAAGCGTGCGCACTAGGCCAGACTATGCGATCCCTCCGAATAAACCTGAGATTCTATTTTAGTTATCTCTTAGTTTCAAAGAAAGAGGATAATATATCTTTAGATTCATGCGAAAGAATATTATCTTTTATCTCAACAAAGTGATTTAACCTGGGATCTTGAGGTATGTTATACAATGAAAAAGCTGCACCGGCTTTTTCATTTTGAGCTCCATATATTAATTTTTTAACTCTAGATAAAGAAATAGCACCAGCACACATAGCGTCTGGTTCTAAAGTTACAGCTATTGTTGTCTCTTCAAGTCTCCAAGTACCTAAAATTTGTGAAGCTTCTTCTAAAACTAAAATTTCTGCATGCGACATTGGGTTTTGGTCTAGTTCTCTTCTATTGTGATTTGCACAAATTAAGTTATCGTCTTTATCAAATATTGCTGCACCTACAGGAACTTCATCAATGTCTAAGGCTTTTTTAGCTTCATCAAGAGCGACTCTCATCTTGTCTTCATCTGATATATATTTCATCTTATTTAATTATCTCAATTGTTGATGTTAATATAACCAAATGTTTGAGTTTTTCATTTTTGCATTTGTAACTGCAATTACTCCTGGGCCAAACAATTCTTTGCTTATGGCCTCTGGAATAAAATTTGGTAGAAAAGCATCGATACCTCATTTTCTTGGGATTTGGCTAGGGTTCACTTTTTTATTTTTTGTAGGTGGTTTTTTACTTACCTATGTACCAGTTGAAATTTTTAATTATCTTCAATATGTTGGTTACGCGGTTATTACATATATTGCATACAGAGTTGCCACTACTTCGCTAGACACAAATGTAAAAGGTTCTGCTGTAGAGAAGCCTTTTACCTTTATACAGGCTTGTCTTTTCCAATGGATAAATCCTAAAGGTGTTGTTATGGCTGTATCTGGTCTTACAGCATTTAATATTACAAATAACCAGGGGGCAATGATATATTTTTTAGTTTTACCTTTTTGCGTGGGAATATGGTTAATACTTGGAGAACAGCTTCAAAATAGTTTGAAAAAAAATAAGAAAGTGGCTCGTGCAGCTTATGTAGTGCTTGGCATAAGCATGATAGCTAGCTTGTTATTAGCCTAAGTTTTTAACACCAATAATTTCTGCAACTGTATCAGAGAACTCAACTTTATCGTCTTCAGTTTGGTTATTTTCAATTAAGGCAATTAAAATTCTTCCTACTGCAATGGCGGTTCCATTTAGAGTATGTAATATGTTTGTTTCTCCATCAGATTTTGCTCTTATGTTTAGCCTTCTTGCTTGAAAGCTTGTTGTGTTGGAGCAAGAGGTAACCTCCCTGTAGGTGTTTTGGCTTGGTATCCATGCTTCAATGTCATATTTTTTAGCAGCAGAAGCGCCTAAGTCTCCTGCACAAACATCTACAACTCTATAAGGAATCTCCAAAGCCTGTAAAAGTTCTTCTTCAATTGAGAGAATATATTCATGTTCCTCTTCAGATTTTTCAGGATTGCAGAAGGAGAACATCTCAACTTTGTCAAATTGATGTACTCTAAATATTCCTGTTGTATCTTTTCCATATGTTCCAGCCTCGCGTCTAAAGCATGTAGAAAATCCTGCATATCTAATTGGTAAATTTTTTATGTCTAAAATCTCATCACTATGTAATGCTGCCAGTGGAACTTCTGAAGTTCCGACTAAATATAAATCATCATTAGGAATTTCATACACTTGCTCAGCATCATCGGGGAAAAATCCAGTTCCATATAATGCATTTTCTCTAACTAATACCGGTGGCACAGTAGGTTTAAAGCCTTTGTTTGAGAGAATGTCTAATGCCCAAGAAACAAGATTGAATTCAATTTTTACCAAATCACCAAACAAGTAAGAAAAACGTGAACCAGATACTTCAGATGCTTTTTGAACATCAATTAAGCCTAATTTTTCTGCAATCTCTAAGTGGTCTTTTGGATTATCTACATTTTTTGTATCACCGACTTGTTTTATTTCCGCATTGTCTCTATCTGTTTTGCCGTCAGGAGATGTAGATGAAATTAAATTTGGAATTTTTACCCATAAATCAAAAAATACTTTGTCTTTTTCCTCTACCTCGTCAAACAGTTTTTTTACACTTTCACTAATTTGTGAGGCTTTTTTCAGTAGTGCTTCTTTTTCTTTTGGTTCTGCATTCGCTATATCTTTACCCAGTGATTTCTGGTCTGCTCTCAATTTTTCTGCTTCAAACCTAAGCTTTCTTCTAGATTCATCAAGTTCGATTAATTGTTCTAGGTCAACGTCAAGATTTCTTCTTTTAAGATTATCTTTAAGAGAATCTAAATCATTTTTAAGCAGTAGAGGATCTAACATAAATTAGCTTTCTGGTGGTATGAAAGCATAAACTGACAACAAGTTGTCTGTGAGTTCTTCTTCGTCTTCAATTTCTTCAATTTTTATAAACCATTCGTGTTGGATACCTTTTTCTATATTAATGGGGTCAGTAAGAAAAATTTTACTTTCTTTGGGTCCTATTGAACTAATTTTATTTTGAGATTCGTAAACGGTTTCTCCGAACTCATCTGTAACTAAAATTAATACCACTATATCGTAAGAATCAATATTTCCCTCATTTGAGATGACAACTTGAAGAGCAGTCGGTTCATCAAGAAGAACGGCTACATCGTCTTCCGTAAAAGCAATTGGCATTGGAACAAATTCAGTTCCAGCGACAGCAAGATTTTTCTGTAAGAATAAACCACCTGTACTACTTTTAGCTTTATCTACGAGTAGGTCTGCAAATTGATATGAATTATCTTCAATTCCTATATATTCAATTTGATAAAAATTTGGTAGAAAAGTTCCATCAATTGAAGCATTCTGTCTTAAAAGAAATAGAAATTCAGAATATGCTTCATCGCCAATAGATAGATCAATAATGCTTTGTGCGATTGATTCTTCAATGTTGACAGAGTTTGGATTATCAATAAGTGTGATAATTGAAACTTCGAATAACTCTATTCCTTCTAACCAACTATTAACAGCTATTTCTAATAGTTGCTTTTCCTTGGATGTATATCCAGTGTTGCTTGAGTTTAAAAGTTGGTATGCTTCTTGGGAGTTTGTACGAATATTATTGATATTATTTTCAAATCTTTCTCTACTAACTTCTGAAAAGTCGAGAAGATCCTTGAAGTTTGAAGAGTTTGAATTGTGTATTTCAGAGATGGTTGCTGCGTCTAATAGGAATTGATTGAACTCTTCAGCTTGGTTTAATTCATCAAAGTAAGTAAATAAAACATATGAGAGCAAAGCGATTATTACTGTTAATCCTGTTATTTTAAATATGTTGTTTCTCATTTGCGCTGATCTGTTTGTCTTTACGAACAGTATTGTACTTCTTTATTAAGTCTAAGAAAACTAATACATTTCACAACTATCATTATTACTAAATGAAAAATAGCAAAGCGATATGGACAGTAAAAACTGAATGCGGTCCAATTAGAGAAAAAAATGAAGATGCTATATACCCAGATAAGTCAGGCTCTTCAAGCTTACCAATAAAAGCTGGAATATTTGATGGGATGGGAGGCCATAAAAAAGGTGAAGTTGCTAGCCTCATAGCTTCTGAAGTAATGGATGATAGCTTTATAAATATCACTGATTATGTAAATTTAGCCAATAAAAACATTCTGGATTATCAAAATAAACACTCTGAAGCAACAGGAATGGGTACAACAATGACTATTGTGGAAATTGATCAGGAAAAAGTACTCCACCTTGCACATGTTGGAGACAGTAGATGCTATGTCCTAAATAATAGGAATTTAATACAGCTCACTAAAGATGAAAATGTCCCGGGTTATCAGAATGTACTTACACAGGCTTTAGGTAGTAAAGAAAAACTTAAGATTCAAACTAAAGATTTTCAGCTCAAAAGTGGTGATGTAGTGTTTTTATGTACAGATGGAGTTTATAACGAAATAGGTGATGAATACCTAAAGAATAAATTATTGGATGGAGTTACTGCTGAATCGCTCATCAGTGAAGTTCTTTTACAAAACCCAAAAGATAATATATCAGCAATAATAATAAATGTGATTTGATTATGAAAATTGGACAAATTATAAAAGAGAGATATGAGATAGTGGAAATCCTAGGTGAGGGTGGAATGGCGTTTGTCTATAAAGCAAGAGACAAGCAACTTCAAAGGGATGTAGCAATCAAGACACTAAAACCAAATTATGTTAATCAGGAAAAATTTGTTGATCGTTTCAGACGTGAAGCCCAAACAGCTGCTAATTTAAATCACCCAAATATAGTCCAGATATTTGATTGGGGAATTGAAGATGAACCATATTTTGTAATGGAATACATAGAAGGCAACACTTTAACTTCCATAATCTCTGGCAACAGAACTGTCGGATTAAATGATATTTTGTATATCGGTTCACAAGTTGCTAATGGTCTTAAAGAGGCCCATAAGCATGGTTTGGTCCATAGAGATATTAAGCCAGGAAATATAATGATTACTCCAGATGGCAAAGTTAAAGTTACAGATTTCGGTATAGTTTCATTGCAAAATGAAGAGAGTGATATTACTAAAACTGGGGCTGTACTTGGAACAGCAAGCTATATCTCTCCTGAACAAGCACAAGGTAAAGCAGTTTCATTTGAATCAGACTTGTATTCTCTTGGTACGGTACTTTATGAGCTAATAGCTGGAAAACCACCGTTTACTGGTGATTCACCGATTGCCACTGCTACAAAACACTTAACTGATAAACCAGAAAGATTATCAAATTACAGAAAAGACATACCAAAAGCACTGGAAAATGCAATATTAAAACTTCTTGAAAAAAGGCCATCCGATAGATTTAAGTCTGCTGAAGATTTAAGAGCTTTATTATTACAGCAGAGGAAACAAATACAAATCAACCAAACTCAAGAAAATCTAGTTGATTTAACTAACCCAAAAATAAAATTTAGATTTACTCTGCCTGCGTTAGTAATATCAGTAGCACTTGTGTTTGGAACGGTTTGGGCATTATCAAATGTTTTTGATGGTCTTCCTGCTGACGGTGGTGCACCAACGTTAGTTGAAATACCTGACTTAACTGGAAGTGAACAAGCACAAGCACTCAATGATTTACAGTCACTTGGGTTTATTGTAGGAATTGAAAATGCTGCTGACTCTTCAGTTCCTGCAGGTTTTGTAATTACAACACAGCCTCCAGCAAACACTATTACTAATCCTGATACATTAGTGACTATTATTGTTTCGGTAGGTCCTGAAGCATTCCCTGTTCCTTACGTTGTAGATCTTGAAGTTGCAAGAGGGGCATATGTTATTAAGGAAAGTGGATTTCAGGTGGGACAGCAACTGGAAATAAACGATGATAATATTCCTCGAGGATTTATTATTTCTCAAAACCCAATTGCTGGAACAAAAATGAGTCCTGATTCAACAGTAGATTTAGTTATTTCAGCTGGACCAAGCTTGATTGAAATAAGCGATCTATCAAGAAAATCTATAGTTGATGCTATCCAAATACTCGAAACACTTGGCTTTGAGTATGAGTTTATAGAAGAATACTCTGAGGATGTTTCTGTGGGACTTGTGTCACACACAATTCCTCGTGCGGGTGAACTAGTAACAATTGATCAAGTAATTCAGGTAATAGTTTCAATTGGACTTAAAGTTGAGGTACCAAACTTAATTGGATTTACTTATCAAGAGGCATCTAATATATTGCAGGAAATAGGCCTTCTACCTTCAGCAAGTGGGGATACTGGAGGAAGAGTAAGCGAGCAAAATCCAAGAGAAGGTGAGTTTATTGATCCTGAAGGGTTTATTGAATTAAGTTTTGGAAGTTAAAACTAAAAATTTCAAGAATGTACTTTTACATTGGTACAAAGATAATAAAAGAGAATATGCCTGGAGAAACAATTCAGACCCTTGGAGTGTTTACTTACTTGAAGTAATCTCTCAACAGACTCAGCTAGATAGGGCGAATAAGTATTTTAATAAATTTATAAAAGAATTTCCTACTCCAAATCATATGGCTACTACTTCTTTTAAAAAGATCTTAAAGATGTGGTCAGGTTTAGGTTATAACAATAGGGCCAAAAGAATGTTTGAGTCATCAAAAGTAATAGCCGAGAAATCTTTTGACAATTTATATCCTAACTTCCAACAATTACCAGGCGTTGGACCTTACACAGAAAATGCAATACTGTCTTTTGCCTACAATGAACAAGTAATAACTGAAGACATAAATGTTAAACGAATTATTTCTAGATATTTTGGTATTGAAAATCCAAAAAAATATATTGAACGTTTTTCATCTTTGCTTTTAAAAAATACTAGCTCAAGAAATTTAAATCAAGCCTTCATGGATTTTGGAAGTATTATTTGTAAGCCTCGAAATCCGTTGTGTTCAGATTGTCCACTTGAAAATACCTGTGAAAAGTATTTTAATTATGAAACAAGGCATATAGAAAAGTTTTCAGGATCTAATAGAGAACTTAGAGGCAATCTGGTTAAATTGCTTCTAAAAAAAGGAAATTTGAAGGTTAAGACTATACAACAGGAATTGGACATCGATCAAAATAGACTAAATGAAATTTTAAAAAAGATGCAAAAAGATGGTTTAGTAAAGTTGAATACAAATAATCTTGTTGAAATAAATCCTGGTTGATATTAAGTTGTAAATTATGCCAGTATCAAAAAAAAGAACAAAAAATAGTAGGCCTACTCAATCAAAAAATATATCGAGTCAAATGTCCTCAGGGAAAGGACCTTCTCCAAGATGGTATGTTATAACGATGTCTTCATTGATGATTATTGGAGTTTTGTTGATAGTTTTTAATTATTTAACACTTTTGCCTGGTTCAGTATCGAAATGGTACTTATGGAGTGGTCTAGCGCTAATTGGCGGTGGATTTTTAATGACGACTAACTATAACTAAAAATTTAATCTAATAGACCTTCATCTTTTAATTCTTGAATTGCTTCATTAAAAGGCTTTTCATCTTGAAAGTGGTTTTTTAAATTTAATATAGTATCAAAACTGCCATTTGAATTGAACCAACTTATTCGAGTTCTTCTTAGTAAATAGTCTGTAGGCTTTACTACTGAATAATGTTTGATGCAAAGATCAACATCTTCATCATTAATCGTATTTTTTAATTGAAGAATTTGATCGACAAATTTTAATTTATTCAATTTAAATTCCAGATTATATAAGTTTTCTAGGCTTTCTTTTGCAATTATTCTAAACCCCGTAAGCTTGCCTCCCGATATTTGAATAAAATTATTATCAATTTCTTTAAAAAAATGTCCCCTTGAAATATTTTTTGAATTTGTTTCTGAATTGTCAATTAAAGCTCTTACTCCAGACCATGAAGATACATATTTCACTTTCTCTACATCAAAATATTTTTTTACGTGTCTAATTAAATATTGTTTGTCGTCCTCATTTGCGTATGGTCTATCAAGAGTGCCGGAAAAATATTCCGTATCCGTGGTTCCTACTATGGTATTACCAAACCAAGGAAGTATAAACATAACTCTGTCATCTTCTGTTCTTGGTAAAAGTACTCCGTTTTCTTTTATACATAGTGGATCGCCTTCAAGGATAAGGTGTGCTCCTCCACTATATTTTATAGAGGATGATTGTTCTTGATAGCCACCTGGAAGCTTGTGTGTTCCAGTTGCTGCAATGATTTTCTTTACATATATTTTATGGGGCTTTTGCTTTTCTGAATCTGTAAAGCTGATGTCGTATCCTTTATTGCTTTTGGATATATCTGTTATATCAATATAGTTCAATGCGATTGCATTATTGATTTCTGTTGCGTTTCTCAACAGAGTCAAGACTAATTTTGAATCATCAGTTTGTGCGTCTTGAAATATAAAGCTTTTAGAAAGATTTGATTGTTTTAATTTTGGAAAAAGTTTTAAAGTAGTATCTTTTGTTATGTTTTTATGTTTTTGGTCTTTTTTTCTCATACCCAAAAAATCATAAAAAGTAAGTCCAATTTTAAAAGCTATTGGTGCTATTAAATTAGTTTGAAATAATTTAGGTAAGTCTGAAAAGCCGTCGTTTTTATATATAGGCGCAAGAAGTTTAAGAGGTTTATATAAACCGCCCAATGAATCCTTAAGGATTTTTTGCTCTTTTAAGCTTTCCCGCACTAAACCAAATTGAAGTTGTGGTAAGTATCTAATACCTCCGTGAAGCAGTTTTGTGCTTCTACTTGATGCTCCTGATGCAAAATCGTTTTTTTCCAGAAGAATTGCACTAATACCTTTGGAGGCGGCTAGTTCAAGTATCGCAGAACCAACAACTCCACCTCCTATAACGAGTAAGTCGAATTCATTATTTTGTTCTAAAAGATTAATCTGTAATTTTCTAGAAAAATTCATTAATCAAGAGGTTGCATTTCTTCCTTACAGTGTTTTGGAGGTTCATTAGCAACAACCGATTGCCTGTTGATAGTAAGTTGTGTGCCACACTTGTTGCAATTAAATGATTGTGAGATTTCAACAACATCGTCTGTGTCAAGCTCTGGAGGTATGCTGGCCAATGAAGATATTGAGTTACGTAAAAATCGGAATACAACAAAGCCTATTAAAACTGCTATTAAATAGTCCATATATTTAGATTACCTTATTGTGGAGATGATGGGACTTGAACCCACGACCCCCTGCTTGCAAAGCAGGTGCTCTTCCAGCTGAGCTACATCCCCTCGCTTTAACATTATGCCTCGAATTTAGGAGTAAATGAAAAAAAAATTTAAATATTTCCATTGATAGACTAATGTTAATTAGACGTAAGGGCCTATAGCTCAGCCTGGTTAGAGCGCATCCCTGATAAGGATGAGGTCGTTAGTTCAAATCTAACTAGGCCCACAAGTACCCTTATTTAAACCAATCCTCTTATATACTGTTGCCATGAGTTTTCAAATAATGGGTTACCTAGCAATTTTTTTTACTACAGTTTCATTTATGCCACAAGCGATAAAAACACTAAAAACGAGAAAAGTTGAAGACTTGTCGTTAATTACTTATCTATTTTTATTTCTAGGGTCCCTATCTTGGTTTCTATATGGCAATTATTTAAACGACATTCCATTAATGGCTACAAACTCAATGACAACGATTCTGACTGGGCTAATTCTTTTTCTTATTGTGAAAGAGAAAAGATCAACTATTTAAAAATAGAGTTCAAACTTCTTCTCTGTAAATTAATCTTGTTCCCTTTTTGTTAAACAAGTAGGAAAATATCCATTCAATAACTACTAACAATTTAGATCGATAGCCAATCAAATAGACGATATGAATTACACTCCAAACAATCCAAGCTATAAAGCCTGATACTTCAATGTTTCCAATCTTTCCAACAGCTTTATATTTGCCAACAGTTGCCATCATGCCTTTGTCCGAAAATTTAAATGGCTTTCTATCAATTTTTAAAATTTTGTTTTTTACAATTTTAGCGACATACTTTCCCTGCTGGATAGCTACGGGCGCAATGCCTGGTAATGAATTATTTTTTAAATCTTTATGATTTGCTGCATCACCTAATACAAAAACATCAGGGTCCTCTTTTAATGAACAATCTGGATCAACAATTGCTCTTCCATAGTCATCAGTAATTGTGTTTAGCTTACTAATCAGTGGAGACGCTTCATTTCCTGCAGCCCATATAATATTTCTAGATTTGATAGTTTGTTTATTAGTTTGAACGATATGATCATTGACACTTTCTACTTTCTCGTCTTTCAGTACTTGGACACCAAAATCTAATAAATATTTTTCTGTTTTATCTGATAATTTATTGCTAAACATTGGAAGTAACTTACTGTTTGCTTCAATTAAATAGACATTAGGATCATCAGAATTAAAATTTTCGAATTCTTTATTTAAATTTTTATATGCTATCTCAGCAATGGACCCAGCCATCTCAACTCCTGTTGGACCACCTCCAATAACAACAAAATTTAAATACTCTTGTTTGATTTCATTATCTAATTCATTTTCAGCTTTTTCGAAAGCCTTTAAAAGATTTTCTCTAATTACTAAAGCGTCATTTATACCTTTGAGCCCTTGAGAATAATTAGACCAACTATCATTCCCAAAGTATGAATGAAGTGAGCCGGTTGCAATAACCAACTGATCATAACTTAAATTAATACCTGAATCTAATTCCACATTCTTCTTGTCTCTATCAACAGAGGTAACCTCACCTAAGACTACTTTTACATTTTTGGATTTTTTAAACATTCTTCTAATTGGAAAAGCAATATTTGCAGGTGATAAAACAGCTGTTGCAACTTGATACAAGAGAGGTTGAAATAGATGATGATTTTGCTTATCTATTAAAGTAAATTCAATCTCTTTATTTGAACTTGCATTTCTAATGAAATTTAAACCACCAAATCCCGCTCCAACAACTATAACTTTTTTCATGGTAATAAAATTATATCTTGAAGACAGAAAAAGATTTATCGGATTTAAAAACAGAATTTAAATATTAAGTTTTATTCTTTCTTATCCATGAATAAGTTGTAAAAAGTGCCAATATAAAAAGTATTGAATTTGAATAAGACCAATTAGATAGATTGAATTCAGAGTTTCTAAACAAAACATAGTCAATCAATCTAAAAATTAAACTGACAATTGTTCCTGAGAAAAAGAAAACTATAAAAATATTTATATATCTATTTTTCATCTAAATGTCTCTCTAAATCACTTAGGTTGTTTACTATTTTGTTACCATTATCCATTAGTCCCCAAATAAAAATGTTTAAAAATTTTACATTATTTGCATCAATACCAATTAATTTTTTGTTGTTCGCAAACGCGTAACCAACTTCAGCTGCAGTCCCAGAGTCTACATCTCTTCCAGTTAATAATGCGACTACTATGTCTGCTTGCTTTAATGCATTTAGATCTGTTGTAAAAATTTTTTTCTTTTCTTCTTGTGTATATTTGCCTGAAACAACACCCGCATCTCGATGAGGCAAGAAAGTTTTGTATCCCCTAGTTTCAAATATTTCCGCAATACTTTCTAAATAATTTCTTTCGTGATCATCAAATAATGGTCCTGCAATATATACATAATTCATCTGTATTAGAATTTTAAACTATTTAAATACTTTTTTATATCTGTTAGTTTTTTATAACTCAGAATACTTTCACTCATAGAGTTAATGCTATCTAAAATAGTAGATTCCCAAACTTCACTCAATGGAAATACTTCAACCAAAACCAGAAACAAGCTTGTGTTGGCATCTAGTGGTGTAGATATTTGTGATTCAAGTCGAAAGAATAAGTTTTCAAAACTTACAACTTCAGGTCTCGCTACTTCTGGATGATTGCTTAATGCTTTAATTGTAGTTACATTCCAAACCCACCTTTGGATTGTATTTTTGCACATATATTTTGTTAATTTATCACTTGATTTCATAAGTAGTTCATTGTCTGCAACAGGATTATGTAGAAACGAAAAATCTCTCCCTAAAGCTTTTGAAGGTATCCAGCCGCTTGGGAATACAAAACTTATTGCTTCTAGTTTTCCTTTATGCATTACAGCAATGTCTTCTTCTATTTGAAAAGATAGGTCTTTTAAAGAGTTGTTTTTATTGATTTTTAGTTTTTCTTCAACTTTTTCTAGTAAGTTTAATCGTTGAAATAATTCTGTTTCACCATATAGTTCCCTTCCGTATAAAGAAACTTGGTTTTTTTTCTGTTCAAGATAGCTACTCCTGGGTGTTTCATTGATCAGACTTCCTGAATATTTTTGCATTGAAGGATTGTTATTAAAGGGGGTTTTGATGAAGTCCAAATACATTATCAATTATTCTATATAATTAATAATTAGAATGAGTAAAACTGGACTGATATTATTCCACGGTTTTTTTGAACACAAAGAAAGACATAGGCTCAACAAAGAATGGTTCGAAAAACTTGGTATTGAGTCACACCTTGTTGATTTACCGGGTCATGGAGAAAATGCTGTAATCAAAGGAGATATTAGTTCTTGGGAAGAGGTTGATAGTGTATTACAAACCTCTTTTAAAAAAATTGAGCATTGTGAAACAAAAATTTTATTTGGTCACTCTTTTGGTGGGCAAGTTGCACTGTATTCTATACTAAGTGGTCTTCTTGACCCCGACTACTTAATTCTTTCAGCACCTACATTAGATGACAATTATCCAAACGTGGTAAAAAAATTATCAATCGTAATTTCAAAAATAGCTCCAACATTCAGATTTCCATCATCTGTCAGTAAAAGAAATCTCTCAACAGATAAAAAAGTTGTTGAAGATTATTTTCAGGATCCTCTTGTTTTTCGATCTGTTACTGCAAGGTATGGTAAAGAGTTAATTGATAACCAAACATTTGTGAATAATAATATTAAAAACTTGAGTACGCCGACAATTTTATTTCACGGAGAAAATGATACTATCGTTCCAATTAAGGCATCGAATGTTATTAAACAACTAGAGAATGTGGAGTTTATATCTGTAGAAAATTCAAAGCATGAAATTCTAAATCAAGATACTAGGCCATTTGTGTTAAGCGAGCTACACAGATGGTTAAGGGAAAAACAGGTAATTTAATCTTATTGCAAATAATTTGTAATAATTTATTCGTTTTCTAAACTTATCTTATGCATGTACCTGACGGATTTATAAATGCTTCTGTTTCTGCAGCAACGGGAGTTATTAGCTTTGGAACTTTATGGGCATATATAAGATCTGCAAGTTCCTTGATAGCTGATAAATTTATTGCCCTTACTGGAATGATGACCGCTCTAATTTTTGTTTTACAAATGATAAATTTTCCTGTCGCAGCAGGAACTAGTGGCCATCTGTTAGGAGGAGCTTTAGCTGTTATAGTTCTTGGACCTAGACTTGGTTTAATCTGTCTTTCAGTAGTTGTAATAATTCAGTCTCTTCTGTTTGCAGATGGTGGCCTAAGTGCTTTAGGAATAAATGTGATGAATATGGCAATTGTTACCTCTGTTACCGCCTGGGTCGTCGTGAAATATTGGATAAAGTTTATTGGCAAAACCCCTTCGTCATTAATAATTGTCAGCGTTTTGTCTGGAATTGTTAGTGTTGTTTTTTCATCAATTGCATTTATGGTTCAGTACATATTAGGTGGAACTATATCAATACCGGTGGGGACAGTCTTAATAGCAATGATCTCAGTTCACTTTCTAATTGGATTCGGCGAAGGAGTAATCACGGCTCTAATTGTTGGATTACTAACAAGGGTTCGACCAGATCTTATATACGCTTACGATAGAGAAGATAAAAACACAACAGCTGTTTCTTTTTATGGATTGTTCATTATGTTGATTTTATTACTGAGTCTAATTACACCATTTGCATCCTCTTCCCCAGATGGCCTAGAATCTGTTGCTGAAGAATTCGGGTTTCAGGAAAGTGATGGCATAGTACTTTTACTTGAAGATTACGGAATAAGCACTATCAATAATAATTTTGTATCGACATTTCTGAGTGCTTTGCTTGGGATTGCATCGATAGCAATTATTACAGCTATGTTTATGAAGAGACGTGAGAGTGGGAAAAATTCCACATAATTTTTTTGATTTCTATTATTTAGAGGTATATATTGATAGTACTTTTTGTGAAGAAAATCTTTATAGATAATCATTACAAGAAGTAACAAGAGATAACCCTTGAGGCAGGAAATCTGGAAACAGATTGCGGAGTTTTCAAGGGTTTTCTCGTTTTATGTCTTTTTTTGAGTTTCCTATTGTTTAAAATCCATTTACTAAAAATTTAACACTCTAGTAGATAATAAAATTAGTAACTAAAACAAACGCTCCCTGATTTGTTGGTATACAAAAATCCCTAGGAACCTAATATCCTAGGGTGTTCAATTGATGAAAAATGGCTAGTATTTTTATACAATGGTTAACCAAATAAAATTTAAAACTTTAAACAACAAATGCATTAAATGTAAGAAATGTTCTCTATCTTTAACACGAAAAAATGTAGTATTTGGTCGAGGAAATCCAAACTCAAAACTGTTTGTAATAGGTGAAGGGCCAGGTCAACAAGAAGATGAACAAGGTATTGCTTTTGTTGGAAGGGCTGGAAAAATGTTAGATTCAGCATTTTTATCAGTTGGAATTGATACAAACAAAGATTGTTACATTTCAAATATTGTTAAATGCAGACCGCCGGGTAATAGAAAGCCACACAAAAATGAAGTATCTGAATGTATTCCTTGGTTAGAAAAACAAATTGGACTTATTAAACCAAAAGTTATTGTACTGGCCGGTTCAACTGCTGTAGAATCTTATCTTCAAGTGACTGAACCAATATCAAAAATTAGAGGGGAATGGATAATAAAAGATGATATTAAATACATGCCTATTTTTCATCCATCTTACTTACTTCGAAACCCGTCAAAAGAAAAAGGTAAACCTAAATGGCTAACATGGCAAGATCTAAAAAAAGTAAAGGAAGAACTTAATTTAACTTGAAAATTCTTCCTTAGTATTTAGCAACAGTGAAATAAAAATAAAAACTCCCGCAATAAAAATATTTGTATTAAAAGATTCACCTAAAAATACTACACCGGCAGTCACTCCAACAATAGGTACTAGATAGTCAACAGAAGCAACTTGCAGTGCACTAACTCTCCTTATTAACCAAGTAAAAGCTGTAAATGCACTTAAGTTTGCAATAACTAAAGCAGCTATCCTCAAGGCTTGAGATGGGTTTAATGTTTCCGCCTCAATATCAAAAAATATATATGCAATTAATGAAGCAACAATCATCAATGGATATTGGTAGCTCAACCAGGTAGCAACTTTGTATTTGGGTGCGTACTTTCTATTTAACACTGTCGCCAATGAAATACACTGAACTCCAAAAAACGCCAACGTTCCTCCAAGGAGTATGCTTCCTTCATCTAAAAGCCCAGTTTCCTGTCTTAAAAATAAATATGCAATACCTGCAAAACCTACAAGTATTGCTAAGTATCTAGTTTTTGAAATCTCTTCATCCTTTAAAAGAAGCTTTATCCAAATTACGGTAAATACTGGTGCGGAACTTATGAGAAGGGTCACAAGACCCGAAGAAATATATTGAAGTGCAAATATAAAAAACCAACTAATTGAAAACACAGAAAAGAACCCCGTTATGGTTGCTTCTTTAAAAATTGTTGATTGAAATCCTTCTCTAATATAAATGGCATAGTATAAAAATAACAAAGACCCTATCAAACAAACCCTTACCGTAACAAGATAGATTTCGTTAATACCTTCTATGAGAAGACTTCTAGATAACACATTGCCCATTCCCCACATAAATGCAGCAATAAAAATAGCAACAATGGTTTGGAGTAATGTTGGCTGCTGTAATGGTGTGTTCGTAGATGATTTCACTCTTGAAATACTAATGCTCTCAAAAAAATAACTCTTATTGACAATTTTCGCTATTATTAAATTAGCGGGAGCAAAAGCTGAGAGGGTTGTAAAAACCGACCGTATGAACCTGTTGGGTAATTCCAGCGAAGGGAAATCATAACTTTTATCCCCATTACAAACTATTGAAGGTGGTTATTTATGAATACAAATATAGCTTACGTTGTAATTGCATCCTTGCTTGTAATGGTATTTCTTATTACTAGAAATATTAAGACAGTTGATAGCGAATACTTTGTACTTGATAAGACAGAAAAAACTTTTGGGTTGACTATGAGTTTCTACGCAAGTGGCATGGGTTTATGGATATTGACTTCACCAGCTGAAGTTGCATGGTATG
The DNA here is from genome assembly GCA_902578135.1 of uncultured Candidatus Actinomarina sp. GTDB lineage: Bacteria > Actinomycetota > Acidimicrobiia > Actinomarinales > Actinomarinaceae > Actinomarina. The sequence continues at coordinate 204,357 of CACHBU010000001.1, forward strand.
GACTTGGATATGATATTTATGGATACGCAATCTCAGCTGCAACTCCTTTTATTTTGATATACATATTTGGCCCAAAAATTTCTAAACTACTTCCTAATGGTGTTACTTTGGCTCAGTTTGTTGAAAAAAAATATGGATCTGTAGCACAAAAAATTGTTTCTTTAGTAGCTGTTATTTACATGAGTGCATTCTTGATAGCAGAGTTCGCATCAATAAGTTATTTATTTGAGGCAATCTCTGATGTTTCAGGTATTGTGGTTGCAGCGTTAGTTGCAGCTACTACTTTTTTGTATCTTAATAAGTTAGGATTTAAAGCTTCTTATCTGACAGATAAAATTCAAGGAATTGGAATAATACTTCTTTTAACCTTTTTGTTTGGGATTTGGTTTAGTCAAAATAACATCAGCGAAATTGCAGATTTTGCAATACTTGGTGGGTTAAATACTTTTGAAACATACAGCTTGAAATCAGCAATTGCAGTAATAATTGCAGTTACAGCAGCTGAAATATTTTCTACTGGCTACTGGCAAAGAACCTTCTCAGCTATGAATGAAACGACAATCAAAAAAGCTAGTATCTACTCAGGATTTGGGGTTTTTATAACAATTCTTCTATTAGGCATTGCGGGTGCCGTTGGTGCTGGGAAAGGTTTGGAGATTCCCACTTTAAGCTTTATAAATCAATTGAGTTTAAATTCTATGACTGTCTTTGTTTTAATCTCCTTAGCAACTCTCTTGGTAACATCGAGCGTTGATACACTGGAAAATGCCATCTCATCTACTATATCGATAGACTTAATTAAAAAAGGAAGTAGAGAAGCTAATAATATAACTTTATTAGTTATTATCTTGGCGCTTTTTGCTTCAACAAGAGTAACTAATATTTTTACTGTATTTTTAGTTGCTGATCTTCTTGCAACAAGTCTTGTTTTTCCTGCTTTTTACAGAATTAAAAAAACGAGTAAAGATATTCTGCTTGTTCTGCCTTTTGTTGGTTCTCTTATTTCAGTGTTTGTGTATAGATATTTGTTTATTAATTTAGAAGAAAATCCTGGAGGTTTATTTGTTCCAACAGATCTTTACGGATTAGCTGATCTTAATACTTTTGCTATTGCTTTAGTATCATCAGTCATAATTACATTTGTTGCAGACAGATTTACCAAATAGAATTAATAGATGAAACCAGAAAATTTAAATTTGTTCAACACTTTATCAAATCTTGTAGCTAAAGATTCAAAATTAATCGTGCAAAGTACTCGTATGGAATTTGAATCTAATACATATGTAAGTGAACTTTGGAGAATGAGCAAAGGAAACTGGAAAAAATTTAAGTCAGGTAATAACAACTTTAGTAATCCAAAATTCGCAAAGAAAAGCAATGACATTTTTTATGTAAAAACAAATAGGTCTGTTGAGGATAAGGGTAAGTCTAAAAAAGCATCTTCAACGATTGAAATGCAGTCAGGAAGATCTGTAAGCTCAGTTTTTGAAATTGAAGGAAGTATCAACAACTATCTACTGAGTAATAATGGAAAGTTTTTGTATGTGATTACTAGTGAGTGGAATGAAGAATTTAAGAATATTGAATCAAAAGATTCAGAGCCTATGTACTACGAGAATCTACCTTTTAGATTTGATACAAGAGGAATCATATATAACAAAAGAGGTAATGTCTACAAAGTTAGCCTTGAAACTGGTAAATCTGAGAAGGTTGTAGACGGTGATAAACATAATATTATTTCAATCGATTCTTTAGTGGAAAATAATGGTGTTCTTACTTTCTCTTATGACAAGCATAATTCAAAAGGAACAATGCTTGAGGAGAGAATTGGAACTTTAAAAAATAAAAAAATTGTAGATATATTTACAAAAGGCATGATGGGAAATTTGTTTTACTATGGAGACGAACTTCACGCTGTTGGCTTAAGGAATAGATTTGAATGGCCTACCAATACTACAATTTTAAAATTCTCTCAACCAGGCAAAGTTTCCTTTAAATATAGATTGTTTGACAGAAATATAGTTAAAGCGAAAGTGTACGAATCTATTCTTTATTTTCTATATGAAGACTCTGGAAAAACACTTCTTCGGAATGGTACTGAAAAAATTGACTTAATTGATGAGAACATCACTATCAAAGACTTTGCGTTTAGCGATGGAAACACATATGTAATAGCAAATTCATTCTCAAGTCCCGACGAGGTGTATGAACTAAAAGATGGTGAGCTAAATAAAATATCAAAAGCCAATGATTTTTTTGTTAAAAACATTAAAACAAGAGATTGCGTATATGAAAGAATTGATACAGGTAAATCAAAAATTGATACTTGGGGAATATTCGTCGGAAAAGATAAACCAACAATCTTAAACATTCATGGTGGGCCTGCAAGTCAATATGGATTTACGTTTTTTGATGAGTTTCAAACTTATGCCTCTGCGGGCTTCAATGTGATTGCTTGTAATCCTAGAGGTTCTACAGGAAGAGGCCATGAATTCTTAAGAGATGTTTGTGGTAACAAGTGGGGTGTAAATGATATGCATGATGTTCTTACTTCGTTTAAAAAAATGAAAAAAGTGATGGGAATAATCAATAAAAAAGATGGCATAATGGGCGGATCGTATGGTGGATTTATGACATCTTGGATAATTAGTCATAGTCCAAATACTTTTAAATCTGCAATTGTTGAACGGGCTTTACTTAATTGGGAAACTATGGTTGGAACATCTGACATTGGAATAGGTTTCCCAGAAATGTATTTGCTCGATGACATGTCAAAAAATATAAATCTATATAGAAAAAAGAGTCCTATGACATATGCATCAAATATAAAAACACCAACTTTAATAATTCACTCTCAAGAAGACTACAGATGTCCAATAGAGCAAGCAGAGCAACTGTTTTCAAACTTGAAAAAAAGAGGTGTCAAAACAGCTATGTTAAGGTTTCCTGGTGAAAGCCATGAGCTATCTAGATCTGGAACGCCTGTTCATAGAAAACAAAGGTTTGACCACGTAATAAGTTGGCATAAAAAACATTTAGTTTAAATAGTTCATTTAGTTAAATAAACTAGTTCATAATGAATAAAACATCAGTAGTTATAGATGGACACACAGTCAGTTACTGGAAGTATCAATTAATAGACAAACTGTATAAAGAAAATAATCTAAACAAAATATATTTAACAAATCATAAAAATTTCTATCCTACTTTTACATTTGTCCGGTTTTTATGTAAAAACTTATTCAAAATAAATATTTCTGAACTGTTTGAAGAGATTGAGAGAGTTTCAATAATAGAAAATTCTCAATACTCGGGTAGTTTGATTTGGTTGTCTGAAACACCCATAGGTTTTACATACAGCGATAATATTTTTTACTTTAGTAATGAAAATAGTGATCAGAGGTTTGAAAAATCGTATTATGAAAGAGATTTCGATAAGTTTAAGTTTATTACATACTTAACTCAGAGAAATAAGAGTATAAACAAAATCATTAATGTTTCATGGACTGAAGAAGCAAAGTTTAATGAAAGTAAATCTATTTCAAAACACCTAGAGTCTTTAAAGTTTTTAATTACAAATAGAAATACTCCAATGAGTACCAATTATAAAAAATTGATGGATAGCTCACTTTCAGTTTCAAGCTCTAGGCTATCTTCTTTAATTAAAAAACTTTATTCTTTAATTTTCAATTACCCTTCTTGGAGTATCTACACATATCCAAAAATTTTAGATATTTTTGGAGAGAACTCTATAGATGAATCTATGGTGAAAAAGGTTTTCAATGATCGTACATGGAGCTTCAAAGCAGATCCTTTTTATTCTGAAAATGAAAACTCATTATATTTTGAAAAATTTAACTATTTTCTGGGGACTGGAAAATTAGCAAAATATAGCTTTGAAGATAAAAGTATAAAGGATGTAAAAACTTCAAATAATATTCATTACTCTTATCCCTGTATATTTGAATATGAAGGAGAAACATATTTAATACCAGAGGGTGCGCAAAGTAATAAAATTGAAATTTATAAAATTCATAAAGGTTCTCTTGTGATAGCAAACACTGTAGTAAATGATTTTGCTGGTGTTGATCCAACTATTGTAGAGCATAATAATGCTTGGTACGTTTTTGCAACTGATGGGCGAATGGGAGGACATTCTTACCTAAATATATTTTATGCTAAAAATCCACTTGATAAATGGACTCCGCACAATCTAAATCCTGTAAAAATTAACTTAAGTAACTCCCGTAGTGGTGGGTCAATATTTAGAGAAGGAGATTCTCTAATTAGGCCTGCTCAAAACTGTTTCCCTGATTACGGAACCTCATTAGTGTTTAACAAAATAGAGGTGCTTAGTCCTGATGAATTTAAAGAATCTTTAGTTGGCGAATTAAAGCCATCTAAGAATTCGATCTTCAAGGGAATCCATACATTTTCTAAAAATAAAGAGTCTCTTATTGTTGATCTTAAAACCAACGAATATTTTCCTTTTGCGAGATTTGTTACTTTATTAAGAGCCAGAGTTAAGTCAGATGATGCGGGTCTGATAATAGAGAATTCATTATTTAAAAGAATTGTTGTAATACTACTATTTTTAGTTTTTGTAATTTTAATTTATTTATTTGGCTGGAGAGCTTTATCTTTGTTCGTCTAGTGTTCTCTAGATCTACTAGATTTAGTCATAACTTTATCTAAGCCACCATTTGTAAAAATAAAAGACTCTACGTTATCAACCAAATGTTTACCGTTTTGTGATTTTTGTGAAATTACCTGCACAGACATACCTTCAAATGGTGATATTAAAGTTATTGAATGTTGTTTGAAGCGCTTAGAAGACTGATCTCTTCTTATAACATCATTTACCATGTAGCCTGACTCCCAAGACCAATCTTCCTCAACAACTACAAATTTACACACATGCTTAGTTTGAGTTTTGTCAATTCTTGCACCAGGACAGATAAGCATCGTTCCCTCAACCCATGGATTTAGTCCTAAACTATCATTTTTTGGAAAAGCTATGTCAAAAGAACTATCGACAATTGCTTCTATGTCGCCTTTTTTAAAATTTCTTTCTTTTATGATTTCTGAAATAGTGTTTTGAATCCTGAACAAGGATTCTTCATCTAAGTTTTCTAGATTTTCTCGATCCACAATATTTATTTAAACAATTAAATGAGACAAATTACTCTTCTTCTATCGCTAGTTTTTGACCAGCAGTTTCTTGCCCTCTTAAATCTCTAATATCTATTCGGATAAGTCCAACTACAAATATCGTTAGTGTTGCAACAGGAAATAACAATATGACAGTGAAAGGACTCGACGTTAGAGTTTCTAGCATAATTAATCATAACAAATATTAGTAGTATAATTAAATCTTGTGAAAGGGATAGTGTGACAAAATTAGGATTGTACGCAAGTATGGTATCGGTTATAGCTTCTGTACTTATTTATATTGTTTTAGATGACTCACAATTAGCAATATATGTAGGTCTATGGGCTCCAACTTTAATTTTATATAGCCAAGCTTACGAACAAGCAAACAAGTAAGCTTTAATTTATCTAAAAACACTTGGTTGCTAATATTTAACTGTGAATAAAGTAGAAAAGAAATCATTTTTTGGGTTCTTACTCATTGCATTTGTTTTGCACGTGTACCTTGTAATAACTACTTTTGTCGGTGGCTAAAAAGCTTCTCTTTTTCCTTTTAGTAATTTCATGTGGACCAACAGATGGTGTGGTATCAGAAAATTCCTCTGAAGATACTGTTGTTGTAAATGAAGTCTTAGAGACAAAATCTTTAACGTCTGAAGAAATATTAACTGAAATATTTAATGCGTATAAAAATTTTTCAGAAAATCCAGCTTTAACAATTGATACTATATGGAATTATGCACATGAAGACAACCGTGAAGCAACCGGTCCCAAAGAAAGGTTTTCAATGATGTTGACTTCTGAACCCTACGATTCCATTGTTGATCTAAAAGATTACTCTTACGAGGTGATTTTTGAGAGTGATGAAAATATTCATTATGAAGTAAAGGTATTGGCTAAAAACAATAATTATTTTGTGATTACATGGGTGTTTGAAAAAACTTTATGTGAAGAAAAGCCATGTTGGAGAACTATTGGAGTTAGCCAACCACGATTTTTTGATTCTGGTATTTAGTCGTCTAAATCTTCTAGTGGGTTTTCAGGTTGGCAAATTTCAAAAGCATTTTGCACAGCTTCGGAAGTAAAATCAATATCTGCATCTCTAAAGGCAAAGAAACCAAACTCGCCAGGTTTTGGATCAGGAAAGTCAATACCTTGCTCCCTCATACATTGAGAAAATTCTAAAGATGCATCAACCAAAGCGGCTTCAACCTCTGGGTCTAAGTCAAATTGTTCTGGAAGTGCATTTCTTAATATATCTTCACAATTTTCAAATGCGTTCTCAAACTCTTCTTCATTTTCAATTTCTAAATTATCAAACTGAGGGTTCCCATCAATATCAAATGTTGGATCTGGAAAATTAACGCCCTCCTCTCTCATACATTGCGCAAAATCTAATACACCTTCCTCAAAAGTTATTTCTTCATCTACAGTTGTTGTTTCTGTTGTAGATTCAATAGTTACAACACCTTGAGACTCTTCACCACCAATGGTGCATGCAGAAAAAATTGATAACAAAAGGAGTATTCTTACTTTCTTACTGCCTCTGCTGGTTGAATTTTGGAAGCTTTTATTGCTGGATATACCCCAGATATTGCTCCAATTAATAATGCTAGAAGCACTGCGCCGAATATTTGCCATACTGGTATTGAGAATACAATATTTGTGTAATTAGTGTAACCCAGTGTAATGCCTGTACCCAAAAGAACGCCTACAAGACCTCCAATACCAGACAAGACTACGCTCTCTAATAAAAATTGATATCTAATCTCTCTTCTTGTTGCACCAATTGAACGTCTTACTCCAATTTCCATTCTTCTTTCTAGAACAGACATGACCATAACATTGGCTATGGCAACCCCTCCAACAAGTAAAGCTACAGACCCTAATCCTAACAATAAATTAGTAAACGCTTCTTCAGCTGCTTGTTGTGCTTCTAGTGCATCTGACGGACGCGTAACTTCAACTTGGTCAGGGTTTTCAGGGTTCATCGATGGAGCAAGTACTTCAACCACATCCTCAATGAAAGTTGGGTTAGCTCTAAGGTATATAGTTGTAGGTTCTTCGTTAATGTCGAAAAGGGTTTTTGCGACACCATATCCAATAAACACAGACCTGTCTAGGTCAGGATGAATTTTTAACTCTTCTAATATACCAACTACACCAAACCACTCGTTTTCAATTAGTATTTTTGTTGGCTTAGTTAAGTTATTAATTCCTAATCTTTGAGCTGTTACACTTCCTAAAACTGTTACTGGGATATCAGATAATCCATCTTGTATAAATCTTCCATCGGCTAAATCTCCACCAATAACATCTAGAAGTTCGGCACTAGTAATTATTGTCGAGATGCCGCCACCTTCAAATTCAGAAATAAAATTGCTTCTCCTGACTAATAGGTCTGTCTGTGTAGTTGAAGTAACTTCTTGAACGGGGCCGATTCTTTCAACCATTCCTAAAACACCTTTAGGAAGTTCTTCTTGGGTCCCAAAAAATCCAGCTTGTGGTGATGCTTTGACTAGATTTGTACCTAGAGATTCTAAAGTTGAAAGAAGATCTGCTCTTCCAGATGCTGAAATTCCAGACACAGCAACTATTGCTGCAATACCGATACCTATTCCTATAGAGGTGAGTGTTGCTCTTCCTTTTCTTGCACGAACGCCATACAGAGCTACAAAGAACAAATCTTTAGTTTTTAATCTTTTTCTTTTCATTTACTTACGATTTTTCCATCAACTAATTCAATAACTTTTTTAAACATATTTGCATGTTCCTGGTTGTGGGTAATCATTATGACCGTTTTTCCTTGATTATTAAGGTCTTTTAAAATATTTAAAATATTTATACCAGATTCTTTATCAAGATTTCCAGTTGGTTCGTCTGCTAACACAAATGCTGGATCTTGAACAAGTGCTCTTGCTATTGCGACTCTTTGCTGCTGTCCACCAGATAATTCTTTTGGAAGGTGAGTTAATCTGTCAGCTAAACCTACTTGATCTAAAACTTCTTTTGCTTTTTCTAGTCTTTCAGTTCTAGAAATACCTTGATAAAGGAGTCCTTCAGCTACATTTTCTTGAGCAGTCAGTCCAGGTAAAAGAAAGAAGCTTTGAAAAATAAATCCTATTTTTTCTCCCCTAAATTTAGAAAGTTCATTATCAGAAAGTTTTGAAACATCGCTTTCTTCAATCTCAATTGACCCTTCTGTTATGCTATCCAGTAATCCAATCATGTTAAGTAAGGTTGATTTTCCACTTCCAGATTGACCCACTATCGCTACAAAGTCACCTTCCTTTACCTCAATAGATACTCCATCTAAAGCTCTTACGGGGGGTGGACCTTCGTAAACTTTGGAAATATTGTTTATAGATATTACAGTTTTAGTACTGGTTTTCATCTTGGAACGACTACGATTTGACCTTCTGAGATGTTACCTTTTACTTCAACAAAACCGTCTGTAAAAACTCCTATTTCTACAGCAACGTAGCTGGTGTCAACTCCAGACTCTCCCTCGAAGGTACCTCCCTCGACTTCTCCATCATAAACTTCTAGGGCATAACCACCTTCTGCCAATGCAAGTAGTGCATTTACAGGAACATACAAGACATTTTGAGATACTTCAGTTGTTACAAATACTTTTACAGGTGCTTGATCGTAAGCTTCAATTTCTTCGGGGTTAAGAACTTCTAACGTTACTTCTATAAATTCTCCTGCTTGAGTTTGTGTCACAACTTGATCAATGAATGTAATTACTGTTGGGACTCTTTCGTCTGTTGGAAGTTCTATCTGAACACTATCTCCAAGAGATACTGTTTCTTGGTCTGAGGCATCTACCTGAAAAACTACTTCTATTCCTGTTGAAGAAATATTATATAAAGGTGAATTTAAAGCTACAGCAGACCCTACGTCATTAATGTATGATCCAACAATAACTGAAGTTTTTGAAGCAAAAGCATTAGTAGGGCTAAATGTTTCTGATACAGCACTTAATTTTAATTCAACTAATTCTTCTCTTGCTTTTTGTAATTCAGCCTCTCTATTAACACCTTCATTGTAAGACTCAAGAGCTTCGTCATAAGCTTTCTGTGCATTTTCAATAGCTAGGGCTTCTGTAGCATCAATTCCAGATTCTTTTCCTGCTTCCCTGCTTTGTATACGTTCTTGTGCTTTAATGTCTTCTTCATAATCTGCCTTCTTCCCAGCTCGGGTTTCTTCAGACATGGATTCATACTTGAGCTCATCTATTAAATTACGAATTCTTTCAATCTCTGCATCTGCAGCCTGCCAAGCAGCATTTTCTTTTGTTGCATTTTCTATTGCGTCATCTAATAGTTTTTTCTTATTATCAACTTCTTTGAGAGTTGTTCCTCCTTCAGCAACAATTTCTTCAAGGTTTTCGATTTCATTTTCTTTTTGGTTTATTAAAACTTGTTCGCTTGGAGTAATCTCTGATTTGGTTTCAATTCCATAATCAATATATAATTTATTTAGCATTTGTGATGTTTCGGCGTCAAAAATATTATCTGGTACAAAAGAGCTTTCTGCGTAGCCTAAATAAACTAAAGCTTCTTCAACTTGTTTAACGTCAACACCAGGATCCGAATTTAAATCAAGAGTTCTATAAAAGGGAGTACTTCCTTCAAGCAGTATTACTGGTTTATTGTCAATAATGAAAAGTATCTCTCCAAAGTTAATTATTGTGCCTTCTTTAGGTAGAAAAGTAACAACTCCATTGGTTGGTGAGTTAAGAACTTTTTTGTCTGTCTGCCTTAATGTTCCGTTGTACTCTTCTTTTTTTGCTAAGTCACCTTTTTGTATGGCAACTGTAGTTAGTTCTAAAGTTTTATTATTAGAGGATGTGTCGATATTTTGTGTGCCAAAATAGTATCCGCCATAAGCCAAACCAGCTAATGCAATTAGTATGGAGAGGTTTTTTAATTTAAATATATTTTTTATCATTGTTCTAATTCAATTAGTTTATTAAATCTACACGCTTTCTGTGAAATTATTTTATTAAGTTTTTTATTCATCCCATTCATCATCCTTTAATTCATCTGGAAGATTTTCTTCGCATGCTTGCCATGTTTGTACAATTGGGTCGTCTTCTCTAAGTTCCCAATCATCATCAATATAAGCATCTAACCTAACTTCTCGGTTGAAATAGTTTGGATCAGGTACTTTTGGATAGCCATTTTCTCGAAAACATTTTGCCATGAATAGGGATCTATCAATCTCTTTTGAAACCTGGACAGGATCTTCAAACTGATTTTCGTCAGCCACACCCCACAAGTTATACTTTAAAGCACATTCCTCAATAATACTCCAAAGTTCTTGTGCCTCTTGTTCAGTTATTGTTTCAAAATATGAAGCTATAGTCGTATATAGGTCCAGAAAGTTTTTTGGCTCTTTAAATTTATAACCAGACTCATTTACACATTGGACAAGAACTAAAGGAGCATCTTCATCTGAAATTTCTTCTCGTTCGTCTGCTAAGTCAACACCCAAAGCAATTGCCTCTTTACCTTTGTCGGTATCTGCAACAGAGATAACAGCTTGCTCGTCTTGTTGAAAAAAAGAGCATGCTGATAAAAAGATTAATACAACTGATGCTTTTTTATACATAGGAAAATTATAAAGAAACCTAGTCTTATCCTCCACCTTGTTCTGGCGGTTCAAGTCCGAGGTCATCAAAGCACTCTGCAGCAGCTTCTCTAATTTGATCTTCAAGATATTGTCCAGACTGTACTAATCCAACAAGAATTGGCCTTAGGGGTCTGTCTGCACTTGGGTCTTCAACCTCTATACCTTTTTCCCTCAAACATTGAGCAAACTCAAGTTCTGTATCGAGCCTATCTGCAACATCTTCTGGATTTTCAAAATCTGCGTTATCTCCTAATGGTATATTGTTTTCTTCTGCACATGCTTGAATAGTCTCAAAAAGTTGTGTTCTTCCTTTTTCATTAGCTGCAAGAAAAATTGGCGTTAAAACACTTCTAAGACCTTGATCATTTTTTGGATCTTTGACGTCATAGCCATTGTCCCTTAAGCATCTTGCCATTAAAAGCTGGGCATCTTCAGGTGATAAATTGTCTTCAATAATATTTTCTACAATTGTTGTAACTGTAGTGACTGTAGATAGATCTTCTATGGAAACTACACCTTGTGAACTATCTGGAGCTGAACACGCAGCAATCAAAATAGACATAAAGATTATTAAGCAATTATTTTTCATATCCTAATTCACCATATCCACACTCTTTTAATAATGGAGAAATTTCCTCTTTTGATTTATCTAATTCACTTAAATCTATTTTAGGTTCTTGTTGAGTTGGGTCTGAGACGTTGATGCCTTTTTCTCTTAAACATTTCGCTAGTTGAAGATTTTCATCATATAGTTTTGCAAGATCATCTGGGTTTGATGAAGATGAATCTGACCACAGATTATATTTATTTATACAATAATTAATGTCTTCTCCTAACTGTGATTCCTCATCTTTAGTATTACTTAATTGACTAATAGTTGTTTTCAAGTCTTGTATATCAAAAGGGGTTGCAATGTTGTAACCCTTTTCTTTATTTAAACATTGAGTTAAAACAATCGGATAGTCTTCTTCTGCAATTACTAAAGAAGTGGTCGTGGTATCTGTTAGAGAAGCTACTCCTTCATTACTGGTTGTTGAGCATAAGTTTATAAAAAGAATAAAAATTAAAAGATTTACTTTTTTCAAATTTATTTATTCCTTAAACCAAACAAGGGTCTTAATAGTTTGATATTTTTTACAGCATGGTAAATAGTTAGAGATAAGAAACAAATTAAAAATAAAGCAATTGGAAATTTTATTATTGGATGAATGTTTGATCCAGCAAAAAAATACATGACTGCCATTTGTACCGGCAGGTGAACAATATATACAGGATAAACAGCTGTTTTGTAATATGTTAATTGTGGTGAATCTTTGTTTAGGTAAACTGCAGCAATGCCGAGAAGTGCAAAAATAAAATTAAAAGACTCAAAAGCTATCAGCCTGTTGTCTAAGGCGTAGTCTTCAAGGAAATTGTTAAAAAATCTGTAAAAATATGATGTTGCACCTAATCCTAGATGTAACCGCCAATTTTTTTTATTCGATTCCCAAAATGCATCCCCCTGAGAAGTGAGAATTATTCCTATAAAAAACCATAGAAAGCCAAGTAGAAAACCATGGTCTGTAAGCGCATATGAGTTGTAATAATCTCCATATGTTTCAGTTTTAAACCTTGATAGATTCAATAGGTGCCCCTCAGCTATTATGGGAATTGCGAATAAAAATATGCCTCCAGGTTTGTTGAGTAATGAAGCAATAAAGTTTTCTTTTGAGATAAAATTCAAAATCGGAATAAGAACTATGCAGTAAACAAAAATATTAATCAAAAACCATAGATGTAGCCCGTCATACTCTAAAACAAAGAAAACAGCTTCGCTAATTTCGTCTAGCCACCAATAGTTATAATATCTTCCGACAATCAAAGCAGAAGAGGTTGAAAATACAAGAGTTCCAAATAACCAGGGTAAGATAAGGATTTTTCCTCTCTCTTTGAATATCTGCATCTTAGTTCTTTTGCTAAATGAAAGCCTTAGAGCGACTCCTGCAATTAAGAAAACAAGGGGTATTCTCCAGTTGTTCATGATGTTTAATAACGGCCATACACCCCCTGACATTCTTTTGTTCTGAACAAAGAGTATTTGTGGAGCAATCAAAGTGAATGAAATTCCGAGATGATAAAAAATAAGAAGAAACATTGCTATGGATCGCAATGCATCAATATCATATCTTCTTTGATTCATATGAACAATATTACAGCTTAAGAGGTGATTAATTAAACTTCAGTTTTGCTTTAAGTTCTTCAGTAATGGGTGTTGGCTTCATTGTAGTTTGATCTGTGTAGACATGAACAGCCTCGCAAGAGCTAACTAAATCCCCTGCTTCTTTTAGAAACATTCCCATAATCCAAGTCATGCTCGAATTCCCTATTTCTTTTACTTTGACGCCAATTTCTATATCTTGATCAAAGTAAAGAGGTTTGTTGTACTGAACTAACACCTGTACGGTGTGAAAATCTTTTTTTGTCTCTTCGATATCGCTCAAGTAGTCGTAATTAACATGCTTAAAATAGGCAGTAATTGCTTGATCAAAAAATGCGACGTGATTAGCGTTGTGCATTACTCCTTGAGGATCTAGTTCGTAGTATCGAACTGTTGCCTCCCAAAAAACTTCAAATTGGTCTTTTGATAGTTTTATTTTTGACACTTAAACAAATATTTGGGTTTTTGGTTGTATTCCGCCGGTAAGCGGCATGGCATATTCAAAAAAGTCATTTGTAACATATGGTTTGGATTCGTCTAAAAATTCCTTAGGCATGTCTTTTGTGTGTTTAGCGACTTTGCTCAAATCTACAACATCAACATCGCAGTGGTATGTTTCTGACAGTTGTCTTTTAAGAACTACCGATCCACTCTGTAATTCTTTTGAAGAAACCACAGCATGGTGTCCAACCCTCTCAGCTTCTTCAGCGTCTATATCGGATACATCGGCTAAAAATGATCTCTGTAAATAACCAAAGGTGTCCGCCCTAACTCTTGCACCATCAATATGTTGCGAAACTATATTTGTTAATGTATCACCTAGCGCACCTGAGCCTGAAAGTTGGATGTTCCCATGGCTATCTTTTTTTCCTGCCAGTCCAGAGCCTGTTTCGCTAGCATATGTTTGAAGAAAATATTCACCATCTTCGTTGTGAATTCCTTCAGAAACAGCAACTACACACCTTCCAAGCGAATCATATACTTCTTTAACTTCTTTCAAAAAGGTTTCAATGTTGAACACTTTTTCAGGGACATATACTAAATGCGGACCATCTTCTTCGGTAGATTTCCCCAAGGTACTTGCAGCAGTAAGCCACCCCGCATGTCTGCCCATTAAAACGTTTATTTTAATACCTCTGAGACTCCTGTTGTCTGCATCATCGCCCTGAAAAGCATGAGCTACAAATCGAGCTGCTGAACCGTATCCGGGACAATGGTCTGTTTCACGTAAATCATTGTCAATTGTTTTAGGTATATGGAATGCTTTCATTTCATATCCTATAGATTTTGCCCCTTCAGAAACTAAATTAGCTGTTTCAGCCGAATCATTACCTCCTATGTAGAAAAAGTTTCTGATATTCTGTTGTTCAAATATTGAAACAAGTTTTTCTATATCTGAATCAGTAGGCTTTTTTCTTACTGAACCTAAAGCTGCAGCAGGTGTTTTTCCAATGCCATAAAGTTGTGCTTCAGAGAGATTTGAAAGATCTACAAAATCTTCATTGAGCATTCCTTCTAGTCCGTGCTTTGCTCCTAGGATTTCATCAAAATCTGATTTAGTTGCTTCTTTAATAAAGCCCACTAGTGATCTGTTTATGACAGCTGTTGGACCGCCTGATTGTCCAATAACTGCTTTGCCTAGTGGCATTTTCTAACTCCCGTTTTGATATACCGAAATAAAGCTTAAATAAGAATTGGCAATTTCTGAAACTGCTTCTTCTCTGGATTTATCACCACTGTGCCAACCTTTAAGTGAGTTCCAAAATATTGATCTTCCAATTGCAAATCCCTTGTAGCCATCTACAGATGAGCCTGCTCTGAGCCATTCATTAACTTTTTCATCATTCGCTCCTCTTCCCAGAACAACTGCAATTACATCTTCTCTTCCGCCATCTTTAATAACTTTTGAAACATTTTCATTGTCTTCAACGGTGTCTAGGCCTTCAATCTTCCATATATCTGGATCAGCACCTTTTTCCCTCATTTCCTCAACAACCTGGATGGCAAGCTTAGGTCTTATCTCAGAGTCATATTTAGCCTGGTCTCCATCTACACTTGCTAGCTGTTCTTCAGTCGCAGGCACTAAAAACTCTAAAAGAAACTTTCTTTCGTTTTCATCTAGCCAGTCTGAAAGAGTTTTTATTCTTTCACCTTGAACCTGTCTAGTATAAGAATCGTCACTAGGATTCCAACGTACAAGTATCTTTACAAAATCTGCATTCACTTCTTTTATTTTTTCACCGAAATCACTACCGTATTCAAAGTCAAAAATCTTTTGTCCTGACTTTTCAGCGGGGGCTGCAAACTTTATTCCCATTTCTTTAGCTTTTTCTTGAACTTGAAGACCAAAAGTCTCATCAACAAGAATTGCTGGATCTCCTCCATTTATACCTTTGTTTTGTGCTTCAAGAAAACCGTCAAAAATAATGTCTTTCATGGAAGATACACGAGAAACTTCATCCTCGGTCGGAGCTCTGCCTTCAACACCAAGAAGACCTTTTGTTAGTGTGCCTCTGTGGTCAAATGCAAGAATGTATAAGTCGTTTGAATACCCTTTCATGAACTCTCCTTTATACTTTTGCCCTTGTACTGTCTCGTGTGAGTACAAATAGCATAATTACTAAAAACAATAATGATACTAATAGTAAATAGTCTGAATATGGGTTGGTTTCAGCACTTTCTTCAAAAGTAGCTGATAAAGTTTCAACAAGCTCTAGCGTTGTTGTTCCCCAGTTGCTGGCTAATGTATCATCCAAAAAATATACATTGGAACTCTGAACTGCATTTATGTTTTCCCAACCATCTCTAATTGAAAGGTCTTTATTTAAATAGTCAGAGTGTCCTACAACAATAAAGTCGGGGTTTGCTTCTATTACCATTTCTTCAGTTAATGCGGGGTATCCGCTTCCGAAAGGATCCTCCTCGGAGTTAGCAATATTTATAATTCCAAGTGAGTTGTAAATTTCTCCAATTAATGAGTTTGCATTTACACTATAAATTCCATAGGAATAACCAATTTCGTGATATACGGTAATATTTTCATAATTTGAATTGCTTATGATTCTATTAATTGCAAGCTTCATATCTCTTATTTGTGTTTCTGCAACAGTTTTTTTATCTACTAATTCTCCAATAATTTGAATCTGAGAATACACATCTTCAAGATTTCTAGCAGGAGGTAAAAGGATATGGTTAATCTCTTGTGCTTCCAATCCTTCAATAATGCCATTGAAATCAAAAGCAACTATTACCATATCTGCATCAAGGGGTGCGAGTTCTTCAGCTGTGACTGTGTATGCGTCAATTCTTTGGACTGGGAAGTCAACTTCAGAAAAAGCATCAACAGCAATTAATGTATTTTCTGCACCTAATGATTGAATAATTTCAGTGTGGGTTGTAGACAATGAAATAATTTTTACTTCATTCTTTTCTTGCGCTTGATTTGAACACATTGATACAAACAAGGCAAGAATAATAAGTTTCGTTTTCATATTTTCCTTTCTTACCTTGAGAAAATAAAGAAACTTCAAGAATTTATAGAAACTTCATTCCTTCTCTCGAGGACTGTTGTCTTAACAATAATGAAGGCGACCTGACTTATCTTTCGAATTACAGTTGCGGGACAGTGTTAGATTTTCACTAACTTCGCTCCATTATTCTTGATAAATAGTAGCAGATTAGTTTTCTTCGTCTTCTTCGTTTTCTGTGTTTTTTAATGCATCCATAAGAGTAGGTTCTTCAATATCTCTTGGGACGTCTGGTCTTGGTAAATCTTCATTAGGCAAACTTGCCTCTTCTGAGGATTCTTGTCTCACCTTTTTAATTGAATTTACAATCGACATCAGAACTGTTTCTTTTTGTTCGTTTTTTTTCTGAGTTTTAAATTCCTCTTTTGTTGTCTTCTGAGGTGTTTCTAAATGAGACTCCTCTAATACAACCACTTCAATACCCCCAACAAGGTCTGAAACGAGGTTGTAGAAAAAGGCGCCGATAGTAGCGAGGGCTGTTTGGGTCAGCATATAAACTGCTGCTAAAGAAACTACACTTGTAAAGAGTGTTTCAATATTTCCGACAAGCGAGGCATCTTGATCAAGAAGCGCCAGTCTTCTTGCAATATCTTCAAGGCCTTGTGGAACTCCTGCGTTAACCAATAAAACCCACATTATTGATAATCCAAGCACCACAGTTAATGCAACAACAAAATTAAGTACTAGCGTGACTTTTAATACGGTCCAAGGGTCTATTTTTCTGATTATTCTTCTTACTCTGTTTACTCTGACCATTTTTAGCTCTTTATAGGTATGAAAGCTGAAACTTCTTCTTCAGAAGACAGCTTCATAACCCTTACTCCTTGTGCTGATCTACTCATTTGTTTTATTTGCTTTACTGCACATCTTATTGCAGTACCGCCTGTACTCATAAGCATAACCTCGGTATCTTCATCTACAGACCTTGCTCCAACTAAATTTCCTTTACTTTCCGTAATTTTAAGAGCTTTCACTCCCATGCCGCCTCTTCCTGCTCTTCTAAATTCATCAAGTTTCGTACGTTTCCCATATCCCTTAGCTGTAATAAATAGGAGAGTTTCATCTCTAGAGGTAGCTGCACCTACAACCTTGTCTCCCTCTCTAAGTTTTATTCCCCTCACACCCATTGCTGTTCTTCCTTGGGGTTTAAGGTTGGTCTCATCAAATCTAATTGCTTGCCCGTTTTGAGAAACAAGTATGACATCTTCTTTGCCAGAGGTCGTTTTTACAGAAACAACCCTATCTTCGTCTTTTAGTTTTATTGCTTGTAAGGATTTGTAATTCGAATCAAAATCCTTAAAGCTAGATTTTTTAACTGTTCCTTTTTCTGTCATTATTAGTAAAAACTTCTCAGTTTCGTAGTCTCTTGTGTCAATAATTGCTTGCACCTTTTCGTCTTGTCCCATCGAAAGAACATTTTGAATTAAAGAACCCTTTGCTGTTCTGTTGGTTTTTGGAATTTCATGTGCTTTGGCCCGATATACTTTTCCGCGGTCTGTAAAGAATAAAAGATATGAGTGTACAGAAGTAGAAAGAAGGTGCTCTATGACATCTTCATTTGATGAAGCAGCTTTAACTCCTTTGCCGCCTCTGCCTTGCTTTTTGTATGAAGTTGATGGTACAGATTTTACATATCCATTTGCCGATACAGATACAATGATTTCTTCATCTTCAATAAGGTCTTCTATTGAAACCTCTCCAACGTCTGGAACAATTCTTGATCTTCTTTCGTCGCCAAACTTGTCGGTAATTGCTTCTAGTTCTTCGATTAAAATCTTATCTTGTTTTGCTCGACTTTTTAAAATTGAAGTTAGTTCTTTGATTGTTTCTTTTAGGTCTTTTTTTTCTTCTTCTAGTTTTTCCATTTCAAGCGCGGTTAGTCTCCTAAGGGGCATATCCAATATGTGAGAAGCCTGTATCTCACTAAGTTTAAATTTTGTCATTAAAGATTTTCTTGCTGTGTCTACATCTTTTGAGGCTTTTATGACTTTAATAATTTGGTCAATCTTTTTTAAAGCCAGAAGCAAGCCTTCTACTATATGGAGTCTGTTTTCGGCTTTTTGTAGTCTGTGTTTTGTTCTTCTTTGTATTACATCGATTTGATGATCAATATAATATTTAATTAACTCAGGAACTGAAAGTACTTTTGGAACTCCTTCAACAAGAGCTACTGAGTTTACGGAAAAAGTGTCTTGTAGTTGAGTTTGTTTAAAAAGTTGATTAAGTACCACTTGTGGAACTGCATCTCTTTTTAGCTCGACAACTAATCTTGTTCCGTTCCTGTCACTGCTTTCGTTCCTAAGATCAGAAATTCCCAGGAGTTTCTTGTCTTGAACAAGTGTTGCAATTTTTTCCATAATTCGGTCTGTAGATGCTTGGTAGGGTAATTCTTTAACAACTATTGCAGACCTACCTCTGCCTAGTTCTTCTACATCAGCAACAGCTCTTATTTTGATTGATCCTCTTCCTTTTAATATTGCTTCTTTAATTGTTGGTGTATCGACAACAAGACCACCCGTTGGGAAATCCGGTCCTTTAATTATTTTTAGATAGTCTTTTGGTTTTACATCCTTGTTTTCAACAGTGTATTTAACAGCTTCTGTTATCTCTCTAAGGTTATATGGCGGCATATTTGTTGCCATTGCTACAGCAATTCCTTCTGCACCGTTAACAAGGAGGTTTGGAAATCTTGCAGGTAAAACTTTAGGCTCTGATGTTTCGCCTGAATAGTTTGGTTCAAAATTTACAGTGTCCTCATCAATTCCATCCAATAATTGTGATGAGAGAGATGACATTCGTGACTCTGTGTATCTCATAGCTGCGGGTGGATCGTCGGGTGTTCCAAAGTTGCCTTGGGGCTCGATAAGTGGGTATCTTGTACTAAAGTTTTGTCCAAGCCTTACTAGTGTTCCATAAATTGCATCATTGCCGTGAGGGTGATAATTACCCATTACATCACCAACGACTTTTGAACATTTTCTAAATGGACCTGTTGGTCTTATACCCGTTTCATACATAGAATACAAAATTCTTCTCTGAACTGGCTTTAAACCGTCCTTAACATCTGGCAAGGCTCTTGATACAATTACAGACATTGCGTAGTCTAAAAAAGACTTCGATATTTCGTCTTCTACAGCAATAGTTCCGTTTGATGTGTTGTCAGTGTTTTTTTCTTCTTTTATAGATTTTTTAGCTGCTGGTTTTTTAGCTGCTGGTTTTTTAGCTGCTGGTTTTTTTGATGGTGGTTTTTTAGTTGGCATTATACGTCGAGAAACCTCACGTCTTTAGCGTTCTTTTCAATAAAAAGTTTTCTTTTTGAAACATCATTTCCCATTAAAATTTCAAACATGTCAGAAGCTTTTGCCATCGCACCTTTAGCGTCTGCAAGCGTAACTTTAATTAGGGTTCTAGTCTCAGGATTCATTGCGGTGTCCCACAGCTCCCCAGCGTTCATTTCTCCCAACCCTTTGAATCTGCTTATATCAAACTTTTTGTTTTTGTTTTCTTTTTTAAATTTATTTAGTGCTTCGTCGTCTTTTAGGTATGTTATTCCTGATGATGCTTTTACTCGATATAACGGTGGTTCTGATATCCAGACTTTTCCGCTTGTTATCAAACCTGGCATAAATTTAAAAAAGAACGTAAGAAGCAGTGTTCTAATATGTGCACCGTCAACATCAGCATCTGTTAAAAATATTATTTTGTCATATCTTGACTCTTCTTCGTTGAACTGAAGCTTTATACCGGTACCAATAGCTTTAATAAGTGCGCTTATTTCTTCATTTTGAAGTGCTCTGTTTTCTGTAACTTTTTGAACGTTTATAATCTTTCCCCTGATTGGCAGAATTGCTTGAACTCTTGAGTCTCGTGCTTGTTTAGCAGGACCAGCTGCTGAGTCTCCTTCTACAATAAACAACTCACTTTCTGTTGGGTCTGTTGAAGAACAGTCTGCAAGTTTTCCTGGAAGACCTGAGGTCTCTAAAATGCTTTTACGCTTGGTGAGCTCTCTAGCTTTTTTTGCACTCATTCTTGCTTTTGCAGCAACTGCGCATCTTTCTACTATTGCTCTACCCTCTTTGGTGTTTTTGGTTAACCATTTTGGAAATTCTTCATTAATTAGGACTTGAACCCTTGATTTCATTTCAGTATTTCCTAATTTTGTTTTTGTCTGTCCCTCGAATTGTGGTTCTTTTACTCTTACAGATACCACGCCTGTAAGCCCTTCTCTTATGTCGTCTCCCGTTAAAGATATGTCCGAATGAAGATTTCTTTTTTTTGCAAAGTCATTAATTGCTTTGGTAACAGCTGTTCTTAGCCCTTCTTCATGAGTGCCACCTTCTAGGGTGTGTATGTTGTTAGCAAAGCTTTTTATTGTTACGTCGTCTTCGTTTTTCCATTGGAGTGCAACCTCAATTTCTGAATCTTTTGTTTGGTCTGAAAAAGAAATTATTTTTTGATGTAGTGGATCAAAACCGTCATTTAAATACTCAACAAAATCTGTGAGGCCACCTTTATAGTGATATTCTTCTTTTGTAGGTGGCTTAACCCTGTTATCAACAAGTGTTATTTTCAAACCTTTGTTAAGAAATGCGGTTTGTCTAAGTCTTTCATCAACTATGTTGTAATCATATGTTTGAGTCTCATCAAATATTTCTGAATCTGCTAAAAAGTTAACTTTTGTACCTGTTTTTTTTGAAATTTTTCCTTTTTTGATTTTGGATTTTGGTTTTCCCAAGTCAAAGTCTTGATTCCAAAAATGACCGTCTCTTTGAACCTCTACTTTAACGTATTTTGATAAAGCGTTAACAACAGATATTCCAACTCCATGCAATCCACCACTAACGGTATAGGCTCCCGATTCAAACTTTCCACCAGCATGAAGTGTTGTTAATACTGTTGTGAGTGCAGATATTTTTGTTTTGGGGTGCGGTTTTACTGGTATTCCGCTTCCGTCGTCTTCAACAGTAACTGAGCCATTTTTTTCTAGACTAACTTTTATCTTAGAACATCTTCCAGCCATAGCTTCATCAACAGAGTTGTCTAAAACTTCCCAAATTAGGTGGTGTAATCCATTTGGACCTGTAGATCCAATATACATTGCAGGGCGCTTTCTAACTGCTTCTAGACCCTCAAGAATTTTTATATCTTTTGAATCGTAACTATTATTTGAATCTTTTTTAGACACGAACTATCTCCAAGATACGCTTCTTTTTGCTTATATTACAGCCCCTTGCTGAACTCTTATTTTACTAGATTTGCTGATTATTGCTGGTTATTATCTACTTGAATATTCAGTTTTTTTAACTTTATTTTTGTATTTTTTTCTATATCAATTAATAGCTTTTCTTGTTGTAGTTCTATTAGATTTTTCAATCTTTTTGAGTCAACATAGAGGATTAACTCATCCCCAACAACTGGTCCCGGTATTATTTCGCTGTAAAGGTTGGTTTTCTGGTTTTTAAAGTGTTTTCTAATCTTTTCGGATTTTGAAAAGTCAATACCTGAATCGTTTGGATTGATTTTTTGGGGTTCTTTGTTGAACATTTATTGATTAGTTCTAACAGGCATTAATAAATACTTATAGTGTTCTTCTTCTCCTTGAATGACAGCTGGTTTGTCATTTCCAGAAAACCTCAGATAAGCTTTGTTTCCTTCCAAAACTTCAATGCCTTGAATTAGATAGTTTGGGTTAAACGATGTTTCAAAACCAGAAACGTCCCCTACTTCAAGTCCTAATATTTTTATGTCTACCACTTCGTTGCCTCCACCAATATCTTTATTAGTAGACGAGATGTTAAGGGTTTTGTCATCCACTACCTTAAGGGTTACAGGTATAAAACCCTCTGCAACAACAGTTGATCTGTCTAGTGATTCCAATATAGATTTTTTATCAACTTCTATTGAAAAAAGATTTTCTTTAGGAAACAACATTTTATACTCTGGAAACGTTCCTTCTAGTTTTCTCACTGATGTGTAATATCTTTTGTTGTAAAAGTGAAGTTCTCTTTCTGTTGAGTTTATGTTTATTTCTTCTTCGCTGTCTTCAAATATTTTTATTGTTTCGTTTAAAGACCTAAATGAAACAATTCCTGCGTCGGAAATGGGAAGGTCAAAAACGGTATTGATTGCAAGCCTGTAGCTGTCGGTTGAAACGAGGTTTGTTTCGTTGTTTTCGTTATCAAAGAAGACTCCTGTGAGTATTGGTTTTCCTCCCTCTGGAGAGGCTGCTACACCTACTTTTTTTAGTGCATCAAAAAGGTTTGTTGTTTTAAGTTGTTTACCTTCAGAGATGTTGTGTTGTTCTTCTAGTAGTGTTTTGGGATAAGTTAAGTGATCTAGTTTTCTAAGCCTGTATTCTGTTTTTTTTGTTTCTACTTTGATCTCGTTCCCTATGTCTGAAAAGATAACTTCTCCTGAAGGTAGTTTCCTTACCACTTCTGAAAAAATTCTTGCATTAACGAGGCATTCTCCGTCGACAATAGACTCTACTTCAAAACTGGCTTTTATAACTAGGTCCAGATCAGACCCTGTTAACTCACAAAGGTTTTCTTTATTTTTTATATAAAGACCTTGGAGTGCTGGGGTGGAGGGTTTAATATCAACAGCTTTTGACACTGTTAAAACATATTCTTTTATACTCTTGGTTGTTGTTTTAAATTTCAACAAACACCTCTTGTTCTTCTATACATATAACAATAATAAAGCTGTTTAAAGTGTTTAAAAAAACAGAAAACACCTTAAAAGGCTTTAAAAACACATTAGTAGTTTTCAACATTCTAAACACCAACAAACTTTGTTAAGTTATTGTCTATTTTGTTGTTGAAAATGTTAACTTCTTTTTTAAACAAACTTGAACCTTCGACTTTCTTTATAGAAGAGAGAACCGTTGAGTGAGATCTGTTCCCTACGTATAAACCAATTTGGTTTAAGGAGTACTCAGTATGTTTCCTCATCAAATAAATAAACAGGTGCCTAGCGTTGCTTACAAGTTCACTTCTGTTTTTTGAAAGAACAAGCCTTTCGTCAACCTGATAAACCTCTGAACAGTATTTTAGAATAAACTCCGGAGTCAACTCCATTATCTTGTTGTTGCTATACATTGAAACGAGCTCGGATATGTATTTGTTGTTACTTACACCAGTTTGTTTGTTAATAATTAGATTGTTAACAACACCATTTATTTCTCTAAAGCTTTGAAAGTCCAATGAAAGTAACATTTCTAAATCATTTTTAGAAAACAACAAACCTTCAAATTCAATATTGTTCTTTTTTAAGACTTCAGAAAAAATTTCCCTATCAGGTTTTTCTATATCTGTTACTAGTCCGTTTAAAATTCTAGAAACCAAACGATCCGGAAAACCATTAAGTTCTTGGGGTTTCTGGTCGGATGCTAAAACCACAGACTTTGAATTGTTTAAAAAATAGTTAATTGTATGAAAAAGCTCTTCAGAAACACCTTTTTTGCCTACAAAAAACTGAATATCATCTACTAATAAAATGTCTACAGACCTAATTCTCTTTTTAAAGTTGTCAATATCATTATTTTTTATACCGGAAATATATGACTCAAGAAAAGATTCCGAGTCAATATAGAAAGAGGAATTACTTGACGACTCAATAGTTTTCAAAAGATGGGTTTTTCCAACACCCGGTTTACCATAAACAAAAAGTGGATTAAACCGTTTACCGGGTGCTATAACGACATTTTTAGCTGCTGTTATTGCCAGATTATTACAACCACCAACAAAAAGCTCATCAAAAAAGGACAAATCATAATAAGTCTCAGCAACAATATCATCTTGTTTTTTCTCAACTACGGTTGTTTCAACGCTTGACCTTTCATATACACTTGTTTTTTGAAAGTTTTTATCAACAACAAAAACACAATTAGCTTTGCTGTTATATTTAAGTTGATATACTGACTTAATTTTTGAATAGACCTTTTTCTCAATAGCTGATTTTATAAAATCAGATGAAACAACAATACAAAGGTCGTTCTCATCATTTATTTCAAAGCCAACCTGATCTAACCAATATCTATCTGTCTTGTTGGTCAAAGACTTTTCTAATAAAGCTTTAAACTCTTCAAGCAATACAGTATTTTCCCTACTCCCCATAACCAGATATAAACTTAATTACCTAAACAAGATTTTCATAGAGTGTGAAAAACAGATTAAAATTTCACAAAGTGTTTAAAACTTTGAAAAACCTCAATAAACATTGAGTAAAACCCTAAACAATTAATAAACATTAATTATTAATAAAGTTGTTTGTTAAAGCTAGTTAATTTGTTTTTCGCGAGCTAAAAATCTTTTTCGCGAACTAGTTAAAAATAAAATTTATTTTGTTTTGTTTAATTAATTTCTTCATTTATTCTTACAAACAGGTATTAAATGAAAAGAACATATCAACCTAGTAATAGAAAAAGAAGCAGAAAACACGGTTTTAGATCAAGAATGCGTACAAGAGCAGGACGCGAAATTCTTAAAAGAAGAAGAAAAAAGGGTCGTAAAATTCTGTCTGCCTAGGTAGTGAGTGTGAAGTTCACTTCGCTGAATAAAAAAAATCATTTTGATAACCTGAAAAAAGAAGAACTTTGTATAGCCTCAAAAGGCCTAAAGGTTTTTGTTAAAGAAAACGGTACAACCTCTTCAAGACTTGGAATAAGTATTTCAAGCAAGCATGCAAATGCAGTTAACAGAAATAAGTTTAAAAGAAGGATAAGGGAAGCAGTAAGGAGCCTATCAGAGAATAAAAATCTGGACATTTTAGTTGTTGGAAATAAAGATTCGTCAAACCTAACATCATCTGAAATTTTGAAGATTTTTAAGTCTCACCCCTTACTCTAAAAAAGAATGAAAATATTAGAGTTTTTTATTCAAGGATCAAGGTCTCTACTCGCATTATTTGGTTTAGGTGGGGGCAACTGCATGTACTACCCATCATGTACAAGTGTTATCGTTGATAGTTTTGAAAAAAATGGGTTGATTAGGACTGTTTCAGTTATTTTCAGAAGAATATTCATTTGCAACCCAATATATAAGAAAATTGGTAAAAATTGGCAATATTAGAACCATTTGCGCTTGCTATAGGGTATTTACTCTCTTATGTTTATGACTACACAGCATCATATGGATATTCAATTGTCATTTTGACAATAATAATTAACGTAATAATTTTCCCACTTACACTGAGACAAACTAGATCAACAAAGAGAATGCAAGATGCTCAGTCAGACATAAAACGACTTCAAAAACAATACAAAGACAACAAAGAAGAACTCAACAAAGCAATGGCTGCAATGTATAAAGAAAAAGGCATTAATCCCCTTGGTTGCATACTTCCACTTTTAGTTCAAATGCCTATATGGTTTGCTCTTTTTAGAGTTCTAAGAGAGCCTTTGGCTTTTATACCAAGCTCATCTAACCTTTCAAACAGCCTAGCTGTCAGTACGAGCCTTAAATTTTTCAATATGGATCTCCAAATTCCACCCTCAGAAGTTGTTGAGTGGATTGAAAGAGTTCCTTATTTAGTGCTGATTTTATTGGTTATTCTTACTGCTTTATATCAGCAGAATCAGATAACTAAGAAGACTGGAAAAAGCGACAATCCTCAAGCACAACAAATGCAAATGGTAGGAAAAGTCATGCCTTTATTTTTCGGATTTATTTCTTGGACTTTACCAACAGGTTTAGTTGTCTACTTTCTAACAGGAAATATATTTCGTATTGGGCAACAAGCATTGATTGTAAAGCTTGATGATAAAGAAACTAATAAAAAAGAAGAAAACAAAAAAGAAAACGAGGAACAACAACAAAACCCTGTTCAAGAAAATTCTCGTAAAAACCGCAAAAAAAGAAGGAGAAAGTAATGGCTAACAACAAGTGGGTAGAGGTTGAAGCAAAATCTATAGATGACGCAATTAAAGCAGGATTAAACGAACTAAACCTTGAAGATGCAACGCAAGCAAATATAAATATTTTAAGAGAACCAGAAGGCGGTGTTTTTGGCGTGGGTGGAACTAAAGCACTTGTTCGGATTTCTGTAAGGAACGGAGGTTCTAGAAACTATAACAACAAAAATAAAAGAAATAACGGTAATAAAAACGGGTACAAAAAACAATATTCTCCTAAAAAGCCGCGTATAGAGGCCGATAAAGATGAACAGTTGAAGGTTTCTATTAACTTTTTAGAAGGTTTGGTAAAGTCTTTTGGACTTGATGGAAAAGTAGAAGGC
This sequence comes from uncultured Candidatus Actinomarina sp., assembly GCA_902578135.1. Taxonomy (GTDB): domain Bacteria; phylum Actinomycetota; class Acidimicrobiia; order Actinomarinales; family Actinomarinaceae; genus Actinomarina. Next base: position 231,108 of record CACHBU010000001.1, read on the forward strand.
ACACTAGAAGACGAAAATCTAATTGTGAATGTAATAGGAGAACAAACAGAGGCATTAGTTGGAGAAAAAGGTTTTATTATAAGATCTATACACGAGCTGACAAGAACTGTAGTACAAAGAAAAACAGGCGCCGGAACAAGACTTAGGCTTGATGTCGCTGATTATGCAACAAAACGCAAAGAAGCGCTGACAATATATGCAGAAAGATTGAGTAAACAAATTCTTGAAGACAAACAAGAAGTTATGTTAGAGCCAATGAACTCTGTTGATAGAAAAACACTCCACGACGCCGCGGCAACGTTTGACGGAATTAGGTCTTATTCTGAAGGTAGAGAGCCGTATAGATCTGTTGTTTTTGCTCCTGAAGAGGAAGAATGACCTTCGAGCCCCAAATTCCAGATTGGGGTAATGAGTACAAAAACTATCTTGAAAGGCTCAAAAGCTATCATGACTGGTTGTGCAAAACAGGCATAAACAATGGATTAATAAGTGAAAAGCCCTTGCAGTACATATGGGACGAATTCATAGTCCACTCGTTGTATTTTGGAAAAATACTGCAAAATATTAAAAATAATGATAAAAATATATATGACCTAGGCACAGGCGGTGGAATTCCTGGAATTCCTATTGCTTTAACTAACCCAAACAAATTATTCACGCTTGTCGACATAAGCGAAAGTAGAGCTTTTGAACTTCAAAGGCTAAAAAATATATTAAATTTAGAAAATGTTGAAGTTCTTAATGAGAGTGCTGATGCAGTTTTAACAGATAACAACACGTACATTTCTCGCTGCTTTATCTCATCAAAAGACGTTTTGAAAAACATAAAACAATTAAAAAACGTAACATACATAGTCTCTTCAAACGGAGAAAATTTAAACGAAAATAAAGAAAAGTTTCACGTGAAACAAGAAAAATTCACCATTAATTCAACAAACATAAGACACATTGATGTTATAAATGTTAAGTGAAGGTTATTACAATATTGTGCCAAAAAGGTGGAGTTGGTAAAACAACTTTTGTTGTAAATTTAGGAAAACTACTTTCACACAAAGGCCACAAAACTCTATTGATAGATACCGATCCTCAAGGAAATGTATCAACATACCTAAATTTTGATAAAAACTCTAAAGAAGCGCTAAACACAACAGATTTATTTGAAAACAGGCTAGATAAAGAAATTATGAAAGTTTCTGAAAGTCTTTATTTGATTCCTTCAAATAAATCAATAACTAAGCACAGTAATGAAAAAATTATAGGTGGATCAAAACTCATGAAACATAAAAACTTTTTTAGGGAAAAGGGCTTTGACTTAATTTTGATTGATACCCCACCAACGATAAGCTCTTTAACACAAGAGTCTTTAACAATAAGTGATTATTACTTGATACCATCAAAACCTGAATTTTTAGCTGTAGAAGGAGTTTCTCAAGCAATGGATTTTGCAAAGGAAACAATAAATAACGTTATCAAAGCGGACCCTATATTTTTAGGTGTTGTTTTAAACCAAGTTGACACTAGAAGATCAAGCTTTCAGTCCTTTGAAAACGAACTCAGGTTTTTATTGGCTGACAAACTTTTTAATTCAAAAATTTCCCAATTAACTGAAATAGCTGACAGCCCATTCTATTCTAAGACCGTGCTTGATTTCAATGAAAACAGCAAAGCAAAGCTTGAATTTATTGAGCTTTCCGAAGAAATTTTTGAAAAAGTGGGATTATGAAACGTACTTTAAGCGACCTAATAACCAATAGCGATACTAAAGATCTTGTGATAAAAAATGTGAATATTGACTCTATTAAGGAGAGTCCAACCCAGGCCCGTAAAAAGTTTGACCAAAAAAAATTAGAGGAATTAAGAGATTCGATATCTAAAAATGGAATACTCCAACCACTTATTGTTCAGAAGCTTGAAAACAATCAATATGAACTGATTGCCGGCGAGAGAAGACTGAGAGCATCTAAAATGCTTAAATTAGAATCTGTTCCCTGTCTTATAAAGGACGTAAGTCAAAGAGATGCAGCAGTTCTCGGAATAGTTGAAAATATTCAAAGAAGCCAGTTAAATTCAATTGAAGAGGCTTTGGCTTATAAAAATCTAAAAGAAAACTATGAACTTTCTAACGATGAAATAGGCTTTTTAGTTGGTAAAAGTAGACCTCATATTTCTAACATGCTTAGAATTTCTAACCTAAGCCCAAATGCTCAAAACGCTTTAAGTAATGAAGAGGTCTCGTTTGGCCAGATCAAACCAATTATAGTTTTAGAGCACAGCGTTCAAGATAAGATGCTGAAAGATATAATTGCATTAAATCTTTCTAGTAGAGATGTGGAAGAAAAAGTTCGTCAACTCCACAGTACTAACGCAGATGAAGAGTCTTATCATTATAAAAATATGTTGGAAAATCTACTTGGAACGAAGGTCACATTTAAAAAAAGCAAAAATAAAACAAAAATAAGTTTTACATTAAATTCAAAAGAAGACCTTGATTCGTTTATAAAAAAAATCTCTTAATCTTTATAAATTTCTTTTAATTCCTCAAGAATGCAAGAAAGTAAATCGATTATTGCATATTGGTAAAAATTACCATTTATTACTAAAGTGACAGATTTAGTATTTTTTAAAACAGACAAAGACCTGCCCTCTGCAACAAACCCCATTGAGGATTCAATCTTTCTTGAGATTCTTTCACCAATTGAACTTGATGAATGTTTACCTTGGAAAAAATTTACTTTTAAATCTACAGAGTTTCTTAAACTCAAAAACAAAGTGGGATTAACTTTGTTTACGTACTCGATACTGTTTTCTTCATCATTGTCTTGTGTGATTTCTGAAGAAAAAGAAATATTTAAGTTGTTTTCATTACAGAAGTCTTTTATTTTTTGATATAAACCTATCTGTTCTTTATAATCTCCACGGTTTTCTATGTCAAAACAGATTGAAAGATTGCTAGAACTCCCCTTAAAGGTTTTTACAGCCTCATTCAAAGAAGTATTCATTGTTGGCCTTAGCAATTTTTTAATTTCAGCTGCAGTTTCTAGGCCTACCGTACCATCAACGGACAATCCTCTATTTTCCTGAAACAACTTAACAGATCTACTTACATTATTATCAAAAGTAGAATTTATCGGTTCAGAGTAAAAACCCAACCTAGAAAGATATTCTTGAAGCTCTTCTACATCAGAACCATATAAAACTGGTTTTGACAATAAAAGAATCCTATCACCCAAAACATAACCATTGTTTAAGAGTTCAAGCCATAAATGCTCTTTCGAAATAGTTTTTGAAAGGTTGTGATCTTCTATAAACAACTCTACAAGATTGATTAACTCTTCAACGTTTTTAGAACCAGGATAACCACATGAATTGAGTTTTATATTTATATCATCTAACTCTTCGTTTGAAAGTTCTTGTAAGTATTTTGTAAAGTTTAAATTAGTGGTCAAGCCATCTCTCAACATCCATTGCTGCTTGACACCCGGTACCAGCAGCAGTAATTGCTTGTCTGTATAAAGAATCTGCTACATCGCCAGCTGCAAACACACCAGGTACTGAAGTGCTTGTCTCCGTTGTGAACCCAGTTTTTATGTATCCTTTTTCATCAAGTTCTACAAGCTCGTCTAAAAATTTTACATTTGGATCATGACCTATGGCAACAAACACTCCATCAAGCTCTAATTCACTCGTTGTTTCGTTTTCTACATCTTTCAACTCAATTGATGAAACGCTCCCATCACCATTAATTTTTTCAACAGTTTTGTTCCAAACAACTTCTATTTGTTCATGATTTAGTACCCTGTCTTGCATTATTTGGCTTGCTCTAAACTGGTCTCTTCTGTGTATTACATAAACTTTTGATGCAAACTTTGTTAAAAACAGTGCCTCTTCCATTGCAGAATCACCGCCACCCACAACTGCAACAATCTTCTCTTTAAAGAAAAAACCATCACAGGTAGCACATGCTGAAACGCCATATCCCTGTAATTCTTTTTCACCTTCTACTCCAAGCCATCTCGCTGATGCCCCAGATGCAATTATTACTGATTTAAACAGGTACTCTCCCTTAGAACTTGTTAGCTTAAAACCATTATCAAGTTTTTCTATTGAATCTATTGTTTCTGTTTTAATTTCTGTTCCAAACCTTTCAGCTTGTCCTTTAAAAACTTGCATTAATTCAGGACCCATAATGCCATCGACAAAACCTGGATAATTTTCAACATCTGTGGTCAACATCAACTGACCCCCAGATTCTAAACCTTCAAAAAGTACTGGAGAGAGACTTGCTCTTCCAGCATAAATTCCTGCAGTATATCCTGCCGGACCAGAACCAATAATTGCTACACTTTCCATTACTTTTTTCTCCAATAATTTCTTAAAGACATAATTAAGAAGAGTAGTCCTATTGAGGCAAAAGCAAAGCCTGTTGGATTAATTCCAAGAAGTAACCCAAGCCCCTGCATAATTTTTATTATTCCAATAATAAGAAATCCCAAAGCCATTAAAAGCAAAACAACCAACAGAAATCCCATTGATGCAAACCCTGCAATTCTTTTTACAGGTTTAACAACTAACCTTTTAATAGTTTCAATTAAGCTTTCTACGGATTCTACAAAACTATCTTCTTGTTCCATATATCTAATATTAAGCGTTCAAAAATTATTAATGTAGTTCTAAAAATCTAACTAGTACTTAAGATTATGAAATTAGTTTTTGTAAATTCAAAACCATGTTTTGTATAGAGGCCTTTAGCAGCCTCGTTATTCTCTTGTGTATTTAAACGTATATTTATGTATTTTTTTTCTTTGGCAAAGTTAAGAACACTATTAAGCAATTTGGAACCATGACCATTGTGTTGATATTCTGTACTAATTCCAAATCTTTGTAAGAATGAAAAGTTTCTTGTTGCTCCCAAAATCGCATACCCAATAAGACTATCTCCGCTATATTCTTTGAACAAAAAGTTTTGATTACAGCTATCAAGAGTTTCTACAAATGCCGCCCTTGAATTTTGCCAATAAGGGCTAAATATAGATCTATCAAGATCAATTAATTCATCGATATTGTTTTTTGTAAAATTTTCATAATGCGAAGGCTCAATATTTTTTAGTTCTAAACTTCTTAAATTTATTGACAGAACATTTAATTTTTCAGCAGCATTCCATCCAGATGACAACCAACTGTGGGTTTCATTTTCTTGAACCATTGATGAATTAAATTTAAACCCTGTATTTTCAGCTTCTAGTTTTATTCTCTTTAGAAGACTCCTCCCACCATAAACTTTTTCAAAATAAATTATCGAAGTAACATCGTTCCATTTTCTTGTTTGGTAACTTCCAACCCAAGAACTGTGTTTGGTTTTCTCATCTGTTAAATACATACTTAAGTATCTTCTTATCTTCATCGTGTGTTAGGAGATTTTCAGCCGTTTCATAATCAACTAAAGCCACTTCCTCAATTTCATCATCAGGTTCGCTATCAAACGCTTTCACTACATACATTTTGAAAAACCAAACTGTTTTCTTAACCTTTTCATTGTTAACCGATATTTCATAGCGTGATTCAGCCAAGGGCTTTTCATCAGATAGTTCTACGATAAAACCGGTTTCTTCTGATACTTCTCTTTTTGCAGCGTCCTTTGGTGTTTCACCTTCTTCCATGTGCCCTTTAGGAAAGCCCCAAAAGGATTTTGGATCATCTACATATTCACTTTTTCTGTTCTTAACAAGCAATACCTTGTCGTTATCTACAACAATTCCCCCAGCTGCAAAATCTACTTTTGAATTCATATTTCTTTTTATATAAAACTTCTTCTAAGCTATCCATATGGTACCAAGAACTCTTTTAGATTTAATTGAGAATAATGGATATTTAAGATCTTTATCGAACCTCTACAGTTCAAATGGTTATGATTTTTATCTTGTTGGAGGTGCAGTAAGAGATGGTATTTTAGATATTCCAACAAAAGACTTTGATTTTACAACTAATGCCCCTCCAGAAGAATCTATAAAAATGCTAAATGATGGAGGATATAAAACCACAGAAGTGGGGATAGCATTTGGAACCATTGAGCTACAACTTAAAAAAAACTCAATTCACATTACAACTTACAGGAAAGATACATACGAAAATTCTTCAAGAAACCCATCTATAGAATCAGCAGCAGATTTAAATACAGATCTTTCTAGAAGAGATTTCACAATTAATGCGATAGCTTATTCGATTAAGGAAAACGAACTTCTTGATCCGTTTTTTGGACTAAAAGATTTATCCTTAGGAACAATTAAAACACCGGACGATCCGATTATTTCTTTTTCAGATGACCCATTAAGAATGCTGAGGCTTTGTAGGTTCATTAGTACTCACGGATTTTCACCCGATGATGATACATATACAGCAATGAGAAACAACGTTGAAAGAATCAAAATAGTATCAGTTGAAAGAATAAGAGATGAACTAAATAAACTATTACTAGGAAATGATGCGCCAATGGGTATTCGTGCTTTAGTAGAGAGCGGTTTAAGTTCGTATATTATTCCAGAAATAAATGAACTTAAAATGGAAGTTGACCCAAAGCATCATCACAAAGATGTATACGAACACTCACTAGAAGTTTTAAGTGGAGTACCACCAAGACTTTCATTAAGAATGGGGGCACTCCTGCATGATATTGCCAAACCGAACACTAAAGGAATAGAAAATGGCAAAGTACACTTTAGACACCACGAAGTTGTAGGTGCAAGGATGACAAAAAAGATATTAAAACGATTGAAGTATGACAATAAAACAATTGAAGATGTAGCGCAACTTGTAGAACAGAGTGCACGCCCACATACGTTCAAGATGGGATGGACTGATTCCGCAGTAAGAAGGTATATTGTCGATGCTGGACACATGCTTGAGGACTTAAATGCCTTAGTAAGAGCAGATGTAACAACTAAAAACAAACAAAAAAAACGAGAGATACATCAAACGCTTGATGAGTTGGAAAAAAGAATTGAGGAAGTTAAAGCTAAAGAGGAACTATCCAAAATTAGACCAGCTTTATCAGGAGATGAGATTATGGAACATTTCAACATTCAACCTGGACCTAAAGTTGGAGTTATTATGAAAGCCCTATATGAACAAAGGATCAACGACGGTGAGGTGTCCAAAAAAGACGCTTTAAAACTTGCTGAGGAAATATATAAAAATTTATAATTGTATAAATATACATTTGTTTGTATATTTATAAATATGACAAAAGCAACTATTCAAAGACAAAAGCTGATTGCTGACTTTATTGATTCTGGAAATATTTCATCACAGAATCAACTTAAAGGAATGCTTAAAAAGAATGGGACAGTTATTACGCAAGCCACTCTGTCAAGAGACTTAAATGAGCTTGGAGCTATAAAGAAAAGATTAAAAAATGGTAGGTTGGTTTACTTGTTACCAAAAAATCAAGATAATAACGCTCAATACAAAATAGCCAAAAGAGCACTTCAAGACTTTGTTTTAGAAATAGAGCCAGTTTCTAACCAAGTTGTTGTTAAGACAACTACTGCTGCTGCTCAAGTAATCGCTGAGTCAATTGATAACTTGTACATTGAAGGTATAGTTGCATCAATTGCTGGAGACAATGTAGTTTTAATAATCACTCCAAATGAAAAGATAGCTAAAGACGTAGCAAACACTATTGAGAACAACATAAACTAACTGAATGCTCCTGTTTTCAAAATATGAGAATGCTTTTGACAATATTTTTATAAGCCAACCTGTTGTTGATATCGACATAGAAGACTCCAACTGTTTTATCGTAAGATTTCCGAAATTCAGAAGAATAACGCATTTTATTCTTTCTTTTGATGCAGAGAATCTTTTTTTAGACTCAAAAAGTGCATTTGGATACTCGTTTAACCTAGAGGAACTGCTTTTAAAGCATGAGAACAACAGCGAAAACGGTTACTTCGTCATGGGAGTTACATCAAATAAAAATAGAAAAAAACAATACAACCCTTATCCGCCAAGTAGAAACAACAACTATGCAATCAGCCATATACAATCAATTGTTGAACAATACTTACCTATAGTCTTAGCTGATTATGATGTTGAATTTAGCTCGACTAAAAGGATTGTTATGGGATCGTCAATGGGAGGTCTTATGTCAATAAAAACATCAATTTTATACCCCACCTTTGATAATGTTATTTCATTCTCTCCTGCATTTTGGTATGGATATACAGATTTTATAAATGACCTAAAGAACCTCAATAAGAAAGTTATATGTAATATCTCCGTTGGTTCTGAAGAAGGTGAAATATTTGAAGATAAAACAAACAGTATCAAACCTGCTGAATGGGGTTTAGATTACACTAACAACAGTGACTTTTATGTTTCTGGTGTAAAAAAAATTAATGAAACTATCAAAGAAAACAATATTGAGACAAACTTTATTCAACTACCAAACGGGAAGCATAACGAAAATTCATGGAACCAAGTATTAGATAAATTCTTGATTTCTACATAAAACACTAGCAATTTGGGACTGTTGTACATTATTCTTATTCAATAGATGAATAATTCTACCGACGCAAGAAAACATTTAGCACAACAAATTGGAAATGGCGCAGTCCTAATTCATAGTGGAAAAATTACATACAGAAATAATGACACCTGGTATCCGTTCAGACAAGATTCAAATTTCTACTACTTAACTGAATGGCCTGAGCCACAAGCCCACGCTGTTATTGTAATTAAAGATTCAACGCCCGAACTGCATCTATTTGTTCAGGATCGCAATGAAGAAATGGAAACATGGGAAGGAAAAAGAATTGGGCAGGAGGGTGCATTAGAAAAATATAATGCAAAAAAAGCTTATTCATTTAATGATTACCAAAAAGAACTTGGAAACCTTCTTGAGGGTGTAACAGATGTATATTGCGATTATTCTTCTCCATTTTTTGAAAAATACGACAGAGATGGGTTAGCATACGCTATTCCTTATGACCAGAGAGGATCGGAGTTTAGTAAAGCAACTCTACATTCATTGTCTCCCTTGATTTCAGAATTACGATTAATTAAAAACAATGGCGAGTTGGAGCTATTAAAAACAGCCTGTGACATAACAGTATTAGGTCATATTGAAGCTATGAAACACACTGAGCCAGGAAAATATGAGTATCAGATTGCTGCCGAAATGGAAAAAGTATTTTATGACAATGGAGCAGAAAGACTAGGATATCCATCAATTGTTGCAGGAGGTGATAACTCTTGTATTCTCCATTATTCAACAAATAGAGAAATTCTTAATGAAGGAGAACTCCTTTTAATTGATGCAGCAGCAGAGTACGGAATGTACTCCTCAGATGTAACCAGGACATTTCCAATACACAAGAAATTTTCTTCACCACAAAAAGATATATATAACGAAGTATTAAAAGCTCAGAATCTAGGAATAGAGGGAGTTGTTGTAGGCAACTCTATGAAAAATCTCCATGAAGATACTATAAAATCATTATCTGAATCAATGGTGAATTTAGGTCTAGTTCCTTTAGGAGTAGACGAAACAATTTCAATGATGCACTTTTTTGAATTTTTTATGCACGGTACAGGCCACTGGCTTGGACTTGATGTACATGATGCTGGAAGCACAGAGGTTGACGGTCAACCTAGACAATTCAAAGATGGAATGGTGACTACAGTTGAACCGGGAATTTATGTTCGTCCAACAAAACCTGTAATTGAATTTCCACTAATTGAACGAGATCCAAAAAAAATTAGAGAAAGAAGAAAACTGCTCGGTATGGAAAAAGCAACAATTCTGGAAAAAGAGGAAATTAGCAATGCAAAAACTATTAAGCATGAAATTCCGAAAGAACTTCTGGGTGTAGGAGTTAGGATAGAAGACGATATTATCTGCACTAATGACGGACCAGTAAACATGACCGAAAAAGCTCCAAAAACTATTGAGGAAATAGAAGCTATTACTTCATAAGCAAATGTCATCACCAAAATTAATTTATTCAATCTATGAAAATCGTCTACAAAATAGACTCAAAAAAGAAAACCTTCCCAAACATATAGGACTAATTCATGATGGTCACAGAAGATACGCAAGGAAAGAAGGCCTCTTAAGTTTCGAAGTATCTTATAAAATTGGAATGACCAGACTTAAAGAGTGTATAGCGTGGTGTGATGATGTAGGGATTGACCACATAACCAGTTGGCTGTTGTCTAGAGAAAATTTAGCAAGGCCTAAAGAAGAACTAGAGCCATATTTTGAGATACTAAATGAGCTATTTGAAGATTTATTAATTGATGACGTTGTTGATAATTTTAAAATTGAATTTATTGGAAGCACAGATCTTCTTCCAGAATTCTTACAGACAACCATTGAACAACTTGAAGAGGTCCGAGGGGGGGGTCAAAAAACTTTAACAATAGCCCTTGGATATGGTGGCAGACAAGAAATCCTTGATGCTATTAAAGGATTGATCGACGATAACAGAAATGAAGAAAATGATTTCGATAGGTTGATTGAAAACGTTACTGATGAACAACTAAGACAACATCTTTATTCCCCAAAAGCCCCTGATATAGATTTGATAATAAGAACTAGTGGAGAATCTAGACTTTCTGGCTTCTTGCTTTGGCAAAGTGCTTATTCAGAAGTAATTTTTCAAGATGTATATTGGCCAGAATTTAGAAAAATTGATTTTCTTAGATGTCTTAGAGAATATTCACAAAGAGAGAGAAGATTCGGTCAATAAATTTAATGTTACATATAGTAGCATAAAAAAGAATAGATGATATTATGTTACTAAGTATTACATAAAGGAAAAACATTGAATTTAGTTGGATTAAAAGAATTATCCGAACTGCTAGATGTTTCTTACGACACATTAAAAGTTTGGAAAAACAGAAATAGATTACCAGATCCATTTCAAGTTATTAGTGGAACACCAGTCTGGGACTGGGATGAATCTGAGGAAGACTTTAGATCAATTCAAAAAAATGAAAACTCTGGTAGGCCAAGAAAACCTAAAATTTCTATAGCCGGTGGTTTGGTTGAGATTGATTTAAATGAAAATAAAAAAGATAAAGACGGTAATGTTTCAATTAAGGTAATGGGCAAGTCATTTGTAGACATACAAACTGAATCTGCTGAATCTAATTCAAAATCAAAAAATGTTTCTATAAGAGTTTTAGGTAAAAAAGTAGTAGATATAAATACTGATGATTTCATTGAAGTTGATAAAGAGGATAAAAGTAGTGAAAACAGTTGAAGTAAAAACTAGAAAAATTCCAGGAATAATAATTTCATTGCTACTTCTTTATCTGACTGCGGTAGTAAGCATTTTTGTTTTAAAAGTCGCCTTTTTCTTTGCAGCTATTGGGGTTATTTTTAAATCGTTAACTAAATGAACAATTCCCATACACCTTTAGCTAAGTTCATTCACTGGACTTTTACCGTGCTATACGCTTACGGAATATTTAAACAGGTGGAAGACCTTGAAGACCTTAACGACGTATCTTTGCTTAATTTCGAGATATTTTTTGCAATTGTTTTCTTAATTATTGTTTTGCTTAGATATTTTTACATGAAAGATGTTAAAACGCTTCTAGGTGCACATGAGGAAATGCACAAAGGTCATCTGTTTATAGCCAAAGCTACTCATAGGCTTGTTTATATTAGTTTGATAATGCTACCAACAACAGGTTTGTTAATTGCAGGAATGCTAGCAGCAGATATTCCAGGCATGCAAATAGCAATAGGTCTACATGAATTTTCAGCTTTTTTAAGTTACGTGACAATAGCTATACACGTTGGCGCATCACTTTATTCAAGATTTAAAGGAGAAGGAGTGTGGAACGGTATGGTACCTATCTGGAAAGAAGGTGGTAAAAATGAATCTGAGCTAATTTCACATTTAGAAAAAGCTGAAGATAAAGTTTACGAAACAATTGAAAAAACTTTAAGGTTATAAAACACTTAGTCTAATATCGATATATGCAAGATTTTCTAAATTCCACAAATTTTACTCAAATTTTTATTTCTCTCATATTGATCAAGTTTTTATTAGAAACTTATTTAAAAATAAGAAACCTTAAATCTATTGACAACAATAAAGACTCTGTACCGCCTAGATTTAAGGATGTTGTAACAGAAGAAGAGTACAAAAAATCAATCCTCTACAATACAGATCGAATTAAATTTCAGATATTTACTGCTTTATTTGGCTCAGTTGTTCTTGTCATTTTTACAATCGGGGGCCTACTTAATTATTTAACTCAAGTTGTTATGGACATGACCTCATCAAATGTCTTGGGAGCAGTACTTCTTGGATTACTTTTAATAATTGTTGAAGAGATAATTTCAATTCCGATATCAATATATTCAACTTTTGTGATTGAAGAAAGACATGGTTTTAACAAAACAACCAGAAAAACATTTGTTACTGACATATTTAAAGGACTCCTTGTTTCTGGCGCAATATCTTCTATTCTTTATGCAACTGTAATTTTTATTATTATTAGCGCGGGTGATCTATGGTGGATTTATGCATTTGCTGCAGTCTTTACCTTACAGGCCATAATTTTCTTTTTATACCCAGTATTAATTATGCCTTTATTCAATAAATTTGAACCATTAGATGACGAACAGTTTAAAAAACCAATTGAAAAATTATTAGAAAAAGTCGATTTTAAATCAAAAGGTTTATTTGTGATGAATGCAAGCTTGCGTAGCACACACGGTAATGCATTCTTCACAGGCTTTGGAAAAAACAAGAGAATTGTATTTTTTGATACACTTCTAAAAACAATTAACCCTGATGAAATGGAAGCAATACTTGGGCACGAATTGGGTCACTATAAACTAGGCCATGTTCGTAAAACATTAATCAGCTCTTTAGTTTTTGGTTTCCTAGGGTTTTATATTTTAAATGAAATATTTAAGAGCGATAATTTTTTCATAGCCCATGGTTTAGAAAATTTAACAGTGTATTCAAAGTTTTTAATGTTTTATTTAGTTATTGGTTCCTATACATTCTTCACTAAACCTATAACATCTGCTTTATCTAGGAAGAGAGAATTTGAGGCAGACGATTTTTCCTTTCAATTTACTGACGGAGAACACATGATATCTGGTTTATTAAAACTCACTAAAGATAATGCTTCTAATTTAACTCCCGATCCGCTTTTCAGTTCTTACTATTACTCACACCCTCCAATTGCTGAAAGGGTCGCAAGTATAGAAAATAAGTTACAATAGTAATTGAAACATGAGCACTGCAGACGAAATTAAAAAGTTAAATGAATTACTCAGAGATAGGGTTATATCTCAAGAAGAGTTTGACGCACAAAAAGATAAACTTCTTAAAAAAAGTAGCCCATCAGAAAGTGATTCTCAGTGGGTTGTAACTTTGCTTTTAGCATTTCTCCTAGGAGTTATAGGAGCGCACAGATTCTATGTCGGTAAAACAGGGACTGGAATATTAATGCTTTTAACCTTTGGAGGCTTGGGAATATGGCTATTAATAGATTTAATCCTTATTATTACAGGACAATTTACTAACAAAAACGGAGAAAAAATAGCTAGAATTTAGTCATCTAGGCTTATCCAGTAAACCCCACCAGCTCTTGTGCCAGCGTACAAAATTCTTGTTTCAGGATTCAACTCTAAAGAAAATACTCCAGGGTGTAGTAATCCTTTATTGAAATCTACCCATGTTGTTCCACCATCAGTGCTTTTATAGATACCAAAATCTCCTAATGCACCCCTGTCTCCTGCAAGCCTAAAGTAATCGACTGTTGCTAAATAAAGCATATTGCTATCTTTTGGATCAACTGCAATATCACCCACGCCAAATGGTTCAGATATTTGTGGTACATTAAGCTGTGTCCAGTTTGCTCCTCCATTAGTGCTTTTATAAAGCCCATCATCGTCAGTACCTAGGTAAAGAGTATTTGAATCATTTGGATCAACAACTAAAACATTTGTCTCTAAAGTGTTTAAACCATTATTTATTTGTTCCCAGCTTGAACCTCTGTCTACACTTTTGAAAACACCTGCACCATCACCTATTTTATCCGTGTAGTCTGTTTGACCCTGAGTAGTGGCATAGAACACATCACTATTATTTGGATCTATAACTAATTTGCTTACGTGAACATCACGAGTAAAACCATCGTCTGAGTTTCTCCAAGATTCACCTAAGTTTTCAGAACCTGTGATACCCACTCCTCTTTTAGCTGATTGATCGCCTCCACTACCTACTAATACTTTGTAGGGGCTTTCTGTCTCAACTATTATCCCGTGATAATGACAGTTTCCACCTCCTGGTTCTGGATCGTCACAGAGATCCGCACCACCAATAATTTCCCAGGATCCCCCAGCATTTTCGGACTTGTAGACACCACCACCAAATGTCGCAAATACAATATCTGGATCAATAGGGTGAGGAGCTATTTGCATTCCGTACCAATTCTTGATTCCAAAAGAGGCAAAACCCCAATTTTTACCATTATCAATGCTTTTAAATATTCCAATATTGTAAGTTGTTGCATACATTGTTCCATCAGTAGCAGTTGCTATATCAACAACCTCAGAACCAACAAATCCAGTATTTGTCTCAATCCAACTACTTCCTTCGTCGTATGTTCTGTACACTCCTTGAAGTCCAGCCATAATTACTTCTGTACTATTTTCACCTGTCATTATTATTTCAACACCCACATCAGGAATTATTGGGTGTTCGCTAGTGCTTAGAAATTCTTCAGAAGAATTACCCCCATCTTTGCTAATAAACGTAACTCTTGAAAACACAGAATAAACTACATTTTCATTGAAATCATCTACATAAACACCACCTTCAGAAGGGTCTCCACTTACTCCATCTAGTAAAACCCAGCTATTTCCTCCATCAACACTTCTGTAAATTCCAGCACAATACCTAGCAACATCTTCTTCATAATCTGGGTCTTCATCTTCTAAATTAAAACAGTCGGCAAAAGTATATTTCCCAACTCTTACATAAACTACGTCTGAGTTCTCTGGATGAATAGCAATACCATTGACATCTGACCTATGAAAAGATTCACTTACTATTTTCCAAGTTTCTCCCGAGTCCTCGGTTTTTGCTACTAGGTTGTCAGTCCCAACAAAAATAGTGCTTGGATTTTGTGGATCGACATATACGGTTTCGATTCTATCAATTTCTTCTTCATCAAGCTCTTGTCCTTCTTCTAGCTCAATTTCTTCAAACACTCCTTTTGGCACGGGATTAGTTCTTGTCCACTGATCTCCCCAATCAGGAGAAATATAAACAGCTGAGTTTTCTATTGGAGAACAATCTCCATTTTCATCATCTTCACAGTCTTCTCCAAATGGTAAATATCTACCTGCTACATATAGAAAATCCATAGTTTTGTCTATAGCAATTCCTGTATATTCAACCACACCAGGCTCAAAATCTCCTATGGGATTCGTTTCTGTCCATGTGAGGCCTTTGTCGAGTGATATAAATAATTTTGAGTCCGATGTGTTTGATGCTTCTGTAATGAAAGCAACTCCATCTGGATTATGTTTACCAACAACAACTCCAGCCATATTTCCGCCTATAGTTTTTTTCAATTCCCAAGTAAAAGTTTCTTTGTCAATAAAATATAAGTTACTATCGGCAAACCCAGAGTTATCTGTTGTAGTTGCCCAGTATCCATCTACAGTTTTAAATAAGCTTGTTACAGTTCCGCCAAATGGTCCATTTACTTGATTCCATTTAGAAGAACTTAGTGCGGGATCTGGTAAATCTGGTAATTCAGGAGGTATAAATTCTGTAACTTCATTATCAATTTCTTCTTCATCGCTATCTTCTTCATCCTCATTTTCTTCTTCAAAATCTTCACTTTCTTCATCAGAAGATATCTCAACCAATGTAGGACCAGAGGAATCACTACTTGAACAGGCAGAAACAACTAAAAAAAACAAGAATAAGACGATTAATTTATTACTTATTTTTAACACTCACCGAAATATTACTAGTAAAAACTATACGTCGCTTGAATATTTTATGGAACACTCAGTACAAATAAAGCTTGCAATGTTAATGCCACAGTTATAAATAAGAAAATATATTGTGTTTTATCGCTTTTTTGATGCCCAAATATTTTAACCGACAGATCATGAGCTAAAACCACACTTAGCATATGTCCTGCAAGGGTAACGATGACCATAACTGTCCATAAAACAATTGGCTCCAAAAAATAATCAACAGTAGTTTCTTGTGCGTTAAATAGGTTCCACCCAAAACCTAGAGGATCGTTAAGTCTGTATAACAATGTTTGAGACTCAAACAAAAGTAGCCCTAGGTAATGAGTTACATGATATGCAAAAGCAATTGGCAGCATAGTGTGGCCAAATTTAAGCGAGATTTCATTAAGATCATAATTTTCTCCACTGACGCGTATCGCAAAATAACAAGCAAACCTATAAAAAATTATGACAATCAAATTCATTGAGAGAAAAGCCGTTGTTGAAAAAGATGTTTCATAGCTTCTGGTTCCAAATAAGTTGAACCAAAATGTTGTTTCCCGCAGCCCGTCGTAAGTAACCGTTCCAATCATTAGAAGAATAAAGTATTCCATTCCTTTTAGCTGAGCCAGGTTGGAAAGGTTGTTTAAAAGACTTCTAAAAACAGGAGCTTTATGAGTAATCCTCATCTTGCTATAAAGATGATGTAGAACAAGCAAAGGATCAACTTCGATAATAGTTTTTTTGTAAAACTTTTGTACAAGCGACACAACAACAATCAACAGTAAAAACACTATACCGATATGTCTTGGATTGCCGGGTTTAGTCCAAACTAGTTCAAACCAAGTTAAACAAACAAACAGGAACGATGCAACATATACATTTTTAGAATCTCCTTCTTGATTCACAATTATTGACAAAGGATTGAACTTTGCATATAAATCACCAAAAAGAAGTCCAAGAACTGGAACTCCAATCCACAAGAAAACCCACAAAATTAGGGGAGTTACTGAAACCTTAGCTGCTTCATTATTTACTAAACCAGGAACAGTTAGTAAAACTAGTACCAGGAGACCTAGAAGCTTCCCACTTGAAGATTGCTTTGTTGAAAAAAGTTTCTCTTCAGAAGTTAAGATTGATTCTTTCCAAGAAACCTTCAAAAAGACAAAAGTAACAACTACAGTCAAAACAGCAGCATTTAAAACCATATTAAAAGGAATGGGCAAGTCACCTACATTTATGATTCCGTGACTTAAGTTTTGTTGAATTAACATATGATAACCTCATTATATGTTTTCCAATTACAAAATCTCCACTAGAATTAAAATGATTAAACAGGGAAATCATTATGTGTATAGTTTGTAACATTACTCAAAACGAATTTATTGAAACAGCTTTAGCCGTAGAGAATGTTTTTGATGGTGAATACATGACAATACCGTTAAGAGCGACACCTGAGCAAGTTCATTCATTTGAAGTTATTCAATCTATGCTGTTGAACGCAAATTTGATAGCTTTAATCTTTTAAACTTATTTGCAATTAGAACACTGATCGGTACACGTACCAAACATTTCGACTCTGTGATCATTGATATGAAAATTAAACTTTCTTTCAATTTTTTTTATTTCTTCCGATAAAAGCTTTTCAAACTCATCGCTTAAACCAACATCAATAATCTCACCACAGTCACCACAAAATAAGTGATGATGATGTTCGGCATCATGCAGTAGTAGCTCAACAACTGTTGTGTTGTCTGGAGAGGTAAATTCGTTTAAAACATTTATTTTTTTAAGATCTCCTAGGACTCGATATAGCGTAGACTTTGCTACTTTATTTTCTAACTTTTTTTGCAGGTCGTCTATTGTTTGTGGATTCCGACTCTCCATGAGCGCTTCAAGAACAAGAATTCTTGGGTTTGTAATTGAAACATTATGATCTGATAAAATTTTTCTTGAACTCTCTGACATATTTTTATTATAGAATGCTGTGTCAAAAAAATGAGATAAATTCTCATCTATACTTGACAATAAAAAAAATGAGACTTATTCTCATTTATTGTTATAAATTAGAAGGAGAAACTTTTGAAAAATAAATATAGTTTCAAATTTGGTGTAATCGTACTTTCTTTAGTATTGATAGCGTGTTCAGGCGGAAGTGCTGATGCAGGCTGTCCCGAAATAGACGGAAGAGAGATTAATGTTGTAGCGACAACACCAATGATTGGAGAATTTGTTAATCAAATAGGTGGAGATAGTATAAACCTTACAGTTTTAATGCCGCCAGAAGCAAATCCCCATACGTACGAACCAGCTCCCCAGGATGCTGGAACAATTGCTGATGCAGATTTAGTTTTCTATACAGGGTTAATGTATGAACCAGCCCCACTCATAGAGTTGCTGGAAAACTCCGTCTGTGGTTCTGAAGCTTTGGCTGAGGTTGGCGAAAGTGTTTTTCCCATAGAGTTTAAAGAAGGTGGTCATGATGACCATCACGATGATCATGGAGAAAAAGGACATGATGACCATGACGAAGAGGGACATGATGACCATGACGAAGAGGGACATGATGACCATAGTGGACATGAAGGCCACGGACACGGTGCATATGATCCTCACTTTTGGTTCGACCCAAATAGAGTCGCCTATGCAGCGGAATTTATAGAATCAAAATTAATTGAACGAGATCCAAGCAATACAGCTAGTTATCAAGCAGCTGGAGACGCTTACGGTAATGTTTTGAATAGCTTGACAGGACAGGTTTCACAATTAATTGCATCAATACCTTCTCAAAACCGAAAACTCATTACAACACATGAGTCTTTAGGTTATTTAGAAGCTAAATTCGGACTTGAAGTGCTTTCAACTATTATTCCTGATTTAGATTCTTCAAACGAGATATCACCTTCACAGCTTGTTGGTGTTATCGATGTAATTGAAGACAACAATATAAAGGTAATCTTTATTGAGGCTGAAGCTCCATCTGTTTACTCAGAAACAATTGTTGCAGAAACAGGAATAAAAGCCGTTGAAGGATTATGGGTGGAGACACTCAGGCCGGGTCAAACCTATCCAGAGTTCTTAATTACAGCTGTTGAATTAATTGTGGAGAATTTAACAAATACTGATTAAATTTATTGTAGATAACTTTCGTTACCCAATAAGAAAGAAATCACAATGAATTCAACAACAGATAAAGTATTTGACAACACAGCAATCATCATATCTGATGGTTGCTGTGTTCAACTTGGGAACACTCAAGCATTAGATGACGTCACCTTTTCTATTACTAAAGGGAAAAAGGTTGCAGTAGTTGGACCAAATGGTGGTGGAAAGTCTACATTATTTAACGCATTAGCTGGCCTAGTTCCGGTAGTTAATGGTTCTTTGAAAATTAACGGGCTGAGCCCACAAGATGCAAAAGGGTCAATTAGTTATGTTCCCCAGAGAGATTTAATAAATCGAAATTTTCCACTTTCGGTAAAACAAGTAGTTGAAATGGGTTTAGTAAGTAAATACTCTTTAAATCTTTTTTCAAGAAAGCAAATAAATTTAAAAATCAAAGAAGCACTTGAAAACGTAGGTCTATCTGAAAAAATAAATCAAAACATTAATAATTTATCTGGTGGCCAGTTCCAGAGAGTTTTAATAGCAAGAGGGCTTGCTCAGGATGCAGATATTTTACTATTAGATGAAGCTTTCAGCGCTGTCGATGTAGGCGCACAAGAAGACATCATGAGCTTAATAAGTGACATTAACTTAGATGGAAAAACGATTTTAGTAGCGACTCATGATATAAACAATCTTGAAGAAAAATTTGATGAGGTTCTTTGTTTAAATAGACATTGCTGTGCTTACGGCAATCCATCTGAAGTCTTAACCAAAGATGTAATTAAAGAAATGTATGGTTCACACTACGAGATGTTCAAAAGCCACACTCCAGAGAGTCATGAAAAAAATAATGATTGAGATAATAATTGATCCTTTTAAATATGAATTTATGATTCGTTCTCTTATTACAGCAACAGCTTCGGGAATTATGTTGTCAATACTGGGACCTTTTGCAATCAACAGAAATATGGGTTTTATGGCTGATGCAATGGCTCACGCCACACTCCCAATTATCGCAGTGGGTGTATTTTTAGGTTTTAGTATTTCTGAATTAGGGGTTCCAGCATCTATATTGATTGCATTTTTTCTGGGTTATATAATTAAAAATTCAAATGTAGGCGAGGATACTGCAATAGGGATTATTTTTTCATCGTTTTTTGCATTAGGATTTATTCTGATTTCAATACTTAATGTAACAATTAACCTAGAGGATTTATTATTTGGACAGATACTAGCAGTTAGCAGCTTTGATGTATTTATAGTTACTGCAATGTGTATTTCCGTAGTCAGTTTGATCATAATATTTTTCAAACAGTTGCTTTTCTACTCTTTTGATCCGATTGGTGCTGAAGTTAAGGGTCTAAATACAAACTTTTTAAATTATTTATTTCTTGTAATATTGTCGGTGGCAATTGTAGCTTCTCTTCAAACTGTTGGTATTATTTTAGTTTTAAGTATGCTTCTTATTCCAGCTGCTGCATCGAAGCAGATAACAAATACATTTGTTTCTTCTATATACGTAAGTATTCTCTTTGGTGTATTTTCTTCAGTTTCAGGACTTTATCTTTCTTACTTTTTTAATTTACCTTCAGGACCAACCATGTCTATGGTTGCAACCTCCCTTTTTATTGTCTGCTTTTTTCTAAACAAATTAAAAAAAACAAAAATTTAATAAAATAATGTACTCGATTTGGCTTACAAGTTCAGAGCATGACCGTGAGATTTACAACTTAATTCAAAGATTTGCAGATGAAGAGGGTCAAGATGCTTTTATTCCCCACGTAACACTAGTCACACAAATCTCTACCCAAGAAAAAGCAGCTGAAATTCTAAATCAAATTTTTAAGAACAAATGCAGTGTTCTCTTTGATCAGATTTCCGTTGGTAATACCTATTTCCAGAAACTTTTCCTAGAGTCTTCTGATAACTCATATTTTTTTAAAGCTATCTCAAATATTCAAGGTTGGCCAAGTTTATGGGTACCTCATTTATCGCTGTACTATGGGGATGAGTTACCCAAATCTTTTGACCTGGGGGAGCTCAATAAACTCATCCCTGTAGCACTCACTTTTGACACTATTGCTGTTTACAAAACAGGACCTAAAGTGTCAGAATGGAAGGAGATAACCACTCTTTATTTGGATTGATTCCAAAACAACAAATATATTGGTGATACCTAAACAATTGCAAAACTTTCATTTGAAAAATCTATTGATAAGCTTTGCGATGTAGATATCATTGAAAAATTACTTTCACCAACACCAAGAATTGCTGGAATATTGTGCTCAGCACACCTTATCGCCATGTGAGAGTTTGGTCCCCCATATTGGGTAATCAAAGATTTGATTTTGTAATTAAAAATCCAATCCCATCCGGGATCTGCTGCTGGAATAACTACAATTTTATTATCGAGGTCATAAGGCTGATTTGAATAATTATCCAGAAGTAAAACTTTCCCAGAAACTGTTCCCTGTCCAATGTAATTTCCGTCTTTGCTCATTTCCTCATATAAATAAAAATCATCAGATGACGAGATTAAGTCAGGCATTAATGTATTTTTAAGATCTAAATTAATCGTATTCTCTTGGTTAAATTCAATATTTAGTCGTTGAAAAAGCTCTTCGTCGCTTATATTTTGCTCATCTATTTCATTTAAAATACCGTCAATTCCTTTTGTGTAGTAAAATTTTGAATTCTCTCTTGTTGCTATAGCGGTTTGAAACATTTCAACCCATGATGATGCCGTGTATGGAATATTGTTTAATTCAAAATATTTATCAATATTTGAAAATATAACTTTTTGCAATGAAATATTTTCATCTTGTGGTTCACTATTCTGAATCAACAGCTCTGTAAACTCTAAATTATTTTTTAGATTAGATGAAGACAAATTATAGTTACCGGCCCTTATGTGTCCATAAATGTCTAAAAAGCTACTAAGACTTTTTTTTCCAAGTTTGACCTGATAAGCGTCCGACTTCATTTTCGTACTTATCGACTTTACTGACAACAGTAATGAGTTCTTTTGTGCTTCGGTAATTACATCTTTTCTCAAAATATTGTTTACTTGAGCAAAATACACAAATCCCAACCTTGAATGATGTGTAAATGGCAATGCCATATTGTCTCTAATAAATTTTATATTTTCTTTTTTAGAGTAATCAAAATTCCCATCAAGCAAAGAGAATGCTTTTAACATAGTTTTATTATTTTTTTCTAGGGTTGATTTGTTTAAGCTATTAATTTCAATTAAATCCTGATGCCATTTATGAATCTCTTCTGGGCTAATAATGTCTTTATATTCAATAGCAAATTCATCCTCAGTATCAAACACATATGAAGATCGAGAGATATTAAATTCAATTGAGTCATGTAAATGTGGATTCTCTTTCAATTTTTCTAATTGATGCTGTATTATTTTTTCACAGCTATCGACTTGTAAGCTTCGAGTTAAAAAACTATTTAAACTATGGTTTACATTTATGTAGGCCACATTGTTGAAAAGTTCCATTAATTTAGCCGGTTTATAATTTCTATAACCAAATTCACCACGCTGTATATTCCATGTTGAGTCTGTAAACATAAATTTGTATAAGCCAAATGCAACATTGTCGGGTTTTTTACCAATCATTTCGGCTGGATTCATGTCTGACATGTTGCTAAATAGCTGATTGACACCAAAACGATCGATCGTAGTTTCTTTTAAAGCTTCATATTTTTTGACATTCTGCTCAATAACTTTCTTCTCTGCAAATATCAAATCCTTATAAACTTTTTTCTCCATCAGAGGCCGTACTTGTAAAAGCAGAGGAGAAGAATTGCTATCTAGAACCATTTCAATGTCTAAATGTTTGTTCCCAAATAAATCTTCTAGTTTTGTCAGAATTTTTAGATATATAGAATATTCATCATATTTTTTTGGCAACTTGTTTATCGATCTATGAACATAAAAATTTTTAATCTGATTGTATTTTCCAGATGTAACCGCATCAGTTTCTGGCCCATTATAAATTGAAAATGAACGATAAAGAGAGTCTGTTCCAACCCTAAAAGATGTAAGCACAGATACGCTCTTTGCGTTTTTTATATAATCTTGCAAAATTACTGTTTGATTGGCATCTTTTTCATAGCTATTTAAAACCTGATTCCATGATTCTTTTATATCGTCTATTCTTTCCTTGCTAATTGGTCCGATGGAAAGATATTTACCTGCATTAGATGAGCTTTCTAAGTCTTCATTAGAACTATTGCTTCTTATCATTATTTCTTCTGAAAAATCATAAAGAATTTCGTTAATATTTCCTATATCTTCCAAAGAAAGCTCTCTAAAGTATGGAATTTCTATATCCGTATGATTTGCTACAAACTCAAGGTTTTTAGCTTTATTACCATAATTTATTTGATCATCCATTTTTCACCTATTTTTTGACTGACTCCAAAGCTACTTGAACTTTTTCAGACGGAAATTCGTAATCAACCATCTCCCCACTCAAAAAGTTTTCATAAGCTTTCATATCAAAGTGACCATGTCCACACATTGCTGTCAAAACAGCAATACTTTCAGAATTTTGGTCGGCATCTTTCACGGCCCTAATTGCTGATGCAATTGCATGAGTTGCTTCTGGAGCAGGAACTATTCCTTCTGTTTTAGCAAAAAGTTGACCAGCTTCGAAACATTCTTTTTGGCCAATCGCTTCTGCTTCTATTGCTTTGTCTTCGTAAAGTGCACTCACAAGAGGAGCCATTCCATGGTATCTTAATCCACCGGCATGAATAGGATCTGGGACAAAACTTGAACCAAGAGTGTGCATTTTGACAACAGGTGCCATACCTACTGAATCCCCAAAGTCATATGTGTAAACACCTTTAGTTAATGAAGGGCATGCCTCTGGTTCAACCGCACGAATAATAGTTTTTTGCTCTGTTTTCATATTGTTCCTAGCAAACGGTGAAAATAGCCCAGTAAAGTTTGAACCTCCACCAGTACAACCAACAATTATATCTGGGTAGTCATCAGCCATCTCCATTTGTTTCAGTGCCTCAAGACCAATTATTGATTGGTGCATTAGAACATGGTTTAGCACGCTTCCCAATGCGTATCTTGTTCCTTCTTCCTTCCTTGCAACCTCAATTGCTTCAGAGATTGCTATTCCAAGGCTTCCTGGAGTATTTGGATCTTCTGACAAAAATTGTTTACCGATATCAGTCCTCTCAGACGGGCTTGGATGGACAGTAGCCCCATATATTTCCATCATTGTTTTTCTGTAAGGCTTTGACTCAAAAGATGCGGCTACCTGAAAAACTTCAAGTTCAATTCCAAAGGCTTGGCATGCAAATGACAAAGCTGAACCCCACTGACCAGCACCCGTTTCTGTAACCATTTTTTTTATTCCTTCTTCCGCGTTGTAATACGCTTGAGGAATTGCAGTATTTGGTTTGTGAGAACCTGATGGTGACCCACCTTCGTATTTATAATATATTCTTGACTTTGTTCCTAAAGCTTTTTCAAGCCTTAAAGCCCTATACATTGGTGAAGGCCTGTATAGCTTATACAAATCTAAAACGGGTTCAGGAATATCTATATAGCTTTGGTCAGATACTTCCTGCAAAATCAATCCCATTGGGAATAACGGTGCTAAATCCTCTGGGCCGATTGGATCCATTGTCTGTGGATTCAACTGCGGTGGTAAAGGATTTGGTAAATCAGGCACGATGTTGTACCACTGTTTTGGAATATCATTTTCATCTAATAAAAATTTGTACTGTTCTTTCATCTTTACTCCTTTGTTTGGGTTGAGCCCGGAGTTTTAATTTCAGTGACAGTAACAAAAAAACCGGGCTGTGCCCGGTTTAAGAACTAACTAGTGGGGCACCTACCTATGTAGTTGACCACCAATTCCAGCTAGTTACATTTTTCATTACTTATAAGTTACCAAATAAGACTTAAGATGCAAAATTTATTTAAGTATAATTTTTAATTCTTCTATTCTTTATTAAATGGAAAACATAATACAAGCTACAAAGTTAACCAAAATTTATGGAGAAAAAGAAACCAGTGTTACAGCACTCGACAATGTAGATGTCCAATTTAACGAAAATGAATTTACAGCAATAATGGGACCTTCTGGTTCTGGTAAGTCAACATTGCTTCATTGTTTAGCAGGTTTAGACAGACCAACATCAGGACAAATATTCCTGAAAGATCAAGATATATCAACTTTAAACGACAAACAATTAACAAAAATTAGAAGAGACAGTTTTGGATTTGTTTTTCAAGCTTTTAATTTAATACCAACCCTAACAGCTGAAGAGAATATAACCTTGCCAGCATCCATTTCAGGTAAAAAACCAGATATGGACTGGATTAAACAAGTTGTAGAAACAGTTGATATCGGTGACAGATTAACACATAGGCCCAATGAGTTATCTGGTGGTCAACAGCAGAGGGTTGCTGCTGCCAGAGCAATGGCAACAAAACCAGAGGTTATTTTTGCTGATGAGCCTTCAGGAAACTTAGACTCCAAATCAAGCAAAGAGCTCTTAACTTTCATGAAATCTGTTGTGGAGGAATTAAACCAAACAATAATAATGGTGACACACGATCCATATGCTGCCTCTTATGCAAGCAGAGTAATTATGCTTAAAGATGGAAGTATTGCAAGCGATTTAAACGAACCAACTCAAGAAGAAATTGTTGCAGAGGTTACAGCACTCACTAATATCTGATGTTTGGTTTTACAAAACGCCCTCTTTTTTTGATTGCATGGAAAAACTTAAAAACCTATCCCATTAGAATTTTTCTCACTACGTCTTCCATTATTCTTGGTGTCGCAGTAATAATTGCTTCAAATATATTTTCAGAAAGTAATAAATCTGCGTTCGATAACTTATTTTCAGGAATTTATGAAGGAGTTGACTTAGTTGTACAGCCGATTCAGGAAGATTTTGCACAGGGCTTTAGTGGAGATGGAGGACAGGGTCCTATTTCTTTCGAGGTAAAAAAAATACCCGATAATAGAATTCAGGAGATTACAAACTTGCCTAGTGTAAGAGCTGCATGGGGTGAGGTTTTAGGTTTTGCACAATTCATAAAAATTGTAGATGGTGAAACAGTATTAATTTCAAATGGATTTGCTCCTACATTTGGTGCAGCATGGGATAGTAATCCATATGCACAACAGTGGTCACTTGTAGAGGGACAACCCCCAACAAACAAAAAAGAAGTTGTCATGGATGTCGTAACTGCTGAAAATCATAATTTCTTAGTCGGAGATAGGGTGACAGTTCTTGCCGGTGCGACACCTGCATCATTTACAATTGTTGGAATTGCAGAGTTTGCTAATGTTGGTGCACCAGGTGGCGCAACTTTTGCTTTATTTGAATTTAGAACTGCCCAAGCACTTCTTGATTCAAAAGGAGAAGTTGATCTTATCAATGTAGTTATAGAAAACAATTTTGATATTAACGATGTAAAAAATGATATAACAAACCTAGATTCAGAAAATTTAAATGTAATTAACGCTCAAGAAGCTGCAGCCGAACAAGCTGATTCAATTAAGCAGGGTCTAGATTTTTTTAACACAATACTTAATGTTTTTGCAGGGATTGCAATTTTTGTTGGTGCTTTTATTATTCAAAATACCTTTAGAATACTTTTACTCCAAAGAACAAAAGAACTGTCTTTGCTTAGAGCGCTCGGCACATCCAAAAGACAGATTTATAGGTTGGTCATATCTGAGTCTTTGTTTATGTCAATAATTGGTTCAGGGCTCGGTATAGCTTTAGGTATTGGACTAGCAGTAGCAGTTAAAGAGGGGTTACAGTATTTTGAATTTGGTCTTCCTGACGGCCCTTTGGTTCTGACTACAGAAGCTGCAATCACAGGATTAATTATTGGTATTACAGTTACGATCTTTTCTTCTCTACTCCCTGCTAGAAAAGCTTCACAAGTAAGTCCAATGGAAGCAATCAGAGATAGTGTTTCAACCCCACAAAGAAAATCTTTACTTACAAGACTTTTGTTTGGCTCGATAATTTCTATTGTTGGATTTGGAGTACTGTTTGGAGTTTTGTACGACTTCTTAGATCTCCCAACCTTATCATCCTTGCAACAAGTTGGATTTGGTGCAGGTGTTATATTTATTGGAATCTCAGTTGTAACTCCGTCTATTACAAAGCCTTTTGTTTTTATATTTGATAAAATTTACAACTTATTATTTGGAATTTTAGGCAAATTAGCAACTGAAAACTCTAAAAGAACTCCAAGAAGAACTGCATCTACAGCTTCTGCTTTGATGATTGGCCTTACATTGATTTCTTTAGCAAATGTTATTACAACTTCGTTTAAGGCACAGGCAGAGTCTCTAATTAGCGAAGTTATTCTTGCAGACTATCAGGTGAGTGCAGCAAATGTTTTTGCTTCTCCAGGTATTCCAACAGGTTTGTCTGAGGAACTTTTACAGCTCGATGAAGTAACCAAGCTCTCAAGAACAAGAGCAACAGTTGTTGGATTTAACGATAGACCTTTGATTTTGGGTGCTGTTGACGAGACTGTTTTTGATCTCGTAAAAACTGACGATGTATCAGGAGATAGAAAAGACTTTCTTGATGAGAACGCTATCGGAATATTAAAACAAACTGCGGAAAGAGAAGAGCTTTTTGTTGGAGACGAAGTTGTTTTAACAATTCCTGAAGAAGGGGAAAGAACATTTACAGTGTCTTACATATTTGACTGGACTACACAACCTCCAGCAGAATTTTTTGTCTTACTTGAAAATAATTCTTTTTTTGCGGATGAGTCTTTAGACACAGAACTATATTTCAATGTTGATAAAAAAACTCCAGAGTTAGAAGAGAAAATTAATGCAATCGTTGATGAATATCCAGGAGTAGAAATAAGAGATGAAGATGGTCTGGTTGAAGAGGCAAACAACCAAATTCAGTTACTTTTAAATGTAATATACGGATTCCTGTCGATATCTATTTTTGTAGCACTTTTTGGAATAACCAACACACTATCACTTTCTGTTTTTGAAAGAACAAGAGAAATAGGTCTTATGAGAGCTATAGGTACTTACAGAAAACAAATTAGAAGAATGATATTTATTGAATCATCGATAATTTCAATATTCGGAGCAGCATTAGGAACAAGTCTAGGTATATTTTTTGCTTGGAGCCTCATACAAACCCTTGCTGACGAAGGGTTCACTATGTTCGCAGTGTCTATCCCTCAGACAGCATTATGGATTGGAATTTCGATTATTGCAGGAGTAATCGCTGCAATACTTCCTGCAATTCGAGCATCCAGACAAAATATTCTTGAAGCTATCTCTTATGAGTAAAACATACAGGACTTAAAATTATAATATGGCTCAACAAGAAATAATTAATTTGCTATCTGAGATGGTAAAAATTCCATCCATAAGTTCTGATAAAGATCATAGAGATGATGTGGATGCTTCGGCCCAATTCGTAGAAAACTTATTTGCGGACCTTGGTCTCAATACACAAGTTATAAAAGTACCAGGAGGAATGCCTGCTGTGGTCGCTCACACTGAGATTGATCCGGATAAAAAGACTGTACTTTTATATGCTCACCATGATGTTCAGCCTGTCGGAGATATAAGTTTATGGAACACTGACCCTTTTCAACCAGAAATGATTGATGGAAGACTATTTGGTAGAGGATCTGGAGATAATAAATCTGGAGTAGTGGTACATTACAACGTCATAAAACAATTAATTGATGTACTGCCTGTAAACATAAAAGTGTTTATTGAAGGTGAAGAAGAAATTGGGTCTCCAACAATGGCTTTATTCATAGAGCAAAACAGAGAGGCGCTTGAGGCAGATGTAATAATTATTGCTGATTCTGGAAATGTAAAAATTGGAGTACCAACCATTACAACAACCCTTAGAGGTTTAGTTGATGGAATTATTGAAGTTGATCAACCAATGAGGCCAATTCATTCAGGTGTTGGAGGAGGTGTTGTACCAGATGCTTTTATGGTACTTAGTAGAATCATTTCCTCGTTTCATGATGACAAAGGAAATCTCATGATAGAAGGTTTAACTTCTACAGATATGAAAGTTACCGAACTTGAAGAGTCTTTTCTTAAAAAAATGCTTGGCTCAGATGATATTACCCTTTTTGATACTGAAAGTATTTCAAAGAGACTCTGGTTAGAACCAGCTTTAGATGTACTTGCAATCGACGCCCCGCCAGTAAAAGAAGCTGTTAACTTAGTTATTCCAAAAGCTAGAGCAAAAGTCAGTTTAAGACTTCCACCAACAGAAGACCCAGACCATGCAATGAAAATGCTCGAGGAGCACATAATGAAAAATATTCCTTGGGATGCATCAGTTAAGTTTATTCCAAACTCTAAAGGCTCGGGAGTTGTGGCAGATCCAAACAAACCCTTCACTACAGAATTAGTAAATAGTTTTAACTCTACTTGGGAAAATGAAACTGCATATATAGGAGTAGGCGGATCAATTCCTTTTGCTAATGACTTTGTCAGAGAGTTTCCAAATGCAGAACTTGTTTTAATTGGAGCTGCTGATGAAGAACTAGGAAATGCTCATGCTCCAAATGAAAGCGTACAAATCGACCATATTGAGATGCTTATTGAAAGTCTTGTTAAGACTTTGAAGAATATTTAGACCCTAAAATTACACAAATGGAAATAGGAATAGACTCCTTTGCTAAGAAGACTTTAACTAATGAAGGAGGCACTGTTGACGATGATGCAAAGGCCATGTCGGAGCTCATTGAACGAATTGTACATGCCGATAAAGTTGGGATTGATGTTTTTGGTCTTGGGGAACACCATAGAGAAGAGTTTCTAGACTCTGCAGCTCATAATATACTCTCAGCTGCAGCATCAAAAACAGATAGTATACGATTAACTAGTGCAGTCGCAGTAATTAGTGCAATGGATCCAGTAAGATTATTTCAAAATTACTCAACATTAGATTTGATTTCTAACGGCAGAGCAGAAATAGTTGCAGGCAGAGGCTCTTTTACGGAGGCTTTTCCTTTATTTGGACTTGACTTTAGTGATTATGACGACCTCTATGCTGAAAAACTCGACCTTCTTTTGAAAATTAGAGATGAACAACAAGTTACTTGGGCCGGAAGATTTAGACCATCTTTAGAAAATCAGATTGTTTATCCGAGGCCTGTTCAAAAAAAATTACCAATATGGGTAGGTGTTGGAGGAACTCCCGCATCATTTGTGCGAGCAGGTTCCTTAGGCCTACCTCTTATGATTGCTGTAATTGGAGGTGAGACACATAGGTTTAGGCCGTTAGTTGATCTTTACTATAAAGCAGCTGAAGAGGCAGGCCATGAAAAATCTACCTTGAAAATAGGACTCCACTCACTTGGTTTTGTGGCAAACACAAAAGAAGAAGCAGTGGAAAAATACTATCCGGGTTATAGAGTATGGTTTAACCAAATTGGCAAAGAGCGCGGCTGGCCACCAGTTACTATGGAGAGATTTGAACAACAAATTGGTGACTTAGGAGCTTATGTTATTGGAGGTCCAGAAGAAGTTGCTGAGAAATTAGTACGACATAGTAAGGCTTTGGGAGGCATTTCACGCTTTACTTTTCAAATAGACAATGCTGGTCTGTCTCATGATGACCTTCTTCAGACATTTACGCTTATCGGGCAAGAAGTAAAACCGTTAGTTCTCGAAAAGTCCTAGATTTACACAAACTTTACACAAATTTAACAAAATCCAGCACAAGCCCAATAAAAATTTTGTAGACTGACCATGTAATTTAGAGAAGTTAAATTACGCCAACAAATTAATAAAAGGAGCTTATGGAAGGTAGGTTATCATATGAAAACATTTTTTACGCAACCAATCGGTAATTTAGCAAGACAAAACGCTATTACATTTCTGGTCTTGAATCTTTTATTTGTAGCATTACAGCTATCAGGCACAACAGCACTTGATGCACTTGAAGATTTGATAAACTTCATCTGGGGTTTCTCTCTCGCCACAATAGTTATTACTGCATATTATCTTGCTGAAGATCATGTTCCAGATTATTGGAGATCAGCACACAGCATTTTAGCTACAGTCATAATATTCGGAACATTTCTTGAAATTACTGAATTAGAGGATGGATTTCTACCAATGTACTTTTTTTGGGCATTTAATTCATTAATTTATAGCGTTACTCTCAGAGGTAATGGAGTATTTCGTCCAATTTATGAGAACATGACAATACTTGGAGCACTGTTTCTACTTATTGGAAGCTCAGCAACTTTATTTTTTGGCTTTGAGCCTTCAGATTCCTTTCAACAGTTTGGATTTATTGGATGGCTTGTTTTGATAATTGGTTTTAGTTTAGGAAATTATTTTGCCTGGGGCGATAAATCAACCACAAGCAATGAAGGGGAGTAAACATGGCAATAACTAATTCAAGAGAATTTACCATCAATGTTGGAAAGATAGCTGATGCAGAAAAGTGGCTTTCTGAAGGAGCAGATTTATGGAAAGAAATTACAGGCAAAGATGCTGTAATTTACAAAGAGGGTTGGGGAGACCAATACAAGATGTTATTTGTCACTACATACGAATCAATGGGAGAGACTGAAGAAGTCGGAGAAAAAGTAATGGCTGACAAGAGAGTAACCGATTGGCTTCAAAATGGAATGACAAATGGCGATTTAATTTCTGGTGCTGTCGATCGTTTTTTTACAACAATTAAAGATACAAGGGAATAGTTATAAAGAACAGGAGTTAAATCGATGAGATCATTTTTTGTACAACCAGATAAACAACAAGCTAAAGGATCTGCAGTCATGTTTATCTTTTCAGAGGTCTACGGCTTTCTTGAGCTAGGAATAAATGGTTTAGATAAACTAATTGCGTTTTTTGGGGCAGTCGCTTTTGCTAATGTGATTTTGTTAAGTTACCAATTAGTCGAAAACAACAATGTTCCAAAAAGTTGGAAAACTGGAACAGCAATGATCGCAGCTGTGGCTTTAGGTTTTGGAATCTTTGATACAGCTTACATTGGAACGGAAGCTCCCATAAATACTGATGGAATTTACTTGTTTATATTGATAACGATAATTGGATTCAATGTTGTTGCTGAAGGCGTTGTTTCAAACATATGGAGGTACATGGCAATAACTGGCTCATTAGGTCTGCTTTTTTTTATAGGATCTGATTATTTCTTTGATGGCTCATTCCTTGATAATTTGCCTGAATGGGTATTTCCTATCGGCTTAGTTTTTTATGTTTCATGGCTTCTTGGAATAGGGGTTGGAACATATACAGCTTGGAACAAGAGAGAAGATTAAAAAGAAAGATAATATTAGAAAAAGGAGAAAGAAAATAAAATGAAAAAGTTCTTTATACAGGACGCTAAAGAAGGATCACAACAAGCAGCCTACATGTTTATAGCTATAAATGTTGTTTGGTTTGTTGGAGGCATAGCTGAACTAGATTATGGAGTTTTTGAAAATGTACTTCAATTATTCTGGTCCTTCTCACTTGTAGGAATACTTTTAGGATTGAAAGACCTTCAAGGAGATACAGTTCCTGAAGATTGGAGACAGGGATACACAATGATTGCTGCGGCAGTGTTTGTTGCATCACTTCTTGGTGTTAATGAAGATCTAAACACTTCTGGGGTTTGGACATTTTTTGGATTTGTAATACTAGGTTTAGGTGTAACCTCTGAAGGTGTAATCGATAATATTTGGAGATATGCAGCAATCATTGCTGGATTGTTTGGAATTGTTGGAGCAGGTAGTGAATTTATTACTGGAACTAGTATCATTGCAGACGACTCTCCATTGCAGTTTGTCGGTTTCATAACGTTTATTGCAGGTGTTGGAATAGGTCCACTACTTGCTTGGAATAAAAAAGAGTAGTTTATGTATGTAAGACTAGGATTAGCGAACCCCAAAGAGGGTATGGCAGAAGACGCTTTAAATTACTTTAGGGACGTAGCAATACCAGTATACGATCAGGTAAGCGGACTATTAGGAGCTGCTGCTTGCATTAATAATGAAGGACAGCTTATGGCTTGGACAACATGGGCTAATAATGAAGCTAAAGAAGCAGCTATGGCTGAATTCCAACAGAATCTTGCTGGACTTGCTGAACTGTTGAGTGAACCTCCAACTATTCTTGAGGGCCCAATGGTAGCTGGACAACAATACATTATGGTACCTAAAGATGGTGAAGAACCATTTTTTGCAAGATTTGTAATGGGTGGAGGCACACAAGAAGAAAAAACTTACGACGACATCGCTGATTTTATGACAAATACTGTTTACACAGCATATGAAAATGTGGAGGGTATTTATGCTTCTGGAGCTTGCAAAATAGATGAAAACAGTGGGTTTAGTTTTAACTTTTGGACAAGCCATGATGCCGCGCACGCGGCTTCAGAAGTAATTTCATCTGTTGTTTCAGATGCAGTCGCAAGCTTGATAAAAGAAGCTCCCAAAGAACTTACCGGTGAATGCAACGTTTGGAAAAATTATGTTGATTTTCCAGTAGGAAAAATTTAATACTATTGATTTGTTAAAGGAGGAAAATGTATTTTAGATTAACTCAAGTCGATGTACAAGAAGGAAAAATGGATGAAACTATTGCTTACGCATCAGGTGTCATGGATTCATTTGTTGATACACCAGGACTATATCAGATTTGTATAGCTGAAATGAGTAATGGCCAAATGACTTCATGGACAACATGGGCAAGCGAAGATGCAATGAATGCTGCAGGCCCTCAAATTCAAGAAGCTTTGGGAGGATTGGCAGATTATATTGCTGGCCCGCCAACTATTTCACATGGTCCAATGAATGCTGGGCAAATTTACCAAAACTTAATGAAGGGTGAGAGAGACGGAGAGCCTTTTGTCGCTCGACTTGGCTTTGGAGCCGAATACCAAGATGGCAAACTAGAAGAAGCAACTGATTGGGTACAGAATACTGTGTATGCTGGCTATGAAGGCACCCCAGGACTAATGGGTGCATTAGCTGCCGATGTTGGGGGTTCAGTGGTAACAATGAGCACCTGGGAAAATCAGGAATCTTTAGATGCTTCACAAGAAAAGTTTCAAGAAATCATGGAAGATGCCATGAAATATGTAAAAAATCCTCCAACAGTTGTGACTGGTGTTTGCAACCTTTGGAGAAATAACGTGAGTTTTCCAGCAGGAAAATTATCACAGTGGAACAAATAAGAAAGGAAATATATGTTAAGTACTAAAGAAGTAGCAATTGGGTCAAGCATGGCTAGAATTTTTGTTATTGGAATAATTCCTAATTTCTTAATTCAGGCACTTGCTATTGATCCAACAGTCGTTGATTACAACGAAACATGGGGACCAGTTATCTCGACACTAAATGTGATTACTGGGTTTGCATTGTTATTTGTTTTTGCTCTAACAACTAAGTTGTTTGGAGACGACAATAATCCATATGTAAGAATTACTGGAACAATAGCTTTTGTTACTCAGTGCATTTTTGTTCAAGATGCATTTGCAGGACCCTTAGCTTCAAATAGCGACAATGCTTTTTTGACAACTAATCAAGTTTTGCAAACAACAGGAACCAATGGTCCTGTTTGGGCTCTTTTTCTTGGAATATTTACAATTACTGTTTTGCGAAGCAGTAAGGTAGATCTCTTACCAAGCTGGGGTGTTATTGCAGGATATGGAGCAGCCATTTTAGTAATGACTAATGGTTTAGGTTCAGCCTTTGGTTTAATTCCTGATGCTGCAAAT
Source organism: uncultured Candidatus Actinomarina sp. (assembly GCA_902578135.1). GTDB lineage: Bacteria > Actinomycetota > Acidimicrobiia > Actinomarinales > Actinomarinaceae > Actinomarina. The sequence goes on from CACHBU010000001.1 coordinate 265,990, forward strand.
TTGATTATCTTGATATTAGGCGGAGTGATACTTTACCCTGCTACAGTTTGGGCACTAGGTGTTTCATTTAGAGCATCTTTAAACACAGCAGAATAAGTCTGAGGAAATTATTCCGTAGAGTAAAAAATTAAAAAAATGTATGCAGTAGCAGTTAGTATTTTATTTCAAGACGGGAAGCTTGATGAACTCAAAGAGTTCTTTGAAAATACAGGCTTCCCAGCTTTAGAAATTCTTAAAGGAGACTTGTATTCAATAGCCTTTTTTAATCCAAAAGACAATGTAAACCTAGGCATTGCTTTTATGAAGGACAAAGAGACTGCAGATAAATTTGCACAAATTAGAAACGAGAACTTGATGCAAATACAAGATCTGCTTGCTAGTTTCCCAAGGGTTTATGAAGGTGAACTATTGACTGGCAAGACCCTTAAAGACTCCCTTGTTGCAGAACCAAGAGAATCTTTGTTTTTAGCATTCGCAAAGTTGGATGTAAAAAATGCTGACGAATATATGAATCTCCAAAAAGAAATTTATCTACCAAAACTAGAAAAAGATGAGGGAATTATTTCTTACGGATCAATTAAAATCGATGATAACACAATTGTTTTGTTCGAGTTTTGGACTTCACATGATGCAAAACACAGTTTCGATGAAAAACTTAATGCTGATGAAAATGTATATGAAAAATTCATGCCATTGATGGATGGATTTACAGATTACTATGGTGAACCGTTTGCCATGAGGCAATTTACCGACTTTAAAGCAGGAGAATCAATTAATTAAAAAAGAAAGGAAATTATGTACTTTAGAATAACGATTCCATCTCTTCAGGATGGAAAAAAAGACGAAGCTATATCTTTTGTTAAAGAAAAAGTTATGCCTGAGTTTGATGGGACACCCGGACTTCTAACGATGATGGCAGCTATTACAGGGGAGACTTCTGGCGTTAATTTGGCTGCTTATGAAAGTAAGGAAGCTGTAGAAGCCGTGGAAGAAAAAATACAAGGAGTATTATCAGAAGCAGCTGGAATGATGTCAGCACCTCCTGTAATTTATCAAGGGGATGCAGTTTATGGTAAGGTCTATCAGACTATGGCTAAGGACAGTACAAGACCAAGCTATTTGAGGTTGGTTGTTGGTGTTGCAAAAGACACAGACGCAGTATTGAGCTTTCTTAAAGAAAAAGTAGAACCAATTTATGAAGAGTCTGAAGGCCTTCAAGTAACAGGGGCGGTTTTTGACGGAAGTAGCGCTATTAGTTGGAACTTCTGGGATTCTGAGGAAGAAATGAATGCAGCTGTTGAAAAATTACAAGCAGCACTAGATAGTGAATCAGAGTCTGAACTGTTTGATGGAAGCACTATAGCTTATATGGGACCTGTGTATGCAGGTAAGTTGTTTATTGATTTTAATGAGGGAGATACTCCAACATAAATCTAAGTGAATAGATAACGCATAGAAAAAAAGGGATTTTTTTTAAAATCCCTTTTTTTTATATTGAAAATATTTAGCATATTTCTATGTTTAGAAAGATAACACTTACAAGAGTAATACTTATTTTGTTGCTTCTCTATATACTTTTTTCTGAAGATGACACAGCAAGAAGATTTAAACAACTTCCTGAACTATTATTAAATTATTTTTAAACTGAGTTTATGAATTTAAAAGATTTTTCAAATGTCGAATACATAAATCTAATCACATACAAAAAAGACAAAACGCCCATTACAACACCAGTATGGGTTGCAGATTTTTCAAACTCATTAGTTGTAACAACAAGCCTTAACGCTGGAAAAGTAAAGAGGGTTCGAAACAACGGTAAAGCAACAATTTATACCACCAACCAAAACGGCTCTAAAAAGTTATCAGAAAGCCTTGACCTAAAAGCATCTCTTATAGAGGATGCGGATATCAAAAAGCAGGCTGCAGATATAATCAGGAAAAAATATGGCATGATGGCAAAAATGATTATGAAAGGACCTGATAAGAATCGGGCAATTATAAAACTAGAAGAAAGGAGAGGGTAATGTTTTGTCCAGAATGCGGATGTGAAGATGAAAATTAATTTATGAAAACCAACGATGTTTTCCAAATTGGTTTCTAGGTACTGCTGTTCCTTTATCTAGGTACCATTTGAAACCTCCTACAACAGAATTTAAATAAGATGTTAATTTAGGATTTATGTATAAATAATATGGTAAAAAAGCAATAAACTTAGGCCATTCCCTAAAGAAGAAAGGGTATACAGTTATTTTTAACTCGGATCCTAGATAATGCTCTGTAATTCTCCATTCAACATAAGACTTTGGACCACGTTTTGTTCCAATCCACAAATTATAACCAGTACCCTCAAACCATTCTGAAAACTCTCTGATAAATGTGAGGCCATTTAAATACACGAGTTTATCTTTATGGCTTTCTTCGTTCCAAATTAATATTTCATTTTCTTTACAAAATGGATGTGTATTGTTTAGATTATTTTCTTTTGAAATAGCATTCCATAACTCGCCAGGTTTTTGAGAAAATACCTGACTACAAGATGAGTTAAAACCTTTCATTTTATAAATATAAATCATCTTTATAAAAATAAAAAAATATGTCACAAATAAAATTTAGAACCCACTACTTTGGGCATAGGTCAACCACCTATGGAAGTGTGTTTGAGTGATTTTCAACGCATACACGTGATTGACCTTTTACTACATTATAATTTTTTCTTCACAACCTTGCAAGATTGTGATTTTATTTTCACAAAAGCTCTCAATTTGTGAAAATGTAGTTTTAAATGTATTCCAGAACACTGATTTGTACAATGATTATGGGGAGATTATATCTTCAAATACTTAGTGAAAACTTTGGGGGAAGATTTCACAGGTTATTTTAACAAACCGGACTTAAATCCGGTTTGTTTTTTATATGAGAACTAGAGAAAACCCGAGAACCACGCACATCAAAAGACCATAATACGCTATGGAGACTGAGTATAGTCTTTGGTTTTTGTGTAAGTTGATCACACTTAAATTAGTAAGTGAATAATAAATGAGAATAAAGAATGCACTGAGCTTTATTGCGTTTGTAATATTTATGGTATAAATTCCTACAACCACTGTTAGTAAAACAAACAATTCTGAAACATATGCCGAGTTATTTTTATTATGTATTTTTGAAAACACATTTGGAAGAATACCGTCTCTTGACATTGCAACATATATTCTGCTTATCGCTGGAAGTAAAGCAAGAAATACTGAAGCAGTAGCAATCGTAGATGCAAAAACTATTAGAAATGAAAAATTAGACATTACTGATACATCCATTGCGATAAGCAAGGGAGTGTTTGAGTTTGCAACAACTTCTGGCCCTATGATTGCTAGCGCTAGCCAATTTACCAAAAGATAAATTGTAACTGTTACACCTAAGCCAGTAAGTATTGAACTAGGGATTATTTTTTCAGGATTTTTTACTTCTTCTCCGTATGTTGCAAGTCTTGAATAACCTGTAAAAGCAAAAAACCATATAGCTGCTGATAAAAACAAATTACTAGTACTAAAGCCTTCAAGTAAAGGAATAGCAATATTTGTTGAAGGTGTCATAAGTATTGCAATACAGAAAAAAGCTAAAATGGATATCACTATAAGAACAAACCATCTTGCTAAAGTTGCTGTCTTTGTAATTCCTTGGTATCCAATTAAAAAGACAATTACAGATAAACCCACACCAAGTTCTTTGCCATAAATCGGAGAAATGTAATTTCCAAGAGTTAAAGCAATAGCAACACAACTAACTGTCTTTCCTAATATAAATACAATTCCAGCAATATTTCCAGGCAGTTTCCCCAACACTTTGTTTGCATACAAGTAGGTTCCACCAGTTTGTGGATATAACGATGCGAGCTGAGCAGATGATGAGGCATTTGCAAATGCAAGAGTGCTTGCGAGCAATAATCCTAAAATGGATGAGTAAGAACTAATTTTTGAAGTAGGAGCTAAATTATAAAATAATCCCGCACCAATCATTGAACTCAAACCTAGATATAAAGAATTTCTCTTAGTTAATGTTCTTGAAAAATTATTTTCTTTCATGAGTAAATTTTAATTTAGTTTTAGTAATTTCAAGAATAAGAAATAAAACAATTGTTTAAAATAAGCTATAGATAAAAAATGTTTAATAAATTGTCACCAACACCCATTACAAATCAAACTCATAGAAGACTATTAATATTTTCTATGATCTGGTTCTTTTCAGGAGCATGGATTGATTCAAGCGCACATACATATCTCATAGATGACATTGAGACATTCTTTACACCTTGGCATGGTGTACTTTATACAGGATATGCTTTTTCAGTTTTGGTAGTCATGTATATAAAAAATAAAATGAAGGATTATAAATTTGATATAGGTGTTCTAGGCGCAGTTGTTTTTGGAATAGGTGGTGCATCAGATGCTATATGGCACACATTACTTGGAATAGAAACTGGAGTAGAGCCTCTTATTACCCCATCTCATCTCATGTTATTTCTTGGATCATTTCTGATGTTAGATTATGTTTTTACTACAAGGCCATCAAAAGAGAGTTTGGATTATGCATCAATATTTTCTGTAGCGACAAGTTATGGGTTAGTTATGTTTATAACACTATTTATAAATCCATTTTTAAATATTTGGTCTTTTGTCGAAAGAGAAGATGAACTTGCTGCCGGCGGTGTAATACTGCAGGCAATGCTTGCCAGTTTTATATTTGTTTATGTAGTGCGTTTTAAAGTTTCACCAAAACAGATGTCACTGGTTTATTTAATTTCTTTTTTGTATATTTCAATAAATCCAAGCCTTGGTGAATTTAATCGAACAATTCTAATTTGTGTCTCTGGTTCATTAATGTCTGCACTTATATATCAAATCACTAAATGGTATCAAACAACAAATCATGATAGAAAAATTCAAGTTAGTGCGGCCTTAGTCGCTGGCTCTTATGGCTTAGTATTCGTGATACATTTATTGGCTTTTTCTGCACTTAATGGAGTTGATCTCTCATGGCGTTTTTACGGCCTTGGAGGCTTGATTACAACACCACTTTTATTTGGGTATATGTTAGGAAACTTAGGTGTGAGTCCAACGTCTGGTGAAGTAGTTAGGTAATCTTTTTAAACTTTCTTAAATAAATAAACCTGTTTATTTTAAATAAGCCCTTCTTTCTTAAGCTCTCAACCTTATATCTCAACTGTTTAATAGCAACATCATTATTACTACTAAGTTCAGAAACTTTTACTGGTTTTCCTATTTTGATTGAAATGTGTTTGTCTCTTTTATTCAATAGCTCATTGAGTTGTGAAACATCTCTTAATTGTTTGTTTATATAAGAAGCAAAATAAAAGAACCAGGAATTTTTACCCTCAACATGTACAGGAATTAGTGGAAAATTATTTTTTTTAGCAAGCACTATTGGAGTTTTCTCCCACTCTCTATCCCATAACCCAAATAATGTAAGTTTTGAGAGTCTTCCAGAAGGGAAAATTACTCCAGGTCTCTCATCATTAAAAAAAGTATGAAGTCTTTCTAGAGTAGCCTTAGTTGCAGAGTGTGTCTCTTTTTCTTTATTCCACACAACAGGTGCCATTACGTTATGGAATGAACCAAGCAAGTAAACAAAGAGTTCATTTGCAAAGAAAAAGGCATCTTTCCTCACTTTATACAGCTGACTATATAAAGCTATTGCGTCTGCCGCACCCATAGGATGGTTAGCCACCAGAAGACAACTTCCATCACTAGGTATATTTTCCAAACCCTCAACAGAGCAGTTATTAGTGTATTGATCTCCTAACCAATTAAACGCCTCAGCACCAGATAAGTCTTGTATGTAATCTCCTGCGTAAATTGTTTCATCAAACCTCAAAAGTTTTTTAAGGATGTTAAAAATCAATGAGGATATAAAATTTTTCTTAGCTAACCATGGTGCTCGCTCTTTAATAAGATGATTAATTTTTTCTTCCATTACGCTTTAAATCTACTTTTCTTCCCTTTAATTCCATCAAACTTAAGTCTCAGATTTTTAATAACACTTTCTGTATCTCCTTCAATATTGAAAGATTCTAAGATATTAAATATTTCATTCTCATAATCTATCTGTACTGGCATTACTTCTGCATTGAGTTCTTTTGCAATAAATAGAAAGCTTGTTCTAAATCTTGTCGCGTCAAACCTTCCTTCTGGTGTGACGATCAGTAAAAAAGAATCTCTTTTTTTCAGCTCTTCAATTACAGAATCGTACTGTCCACTATTTCCTTTTCTATCAACTGGAATTGCTCCAAACTTTCTAAAGATTATTTCCTGTAACCATCCAAGTGGCCATCTAATTCCTTGATCGTCTATATCTTTAGATTTTTCAAATGGATTAGGTATTCTTCTCATTGTCCATTTTGCAGACAGATAACAAACATCAACATCCAGTGCGAGAATTATTAAAATCATTAAGTACTCATCTTTACCGGATTGATGTGGTGCTGCGACAAGAACAACTCTTTTGTTATCTAAAAAATTACCTACAGGTCGTATATTTTCAAATAGAAGTAGAAATCTAGCAAGATATTTCAAGAAGAACCTTTTTTTTCGAGGGGTAAGAGAGCTAACAGTTATATCTGGAAGAATTTTAGTATATGTCATTTTCCTCTAAGTTAATATTTTAGTAGGTTTGCTCCTCTGGATTTTCTATAAAAGACACATTATTAAACTCTTTAAGCCTAAAAAAGTGACCGTCTGATATTTCAGTAGATTTTAACCTTGTATGACCTGTGTGTCTTGGTAGGAATTTTTTCCATGTCCACGCATAAAGTGGCATATTTAAAAAATATGACAGTAAAACAGACATTGTTCCAGCGTGTGAAATTATCATTAAATTTTCTACAGAATCATTTTTTATTTCAAATTTCTTATCAAATGCATCATCTGTACACACAATTCCTAAGCTTTTTAATTCCTTTTCAAGATTGGTGATTATATTCTTAGCAAAATCCTGCATATACACTCCATGGTTACTAACAGACCACTCTTCAAACGTTTGACTATTTCTTTTTTCAAAAAAACTCATTATCTCATCGGTGCTTTTTCCATACAAAGCAACCTCGTCTTTATCTTCCATTTCTTTTAGCCACTCGAAAGTCTTTATCTCTTTTGCAACTTCATTTTCTTCAAAGGGTACAAGTGTTTGTGCGGTTCTGTTTAAAGGAGAAACCCAGAGCTGATCGATGCTACCTTTTGGAAACTGGTCAGCAGATTTTTTAGCCTGAACACTTCCAAGTTCGGTGAGGCCAGGGTTTCTTGTATATTCATCGTTTAGCATCCATTCAGGCTGTCCATGACGTATAAGTACAATTTCCATACCAAAACAATAGCTAAATTAGGTTATTCTGATACCTAAAGATAAAAAATATAAAGAGAGAAAAATTGATAAGACCTTTTCTATTTGGAGTGACATTAACATATCTAGCCTTAGATAATATTCTTGATGGGCCGTTTAGAGAATTTCTCAAAACCTACTTTGATCTAAAAGAGTTTGGCACTAACACTAGAGAAGAGTATTTGTATTATCTACTTCTTTTTCTTGGACTTTTTCAAATTATAGTTTCAATTAAAGAAGCCTTTAGGTCTGATAACACTTTAGAAGAAGAGTAAACCTCGCGAAAAATAGATTAAAAAATATTTTGCTTAGGGCTTAAAAGAAGCCTATATTTATATAACTATCGGAAAAGAAATCGAAAGATAGAAAAGAAGATAGTATAAAAATCCCGAAGGGCCGAGAGGTCAATCGGGATTTTTGCTTTTTATAGGTAAACTTTTATAAAATTTATGTATAAAAGTTCGCGAAAAAAACTATCAAAAATTTCTTGCCAAAAGATAAAATCTACACTAATTTTATATAACTATCAGAAATGAAGTCGCAAGACCTAATAGAAGATAGTTCGAAAATCCCGGAGGGTCGCAAGATCAATCGGGATTTTCACTTTATATAACCTTTTTTCTTGAAAAAAATGCAAAAAGACTCCCTGTGGCTGTAATTTTTTGTTTTATCGCCCTTTTGAAGTGGCTCAAAGCACGAAAGGAAGTCCTACTCTTATTTTAGTGGTTTACCGTTTATTTTTATCATTTGGGCAAAAATTAGGATGATTTATACTTAAATTCATGAATATTGGTGCTCATATACCCTCAAAAAACGCAATTGAAGAGATAAAACTCCGAAAAGGTGATACTTTTCAGATATTTATATCCAGTCCACAAATGTGGAAAAGCCCAAAACCTCGAGAAGATGTCGATGTTTTACAAGATTATGAAGGACCAATATATGTCCACGCACCATATTTAATAAATGTTGCTACTCCAAATAATAAAGTGCGTCATCCAAGCAGGAAACTATTAAAAGACACATGTAAAGTTGCTGCCAGTTTCGGCGCTAAAGGAGTCATTGTTCACGGAGGGTCTGTTGGAGAAGGTGGAGACATTGGTGTTGGTTATGACAACTGGAGAAAAGCTATAGAACATGTTGAAGATACTGGAATGCGAGTACTGGTAGAAAATACAGCTGGTGGAAAAAACTCAGTTGCCAGATACATGGACTCTATTGAGAGACTTTGGGAAGTAATTGGCCATTTAAACGTCGGGCTCTGTCTAGATACATGTCATACATGGGCAGGAGGAATTCCTACAGAAAAAGCAGTAAAGGGATTTAAAAAACTTGTTAAGAAGATAGACCTTGTTCATTTCAATGACTCAAAAGATGGCTTTGAAAGCTCAAGAGATCGTCATGAGAACTTGGGCAAAGGACAGATTCCGAAAGCTGAACTTGAATATGTTATTAAAAACTGTAAAACAGATATTGTTGTTGAAACTCCTGGAGGACTAGAAGCGCAAAAGAAAGACATTGCGTGGATTAAACGTCGCTTAAAGAAATGAACTATTTACCATCTAACCTTGAATTCAGAGATGGAGTCGCTTTTATCGGAGAGACTTCACTACTTGATGTCGCCAAAGAGTACGGGACTCCCCTCTACGTCTATGACTGGGAGCACCTACGAGATAATATAGATTATTTTACGAATGCTTTTGGAGAGGAGACCTATTTTAGATATGCAGCAAAAGCTTTTATCTGTAAAGCCTTAGTCAAAGAACTTGATGACAAAGGTTGGGGAGTAGATGTTGTCTCAGGTGGGGAGATGGCAACAGTCCAAGCTGTTACTGGAACCTTAGAAAACTCTTTATTTAATGGAACCTTTAAACATAAAGATGAGATTGAGTTCTTTATGCAACATAATGGTGGCCATATCTCTGTAGATAATCGTTTTGAGATTCCAATGCTTGAAGAAGTTGCAAGTAAATTAGACAGAAAACAACCAGTCATTATGCGTATAAACCTAGATGTTGGAGCCGAGACCCATCCAATGGTATTGACTTCAGGGTACGACCAACAGTTTGGTATATCTATTGGTTTTGCTGAAGAGGCATTACAACAAATATATAACTCAAAACATTTACTCTTTTCTGGAGTTCACGTCCATATTGGAAGCCAGATAAAAGATCCAGATCGGTACAAAAAAGCAATGAGTGAGTGTGCAGATTTTCTTAATGCTCACCCAGCAAGCGTTGAGAGAGAAATAGTCTTTGATGCGGGTGGTGGATTCTTTTCACCTTACGCTGGCGATGAAGTTGACCATGAATTAAAAGTGTATGCAGATGCAATCCATGAAGGGATTAATGAACACTGGAGTGGATCTTATAAAGTCATGATCGAACCAGGTAGAGCATTAGTGAATAATCCAGGAGTTATTTTATATACTGCTGGAGCTATAAAAGATGATCGAGGTGAGAAGCCATATATTTTGGTTGATGGCGGTATGTCAGATAATCCAAGGCCTGCTTTGTATGGAAGCGAACATAAACTCTTTAATATCTCTGGTGGAAAAGTAGGAGAAGATGTTGTTCATGCAGTTTCTGGTAGACACTGTGAGAGTGGAGATTTATTAGTCAAAGATGCAATGTTGCCAAGCGACACTATGTCAGGAGATATTTTAATGTCTACATCTACTGGTGCATATACCTTTGCTATGGCAAGTAACTATAACCGAGTACCTAAATCAGGCGTTGTTGCAGTTACTAGTAGTGGAGTAGTTGAGTTAGTAAATAGGCAAAGTTTTCAAGATACATTTATTAACGATTTATAAACCAATCGACAACAAAGAAAGATTCTGATTTAAATATCTTTGATAGAATTAGTTCATGACTATTGAAAGATTCGACATAAAACACACGATGTGGCGTAAAAAAGTAGATAATTATATTTTTTCATCTGGGCATATCGTAATTCCGAAAGCATATGTTAAGCAATGGAAAATACCTTTAGAGTTCAAAGACAATGGTAAGAATGCTGAAATGTGGCCAGTTCAAATTAGATTTAACTCTAAATTATATGAAGGCAAGGTTTTTTATAGACCGTCAACTAAGGCTCGACCTAGTGTTCAACATAAAATTCTTATACAAGATGATTTAATAGAAGATCTAAAGAAGGTGAAACTGTAATTCAGATAAAATACAGTGACACAGATGCAATGTTTGATAAACAGGTTAAAAATGCCTTACGAGAATTCGGTATTCCTGAGGATGTGATTCAACAACAGAACTTTAAATATGGATAATATTTACTTTTTGATTTTCTCATAAAATCAAAAACTTGTTTTAATAAAAATATGAACGTAAAAACATTAAATGTAAAAATAGATGAATTTGTGTCCTACACAATGAGTTTTTTGAATAACATTCAAGTCTTTCATTGGCAGACACAATCCTATGCAGAACATGAGGCATTAGGCGAATATTATGAAAGCCTTACAGACTTAAATGATAAGTTAGTT
>CACHBU010000002.1:0-150492 GCA_902578135.1 uncultured Candidatus Actinomarina sp.
GAAGCTTCAGAAATTCTTATATTTTCTCTTTCCTGTTGATGTTGTTCCAACATTGATAGAAGCTGTTCACGTTCAGCTAATAGTCTTTTTTCAAACTTTTTTATTGTATTTGGGGAAAGTTTTCTAGCCATAATATTTTTATTGTTGAACGTATATTAGCCAATTTTAAATTAAATCAAAGATTTTTATATTTTTTTAAAACTTCAATATTTACACAATTTGTAATAGAAAGCCTTTAAAATTCTAAGATATGTTTAAAAGAGTAGATGCAAATATAAATCTTCCTTCTGTGGAATCAGAAATATCTGCATATTGGGACAAGATAAATGCGTTTGAAACATCTGTCGAAAATCGTAAAAATGATAAAACTTTTAGATTTTATGATGGTCCACCGTTTCCAACTGGAAGCCCTCACTATGGAAACCTTCTTGCTGGAGTAATAAAAGATATAGTTCCAAGATATTGGACAATGCGTGGTTATTACGTAGAAAGAAGGTTTGGTTGGGATGTCCATGGTCTTCCAATTGAGATGGAAGTTCAAAAGAAATTAAATTTAGAGGACCCACAACAAATTGATGAGTATGGAATAGATAAATTTAATGAAGCTTGTAGAACACAAGTCCAAACAAATACTGAAAATTGGGAAAAAATTACAAGAAAAATTGGTAGATGGGTTGATTTTGAAAACGATTACAAAACTATGGATATTGAATTTATGGAAAGTGTTTGGTGGGTATTTAAGGAATTGTGGTCTAAAGATTTAATTTATCAAGATTATAAGGTACTACCCTACTCATGGGCAGCTTCAACACCTCTCTCAAACTTTGAAGCAAATATGGACTACAGAGATGTTGAAGATCCTTCAATCTACTTTACCCTTGATGCAAGGGATGATTACAAAAAAGTAATCAAAGGTGATAAGTTCTTGGTTTGGACCACTACACCATGGTGTATACCTGGAAATTTAGCAATTGCAATAGGAAAAGAAATAGAGTATTCAAGAATCTCAATTAAAAACAACTTTTATTGGATAGCTACAGATAGGTTGTTTGAAATGAGTGATTATGAATTAGAGGTTCTAGAGACATCTATTGGTAAGGATTTAATAGGTGCATCATATATACCTGCTTATTCAGAATATGAGCATTTATTCAAAGATGGTGCTTTTCGTATAATTCACAGCGATGATACGAATACTGAATCTGGGTCTGGTCTAGTCTCTCAAGCACCTGCATATGGAGAAAGTGATTTTTATGCCTTAAAAAATGCAAGTATAGATGTAATCGCAGATCCAGTAACTCTCTCAGGCAAGTTTGACAGTACTTTTAAAGAATTAGATGGATTAAATGTAAAGGATGCGGACAAATTAATTATGGACCAGCTGGAGGAAAGAGGTAATTTATTTTCCAAGACAACTGAGATGCATTCTTATCCTTTTTGTTGGAGAACTGGTACCCCATTGATATACAAAGCTATACCAACATGGTTTGTCAATGTCGAAAAAATTAGAGATAGAATGGTTGAACTTAATCAGTCTACTCATTGGGTTCCTGGTTTTATTGGTGAAAAACGATTCTCTAACTGGCTTGGAAATGCCAGAGACTGGGCGATTAGTCGTAATAGGTATTGGGGAAGCTGTATACCGGTTTGGATAAATACTGATGATGCAGAAGATATGCTTTGTATTGGTTCCGTTGAAGAATTAGAAAAATTGTCAGGACAGAATATTACTGATTTACATAGACACTATTTAGATGATTTAGATATTGAAATTGATGGAAAAACATACAAAAGAACATCGGAGGTACTGGACTGCTGGTTTGAATCCGGAGCTATGCCATATGGTCAACAACATTACCCTTTTGAAAATGAAGAGGATTTCTTTGATGGATTTCCAGCAGATTTTATCGCAGAGGGTCTAGACCAAACAAGAGGATGGTTTTATACATTGACTGTGCTTGCAGTTGCTTTATTTGATTCTGTAGCGTTTAAAAACTGTATAACTACTGGCATGATTCTTGCTGAAGATGGAAGAAAAATGAGTAAAAGTCTAAAAAACTACCCGGACCCAGAAGAATTGTTAAATAGCTATGGTGGAGACAGTTTGAGAGCTTACTTAATAAATTCGCCTGTTGTAAGAGGAGAACCTTTAAAATTTTCTGAAGAGGGTGTTAAATTAGTTACAAGAAACATCATTCTTCCATTATGGAATTCATTTTCATTTTTTTTCAACATACGCAAACGCTGATGACATTACTTTTGAAGATCTTGAAAAAGCATCTCCAGTAGAAGATCGTCCAATGATGGATCGATGGATAATCTCATCAATGCAATCATTGATCAAAACTGTTAACGAAAAAATGGAAAATTATTATCTTTATGAAGTTATTCCTCCGTTGATGAATTTTGTTGACGAATTAACAAATTGGTATGTTCGGTCTAACAGAAAAAGATTCTGGAAAGAAAAAGATGAAAATGATATAGATAAAATAAATGCTTTTAAAACTCTTCATGAAGTGCTTTTAGAGTTCTCAAAATCGATGGCACCTGTTCTACCATTTATTTGTGAGAAAATTTATCAAGGATTAATTGAAGAAAATAATGAAAGTATTCATTACTGTGACTATCCAGAAGCAGATGAAAATTTAATTGATAATGATTTAGAAGATAATATTGAACTTGCAAAAAAAGTTATAAAAAGCGTAAGGAATTTAAGAGTAAAATTAAAACTTCCAAACAAACAACCGCTGAATTCGGTAAAAATAATTACTAAAGATAAAGAAATTGAAGAAAAACTTAATGTCATAACCGACTTGATAAAGAATGAAGTGAATGTAAAAGAAGTACTTTTTGATTTTGATGTGGAAAATTGGATAAATTATGAATTTAAACCTAATTTTAAAATACTCGGACCTAAGTTAGGAGAACAAATAAATGTTCTTAGCGAGTATCTAAAAAATGTTGATGAAAATATTAGTAATGATATTCTTCAAGGAAATGGGGTTGTTATTGATGATATAGAAGTTTCGTCACGTGAAATTGATATTATTTTAAACAAAAAAGAAGACCATGAAAACCAAGATATTGTCGATGATTTCTCTTTGTATCTTGATACTTCATTAGATGAAAATTTAATCATGGAGAGATTCTCAAGAGAGCTTGTGTCTTCAATTCAGAAATTAAGGAAGGATTCTGGCTTAGATGTAGTTGATAGAATTAAATTAACTATTACTTCAAATGATAGTTTTGTTAAGGAATCTTTAAATATTCACGATGACTATGTAAAAAATGAAACATTAGCGGTTGAACTTAACTTTATAGAAGAAGAAACACAAGATTTAATTTTTGACAAAAATGTTTCCTTAGATATTAAAAAGTTAACAAACAACTCTTAATATATACGGCTGAAGGAAATTAATTCCAAAAATTAAAATCAATGGTGACAAATCAATACCAGCCATCCCTATTCTTAGGGCTGGAATCCTACTACGTATTGGATAAAGTATTTTTTCAAAATATTTATCTAAGAAACTTTTTATTTGTCCAATAGGATGATCATATGGAACTTGAATCCAACTTAATATTATCCAGGCAAACAAACTGTAATAAAATACTCTGAAAAAAAGAAATGTAATACTACACATTTAATTTATACAAACCGAGTTGTTGGAGTCTTTCCCGTTCTTCAGTTGAAAGCGATGAATTTGTGGGAAGTATTAGAAATACACCATCTCTATTTATAGACCTAATAGTTGCATTACTCATAAAAGCCATACCGGTTACAAAATCAAGAATTCTTCTTCTTTCTCCTTGATCTGGAATGTCTCTTATATCCATTGCCACAATAAATTCATCCTTAATTGCAACACCTAAATTGTGTATTTCATTAAACGATCTAAGAGCTTTAATTTCTACTTCGTCTTTAGGTGAATGAATTCTTACATCTGAAATATTTTCATTATCAATAAATCTATTTTCACCCGACGGTCTAACTGTTGTAGTTGTTTCAGTATATGATTCTGGAATAGATTCAGGTTGCTTTAAACCAATCGAAATTAAAAATTTTTCTAACATTATTTAAATATTTTACTTCCTACTCGAACTATAGTAGCACCATAATCTAGAGCTATTTCATAGTCATCTGACATTCCCATTGAAAGCTCTCCTTTGTATTCACTATATATATTTTTTAATTCAGTGTTAATGTTTTGCATTTTTGAAAATACTATATTTGGATCTGATTGTATATTTGGTATACACATTAGGCCAATTGGTAAATTTATTCTATCTTTAGAGTATTCAAAATACTCAAAAATTAAATCAGGATTTATACCTGACTTATTTTTATCATTATCAATATTTACTTGAAGAAAAACTTCTCTTTTGTTCTTTAATTTCGAAATCAAATCTATCTCTTTGTGTCGACTTACAGTATGAATAAATTCAAAATTTTCAAAAATACTTCTAATTTTTCTAGATTGAAGAGGAGCAATAAAGTGAAAAATAGCATCATTAAATTTTTCTGAATGCAAATAATAATCTTCAAGTCTATTTTCTCCAAACTCTCTAAAACCATAGTCATAAACTTTTTCCACTTCCTCAACAGTTCTATTTTTAATAACTGGGATTAGCTTTGCGTCATAGTTTGATAATTTTTTAGAAATACTATTTAAATTTTTTTCTATATCCATATGAAACTAAATTGTCTTTCATTTGTCTTGTTTTTTCTGTATGAAAAATATTCTTTATTACAAATAGTACATACATTCGTATCCTCTAAATTTATATTATTTTCAAATGCAAATTTTTTAATATTTTTTGTTAAATCTAGATAATATTTATCGTTAACTTTATTGATTGAATCGTTAAATGTCTTTAGAAACTCAACTCCAACTTCATAACAACATTTTCTAGCATGTGGCCCTATTGAAATTTTTAAATTAGATATTTCATGTATATCTAAACTTTTTTCAAATATAGATTTTTCTAAACCCCGCCAGCCAGCATGGGTTGCAGAAACTCCTTTGCTTGATTCCATTAGAAGAGGAACACAATCAGCAGTTTTTACAACCAATGGTAATTTAATTTTATTTGTGTAAATACCATCACATTTATAAGAAATATTCGAGTCAGCAAATGCAATTTCAGATGAATGGGTTTGATCCATTGTTGCAACTTGGTTTTGAAAACCAATGGTTTCTAATATCTCTTCTAAACTCCCATCATTTGCCGATGAGAAGAAAGCATTATTTAAATTTTGAGAGCGAATCATCCCTTAATAAAATCAGGAAGACCGTCACCTCCATTATCAATTTGCTCTGAATCATTCTTTAATCTTCTATTTGGTCTTGGACCAAATCCAGCAGCAACAACTGTAACTTCTACAGCATCACCAAGAGATTCATCTACAATGTGACCGAAGATGATTTCAGCGTTGTCATCAGCACGTTCTGTAATAACTCTTGCTGCTTCATCAACTTCTTGAAGTTTTAGATCTGCAGAACCTGTAATAGTTATTAATACACCCTCTGCTCCGTCCATATTTGCTTCGAGTAGTGGTGAAGATATGGCAGCTTGTGCAGCATTTGGTGCACGTTGCTCACCAGTTGATCTACCTATTCCCAGTACGGCACTGCCTGCATCTTTCAAAATAGTTTTTACATCTGCAAAGTCAACATTAATAACACCTGGTTGGGTAATTAATCCTGAAATTCCCTTTACACCATTTGATAAAATCTCATCTGATTTTAAATAGGCTTCATTTACTTTTACATTGTTATCACTAATTTGTAGAAGTCTATCATTAGGTATAACTATCAAAGTATCAAGCACATCTCTTAAAGCTTGAACGCCTTCTTCTGCTTGAACAGATCTCCTTCTTCCTTCAAAGCCAAAAGGTCTAGTAACTACACCTACAGTCAAAGCGCCCAACTCATGAGCTATTTCAGCAATAACTGGTGATGCACCTGTTCCAGTACCACCGCCTTCACCTGCTGTAATAAATACCATGTCTGATCCTTTTAATGCTTCTTTAATTAAATCTGCAGAATCTAATGCTGCTTGTCTTCCTACTTCTGGGTTAGCACCAGCACCAAGTCCTCTTGTTGTTTTTCTACCGAGGTCTAATTTAACGTCAGCCTTTGAACCGAGTAAACTTTGAGCATCTGTATTTGCAGCAATAAAATCTACACCCTTAATACCCATCTTGATCATTCTATTAACAGCATTGGTTCCTCCACCACCAACACCAACAACTTTTATAACAGCTGTATAATTTCTAGGTCTCATATTTAGATTCACTCCCTTTTGTTTTGTTTTTTTACTTCTTTGTGCCATAAAATCTCCAATTAATGAAACTAGATTATCATCATATATAAATATAAACAATAAATTTTTAGTTTTTTTATCTATATCTATACTTTAGGTTTAGATATCACAATCAGTTACAAATGAATTTGTTGATACAAATCTTACAGTCCCTTGACAGGAGCCGTCTGATAAGAGCTCTCCCACTGCAGCTGCTTTAGTAGCCAGGTCAATAGGGTTTCCAAAAAGGATCTCAGTATCTTTGTAGTAACCTATGACACTTGTACCTAAGTGAGTTAGCTTTAAAGAACCCGTATTGATATCATCAAAGTTACTCAAGGTCATGAAAAGTGCTACTACCTCTCCATTGAACCCGTTATCAACAGGGCCATTTACAATTGTCACTGATAATGTGTTTTTAGACGCATCAATAGATTCGGCAATGTATAAATTTTTATACAAAACAGATAGTTTTGGCTGAGATCCCCTTAAGTCAGATATTTCAGCTACTTGTTCGTAAAGCTTAAGTTTAATTTCTAATTTAGAAGGCAATATTTTGATGAGTTCAATTTTTTCTATTGTAGGATCAGTGCTGTAAAGACTTTCTACCGAGTTTTCATCCAATGTCCATATAGATTTACCATACAATGTTTCTAAAAAAGAACTGTCAACTTGGTATTTTGGAGAAAATTCAACATTGCCAACCATGTATTTAGATGAAAATATAAGGTATGAAGGAAGAAGTATTGCTAGTAAGAAAAATGAGAATACTAAAAAAGTTCTAAAACTGGTTTTTTCTATATCGATGTTTCCTTTTATCAAGAAAAATCTCCAACAAATATAATCTCTTCTTGGAGCATCACATCATATTTATCAAAAATACTATCTTTTACAAAATTAACTAATTTATACAAAGCTGATGATTTAGCATCTTTATCAGCAATAAAAAAGTTAGAGTGCTTTTCACTCACCCTAACGCCATCTATCTTATATCCCTTAAGGCCAGCATTTTCAATTAATTCAGCGGCGAAATAATCTTCACCGTTTTTAAATACGCTACCTGCATTATATAAAGCAGAGGGTTGCGTATTTTTTCTATGATTTGTGAATTCTTTCATGTTTTTACGAATTTTTTCAGGATCTCCATCAGGAAATATCATTGTGACAGACAGGATTATTGAATCATCAATATCTGTAAATCTATAACCATAATTTATTTGAGATTTGTTAATTGTCTTAATTTTTTTACTTTTTAAATCAAAATATTCAAAAGCCTCTACATAATCTAAAAATTCATATCCATAGCAACCAGCATTCATGGATAAAGCTCCCCCAACTGTTCCAGGTATACCTAAAAGAAATTCCCCATCACATAAATTTTTTGATTTTAAAAATCTAGAAAGATCTGGTAAATAAGTTCCTGAACCTAATTCAAGTTTGTTTGTTTTGTTATCAAAATTTATATAGTTAATTTTTGATTGAATTACAGCTCCATCAAATTCATTTTCTGAGAATGCAACATTTGACCCTTTTCCTAGAATAAAATACTCATCAAAATTGTCATATTCATCAAAATTATCCAAGTCTTTTTTATCATCAAGTAAAAAGAAGTTCTTACACATACCTCCAAAACGATATGTTGTTTCATTTTTTAATAGAACTTTTTGATTAATCATTTAAATATTTTAGTATCTGTGGACCTAATAAGGTAATGTCTCCCGCTCCAAGAGTTAAGACATTATCTCCAGGTTTAATATTGCTTTTAATAAAAATTGGTACTGATCGAATCGATTTAATATATTTAATTTTACTGTTTGAAAAATTTTTGCTTGAAACACCAGGTATTGGCTCTTCCCCAGATGAATAAATATCTGTCACTATTGGTGCATCAGCAACATTCAAACTGTTCTGAAATGCTTCAAAATTATCACGTGTTCTTGTGTAGCGGTGAGGTTGAAAAATAACATACAATTTCCCTTCTGTTACACTTTTTAAAGCACTAATGGTTGCCTTCATTTCTGTTGGATGATGTCCGTAATCATCGTAGAATTTCGTGTTGTTATAAGTTCCTATATACTCCATTCTTCTTTTAACTCCTCCAAACTCAGATATAGCTTTTATGCTATCTTCTGTCGAGATACCATAAACATTACAAATTGCTATTGCAGCTACTATATTGGAAAGATAATGGTCTCCAATTAACTTTGTTGATACTTCATAAGACTTGCCTTCATGTTCAAACGAGTTAGGGAGATTAATTTTGTAGTCTGACGTTTGTGTTCTTGAATACGAAATTATGTCTTTATCACTTATTAACCTAAGATTTTCATCATCGTAATTTAAAACTTTCACTCCTTTTACATTTTTAATAACATGATTAAATGCATCAATTAAATTCTCATACGATTCATAGAAATCTATATGATCATTATCTATATTTGTAACAATTAAATCTTTAATATTTATATTTTTAAATGTATTGAATGCTTCATCAGTTTCAAGTATTAAAGGTTGTGTCTTCTCACCAAAATGACCACCTAAATTACCAAAACCGCTGACCCCTCCATAAATAAATGATGCATTTTTGTTATTAAAATGAAATATATGAGAAACCAAAGCTGTAGTAGAAGTTTTTCCATGAGTACCAGTTATTCCAAGAATTTCTACTTCTTCAGATAATAATTCCAAAAATTTTGGTCTTGAAATTACATTTTCATTTTCAGTATAATTTGCAAGAAAAGTGTCCTCAAGGTTAATTGCAGACGAGATAACATATAATACATCTTTTTGATATTTAAAATTATCAAGGTTTTGGCAAGTTTTTACCCCATCACTTTCTAAAAGATTAGTAATGTAAGAAATTCTTTGATCATAACCCTCAACATCATGGCCCTTTTGTTTGAGATATTTTGCAATTGAACTCATCCCTGAGCCGCCGATACCCAAAATAAAGATTTTTTTGAAACTACTTAATAAGTTCATCTACTAATTTTTCACTAATTGTTAAATTTCCTGCTTCAATTTTAATTTTCTCTATATTTTCAGTATAATTTTCAAGAAAATAATCAACTTGATTAGTAAAATCTTCATAATTTTTAATAATTCTTGCAGCATTTATTTTTTCTAGATACTCAGCATTAAGCTGTTGATGTACCGAAGTAGTTCCGTGCTTAAAAGGAACGAGTAACTGGTAGATATTGAGATACGCAGCTTCAAGACTACCCCCGCCTGCACGAGAAACTTGTAAATGAATTAAATTGTAAAACGACTGCATGTCATCAATATAATTATGAGAAATATAATTTCTTCTATTTGTATTAATTATTTCATTGTTTTTTCCAACAATGTGGATGATATCAATATCAAAATACCTCTCATCTTCACAAAATTTGTAAACAAGATCATTTATTTCTTTTGACCCTTGGCTTCCACCTTGAAATCCTATTGTAAGATTAGAAGTTTTATTTATTTCATTATTGTTGTTTAAGTCTAAATTTAAAACTGGTCCACAATATTGAATTTTATTCTTTTGAATATTTTTAGTATCAGGAAAAGATGTATAAACAATTTTAGCGAAGGGAGCTGAAAGCTTATTTCCTAAGCCTGAATATATATTCTGTTCTTGTATGTAGAAATTTACTTTCAATAACTTTGAAACAATTGCTGAAACGGGAGCAATATATGCACCAGTTGTAAAAAGAAATTGTGGTTTATACTTTTTTAAACTTTTATATAAATAAATAATACTTTTTAAAATTTTACCAAGATTTAGTAGATAGCCAATAATACCTTTTCGTGAGGACACAAAAGGATAAACTATAGTCTCAAAGTCTTTTTCTTTGAAATACTCTATACCTCTTTCATCAGTCACTATTAAAATATTTTTTTTATCAATACCTTGATCAAGCATTGATTTAATTACGTTATAAGCTGGTAGAACATGTCCACCAGTTCCAACACATAAAAATACACCTTTATTCATCAACCCTGCAATGCATTATCCCTAGGGCTACAAAAATAGAAACCATAGCCGTCCCTCCATATGATACAAATGGCAATACAATTCCTGTAATTGGTAACAAGTATACAGAAGCACCTAAATTTAAAACGGATTGAAAAAGTATCCATGCTCCTAAACCAGAAATAAATATTTTTTTAAATTCATTTTTTTCTCTAACTGCAATTAAGAAAAAAGTAATAATGCATACTGAAAGAATAAATATAAATATTAAGTATCCAATGAAACCATATTCTTCACCTATTATTGATGATATAAAATCTGAATAAGCGCTTGGCAAAGAACCCCATCTTGCTCTAGAAGTTCCTGGACCTAAACCAAACATGCCTCCAGAACTGATTGCAATTCTACTTTGATGGACTTGAAAACATGCACCAAGAAGCTCTTGGCCCTGATTGCATATCCCCTCGCTCCAAACTCTAAGCCTTTCAGCCCTATAAAATTCTGATTCTAAAAAATATCTTCCAATGAACCAACCTCCTATTGAAAGTAATGCTGGGTAGATTAGTTTTGTTTTTGAAAACAAAAATTGTATAAACACTATAAAAGCAATAGTTGCTGTAGTTCCAAAATCAGGTTGAAGAAAAATTAAAATTAAAGCTAAGCCAGGAATAAATCCTGCTCGCCAAATTGTTTTCAAATCATGTTCCTTTATTTTTTCATTTGATAGCTGTCTCGCTACCCAAAGAATAATGATAGGTTTTGCTAATTCGCTGGGTTGAATTCTTATATTGCCAATATCTAACCAACGTGTACTACCAAATAGATTTACTCCCATTGTTGGTAAAACAAATAAAGCACCAATCATCACTAAAACGAGAGGCGTTAGAAATTTAAAAAAATACAAATAATTGAATCTTTTTATTAATAAAAACATCCCTACCCCGATTAATATACCCAATCCATGGTTAGCAATCATATAAAAACTATCTGAATAAATTCTTTGAGACTCTACAGCTGTAGCGGAAGATACAAGAAATACTCCAAAGATAAGAAGAAGTATTACCGAAATACCATTCAGTTTTATCAGATACTCATCAAAATATATTTTAAGTTTCACTATCAATCTCGTTTACTATTTTTTTGAAAAAATTTCCTCTCTCTTTATAGTTTTTGAAGTCATTAAAACTTGCACCACCACATGAAAAGAGCACTGTGTCACCTTCTTGCATTTCAGACTTTATCAAGTTTTTAATTTCATTGATTGATTCGTATATAATAATTTTTCCATAAAATTGATTAAAATTTAATTTCATTTCGGACTGTACAATAATTTTTTTAACATCAGATGTAAGTTTTAATTCTTCACTAGGAATATTCTTAGTTAGACCATGAAGAATAAGGATTATATTTTTTGATCTATTGATTGCATTTGTTACTGCATGAAAATTTGTGGCTTTTGAATCATTTATAAATTTTATATTTCCTTTAAAATTGATCCTTTCATATCTATGTTCTAATTGTTCCAAGCCGACTAAGAAATTATGACAAGCTTCTTCTATATTTTCTATATTTAAATCCAATAAATAAATCAAATCTAAAAAAGGTACTAATAATTCATTTGAAAAAGGCGTATCTATATTTTCTAAGGATGAATAATCAGCATTAACATTTTTTTTAGTTTCATAATCTGCAAACTCTCGAATTAAATCACTATAAACAAGGATGTTATTCTTTTTAGTGAATTTAATAATCTTGGACTTAGCTTCTAAATAATTCTTAAAATTTCCATGCCAGTCTAGATGGTCGCTTGCAATATTTAAAACTACTCCAAAATCAAGTGATAAGTTCTTTGAATAATGAAGTTGGTAACTTGATAGCTCTAATACAAGAAATTCAAAATCTTTATTTATTGAATTTAATGGCGAAGTTCCTATATTGCCAGACGAAATGGCTTTATGACCATTCTTCTCTAAGAATTCTTTAACTATATTTACAAATGATGTTTTGCCATTTGTTCCAGTTATTCCAATAATTTTTATATTTTTATCCTTATACCTAAAAAAGAGATCTAAATCAGTAGAAATGTTTAAATTCTGTGATTTTATTTTTGAAAGAAGTACATTATCTGGAGGAATACCAGGAGAAATTATCACTTCATCAAATTCCATAAGATTATCGGTAATATCTCTGTTGAAATTAGAAATATTATCATCGTAGATTTCAAAATCTATTTTGTTGTTAATAAAAAATTGTTCTACAGCTTTGCCTGTTTCACCATATCCAAATATTAATTTTTTCACTTAATTTCCAAACAAAACCCAGTCAGCATAAAAGAGCCCCAAACCAAGTACTACAAAAATTCCATTAATAATCCAAAATCTAACAATTACTGTTGTTTCAGCCCAGTTTTTCATTTCAAAATGATGGTGTAATGGTGCCATTTTAAAAATTCGTTTTTTTCTATATCTAAAAGAAACGACCTGAATTATTACTGATCCAGCTTCTATTAAAAATAAGAAACAAAAAAATAGAAGCAGCCCTTCTGCACCAAGTGAAATCAAAATTAATGGAAACATAGCACCAATAAAATGTGAGCCGACATCACCCATGATTATTTTTGCTGGATTAGTATTCCACCACAAAAAGCCTAAACATGCACCTGACACAGATGAAATCAAAAGTGAAATATCTACTGTTAAAAAAGAGTCGCTAATAAAATTTGAGTAATATTCTGGATGCCTATATATCCAAAATGAAATAACTAAAATACCAGCAAAACTAATTGAACTACTTCCAGCTACCAGCCCATCCAAACCATCTGTAAGATTTACAGCATTAGTAATACCTACAAAGACAAAAACTATTAATATCCATTTGAAAAATCCAATGTCTATACCAAAACCACTAAATATATATAGTTGTGTTGAGTAGCCTAAATTGTAAATATATACAGCTGCCAATATACCTGCTAAAAACTGTAGTCCAAATTTTTGCTTGACCGTAAGACCTAAATTTCTATTACCTTTTACTTTTAAATAATCATCAACTAAACCAACTAAAGCCATAGCTATCGCAATAATTAATAAAGCTAAAACATCTTCATTAATTCTTCTTAATACAACCTCAAAACCTCTACCTATAGTCCAAAAGTTTATGTGTGAAGCAAAGAATCCGAAAGAAGTACCGAGAATCAAGAAAATTCCTCCCATTGTAGGTGTCCCTTTTTTATGTTCGTGGTGAACAACTTCTTCTTGAATGTTTTGTCCTATATTTCTACTCTTGAAATAATTTACTCCTAAAAATGTTGATACAAGAACAAATAAAAAACTTAATCCTCCTGATACGATTATTCCAATCATTAGATGCTTATCTCTTCTCTAACAACTTCAATATCATCAAATTCATACAATTCGTCACCTATTTCTTGAAATTTTTCATGTCCTTTACCTAATACTAGTAGAGTGCTTTTACCATCTAGGAGCTTTACACCTTTACTTATAGCTTCTCTTCTATTTAAAATGATTTCTACGTTTTTCTTAAGATCAATTCCTTCAAGTATTTGTTTTGATATATCAAGTTGGTCTTCTTTCCTTGGGTTATCGTTAGTAATAATTATTTTTTCAGCATTTTGAGAAGCTGTACCCATAAATTTTCTTTTTGACTTATCACGATTTCCTCCCGCTCCAAAAACTACAATTACGTCTTTTTTATATCTTTCTTTTGTGTATTTAATGACTTTTTCTATTGCTTCAGGTGTATGGGAATAGTCTACGATGATATCACCTTTTGCATAATTGATAACATCGTATCTTCCTTTTGGATTTTTTAGAAGAGGTATCTGATCTTTAAGCTCATTAATGTCTTTAACTTTTGAATAATAGGCCATGCTAAAAGCCAAAAGAAAATTGTAAATAATTTCTGGACCTGACAAATAAAGTTTTGAATTCACATTTATTCCATCAATATCAAAATCAATTGAATCATTAGTGTATGAATTTAGTTGAACATTGTTATTCTTTGTATTGCCAATAGAGAAACCTCTAGAGTCATAAATTTGATTTAATTTTTCACCATAGATTGAATCTATGTATGCAAAATCTTCTGAGGTTTTTTTATTGAATAACTTTGTCTTTGCTTCAAAATACTCATCCATTGTGTTGTGGTAGTCTAAATGATCTTGGCTTAAATTTGTAAATCCTGACATTTTGAAATATAAACCATTTAATCTTTTTTGGTCTAAAGCATGAGAAGAAACCTCAAGAACCACATTGCTTACATCTCTATCAACTAAGGACAACATTTTTACAAGATTAAATAGTTTTGGTGTTGTTAAATGTTCCTCTTTTGTAAATTCAAAAAGATTATCTTCGTCAATAGTTCCTACAAAAATTGAGGAATCTCCAAGTAGAGAGTTTAGTAAATGAGCAGTAGTTGTTTTTCCATTTGTTCCTGTAATACCAAAAAATGTTTTATTTTTAAAATTAGGATTTATGTTCTTCAAAATATCTTCAAAAACTTTTTCATAGTCTTCGAATCTATATACCTTGTCATCAGAAATTTTAGATTTTGAACTGGTTAAAATTTTGTCTACGTCTTTATTCAATGCTTCATTTATCAAATAATCTAATTTTTCAATATCTTCATTATCAATACATAAAATTGAACCAGGTTTTAAGTCAAGTGTTGAATTTACAATTACCGAAAAATCTAAACTCATTCCCAAATATTGGTCATAATTATAAATTTTATCCATTACTCTCCTGGTACTAGGTTGCTGACAATTGTTTTAAAAATCGGAGCAGCAGTTGATCCTCCTGTAACGTATTCAGATTCCGGGTTAACAGAAGCTCCCCATAAAATAACTGATCCAACAACAGGTCCTTCTAATGTTTCAATAAATCCAGTAAAAGAAGTATTAAATCTAAAATCTGAATAGCCATCTCCCTCAATATGAGTTCTACTAGTCCCAGTCTTTCCTCCAATTATGTAATTATCTAATTTCAATGACTTTCCTGTACCATTGACACCCTCTACAACATTTATTAAAAGATTTTTTAATCTTTGAGACATCTCAACACTTATTACCTGTTGAAGATTTGAACTTTTCGTAGGTTTTTTAATTAATGACAAATTTATATTCTTACCACCATTTGCAATAATACTATATGCTTTGACCATTTGAAGTTGCGTTACATTAACCGTGTAACCAATTGATAGTGAACTTAAACAAGTTTTACAAATGTTATATTCGGTGAAACTTCCCTTTATCTCACCGGTCAATTCCACACCTGTTCTTTCACCAAAGCCAAATTTATAAAGATAGTCTTCTAAATAATTTATATCCAAATCTTTTGTAGCGAGAATTGTCCCAACATTTGATGAGCGCTCTATTATTTCCTTAATAGATATTTCATATGGATCATGGTTTAAGAAATCTCTATAACAACCTTTAAGACCATCATAATTTTTGGCACAGGATCCCTTAATAATTTCAATTTTATCGTCAACTAAATATTTAGTATTTTCATCAAATAATCCTTGTTCGATGCCTGCACCTATAGAAAAGATTTTTAATGAAGAACCAGGCTCATACTGAGCTCTCATACTTAATAGGTCTATGTTTAAACTATCTTCAAGATATCCACTTTTTTCAGCAGCAATTAATATTTCGCCTGTATTTGCATTGGCAAAAACAATAGAGCAATTTAATGCTTCGGTTTTTTCTAGTGCCTCAGAACATAGATTTTCACTTATAAATTGCAATTCGGAATCTAGTGTCAAAATTAAATCTTTTCCGTGAGTTGGTTGAATAGTTTTAATAGGTGCCTGAGGAATAATTTTTCCATTTGGTGAAGCTTCGTAGCTAATTTCACCATCTGTTCCTTTAAGTGATGAGTCAAAATAAAGCTCTAAACCTTCTATACCATTTTCGTCAGGATCTACTTTTCCTATAATTTTTGAAACTGAATTAGCGTGTATCACACGATTAAATGAAGGTTCTAGAATGACCCCTTCAAGATTCCAACTTTTTATTTCTTCTCCTTTGTCATAATCTATATTTCTATCAAGATAAAAAAAGTTAGTAGTGGATATAATTCTTTTATGTAATAAATCTTTTTCTACAGATAATATTGCAGATAGCGAATTTACTACTTCATCTAAATTATCAATTTTTGTTGGAAAAATTCCAATATTATATGACCTAGAACTTGAAGATAATACTAAAAGATTTTTGTCGTAAATATTGCCTCTTGACGCTTTTATCTTTTCAGTTTTAACTCGATAAGACAAAGCTTGATTTTTAAAATAATCAGAATTTGTAAATTGAAGTTCGTATACTGTTGATATAAAAACATACGAAGAACCTAAAACTGTAAAAAATACTATAAAGATTAGAAAATAATTTTTTAATCTTTGAAAATTAGTCATTTTCCAAAGCCCAAAACAATTATAGGATTAGAATTTTCAATCAATTTATAGGGTCTTACTAAATCAAAATTTTTCTTTTGAATATCTAATCTTTTAAAATTAATTTCCTTTGAAAGTTTTTCAATATTTCCAATTGAAAATTCTTCAGTATGTTTTAAATGAACCTTAGACTTTTCAATTTCAAGTATTAAAATTTCATTATTAATTTGCTCTAAATCAATAGATAATTCATTAATTTTTAAGTTGAAATACAAATCTGATAGCATTGACAAAATAAAAACACTTGCCATTAGTAACATAATATTTCTAAATTTCATATTTTCACCACATATCTCAAAGTAGCTGAAGCTGATCTTGAATTTTTATTGATTTCAACATCTGAAGGAAATAATTTTTTATTTTTACCAAATTTAAAATTTTGAGTAATATCACAATTGCAAATTGGAATTCTCGGATCGCAAACACATGTAACAGTTAAATCATTAAAAATATCTTTAACTATTTTGTCTTCAAGAGAGTGATAGGTAAGACAAACAATTACACCACCCGGTTTAATAAAGTTTTGAATTTTATTTATCGATAAAGCAATCTCCTCAAGTTCATTATTTACATAAATTCTTATTGCTTGAAAACATCGTTTTATTGTCTGATTTATATATTTTGGATTCTGTTTTCCTAATACATCTTTCAAAACTTTAGAAAAATCTTCGGTAGATTTTAATGGTCTTGAGTTAGAAATTGCTTTTGCTATTTTACGAGAATTTTTTTCACCAGAATATTTATACAAAATATTTGCAATATCTTCTTCTTCAAATTGATTTAATACTTCATCTGCAGTAATTTTGTCATCTTGGTTCATTCTCATGTCTAGTGGTCCTGGATTCAAATATGAAAATCCTCTATCTGGGTTATCAATTTGATGTGAGGAAATACCAAAGTCATAGAAAACTCCTGATATATCGAAAATATTTTTAATAGATAATACATAAGTAATGTTTGAAAATTTTATATTTAAGACTTCATCAGAGGAATTCTTAACTGCTTCTAAATCTCTATCTATTCCAATAAATTCAAGATGGCCGTTCTTTTGTTTTAAATAGTTAAAATGCGAACCATAACCATAAGTAGCATCTACAAATATTCCTGCAGGTGAATTAGATACTATTTCATTAACTTCGGATATCATCACTCCGTCATGCTTTAAGTACCCTACCCTGTTGTTATTCATACCCAGCTCTCTAGCACTGGCACCAATTGGAAAGTTGGGCGGAGTAAGGGTGTTCCAATTTAGTTGTCTAGAGAGCTGGCTATGAACTTATCCTTTCACTTCGTTTATATTTGCAAAGGCTTGATCAGCTTCATTTTGAATTTTCTTCCAACTTCTAGTCGACCAAACTTCCACAACGGGACCTGAACCAGTTACAGTAACTTCTTCATTGATATCAATTCCGCTATATACTCGCAAGTTTTCAGGTATTTGCACCCTTCCTGCTGAGTCTATTTTCACATCAATAGCACCACTGAATAAAGCCCTTCTCAATTGCCTTGATGTTCTGTCTGTGGATGGAAGTGAAGCCATTTTCATTGCCTCTTCTTCCCAATTTGATTTAGTTAGTATTTGGAGACAGTTGTCTTGCCCCTTGGTGATCACACAGCCCTGTTGAAGCTCGTCTCTAAACTTGGATGGTATTACAACCCTACCTTTAGAGTCCATTGTATGTTGAAACTCACCAAGGAACACTTTCTCCGCCTTTCGTGCCTTGAACCACTTTTACACATTATATGACACTATCTACCACTTTGCAACACTTTTTGATAAAAATTTTTTTATGCTGAAATTAAATATTCTTCCCATGATGGATCCGGATTTGATCCAACAATTGTTTTTATCCAAAAAGCTCCGACAGGTTTTTGAGGATTTCTTTTTAATTTTAACCTTGTGTCTGTGAGATCTTTATCAGCTTTAATTAAATTACATTTTTTACAACAAGCAACGACATTATCCCAGATATGCTCTCCCCCTTTAGATTTGGGAATAATATGGTCTACTGATTCTGCTTGGTCACCACAATATTGACAAGTATAAAAATCTCTTATGAAGATATTTTCCTTATTCAAGGCAACTCTTCTTGAATAAGGTGCATTAACAAAATAGTTCAATAATGCAACATTAGGTAAAGCAATTCGTTTATTTTCTGATTTAAATATTATTTCAGAATCATTTATGGAATTTATTTTTTTGTTTATTAATAATGATATTGCTCTGTTGAATGGAACAACAGACAGCGGCTGGTAAGTGGAATTTAGAATAAGAGTTCTATGGCTACGATATTTTTCCATAAATTAATATGAGGTAAAAATTTTATGCTTGCAGTTGTTGACTAAGTACATCATCTTCTACTTTAGTCAATAAATTTAAAAATCTTTCTTTATCTAATTCAAATTTTGATACATCTTCTTTAACTTCTTTTGTAATATTATCAATTGTCTCAAAAAATGTAAGTTGTCCATTTTTAAGAGCATCGAACACCTCTTCATCACCTACAGAATAAATTGTGCTTCCATCAGAAACTAATTTAACTTCAGACAAATGTTGGGTCAAATCACCATTTTTTGATAAGTATCTCCATGCTCTTCTTACTCTTTGAATACTCATTCCATTATCAAGTAAAGTTTTGATTACTCTTAATACAACGATGTCTCTGAATGAATACATCTTTGGAACACCAGGTTTTCCATTTGATGATTGTATTGAAGGATTAACAAGGTTCACTTTGTCCCAATATCTTAATTGGTGTGATGTGCAGCCAGATAAATAACAAGCTTGCTTAGATGTAAATGCATCTTTTTTCAAAACCTTACTCCTATAAAAAATCGATGTATATTTAATTTAATTTAAAGATTTAATTTTGTCTAGAGGTATCTTTGTTTCTTAAAATTTTATACACCTGTTTGAAATTCCATTCAGAAATATTTTCAGCGTTTAAAAGTGCTCTTGTATTGGATACAAAAATGTATGCAGACAATGCCATAATAACAAAACCAGCTAAAGCTAAAGTTGGTTGAATGATATAGGTACTAAACATAGTTAAAAGGCCAATGCAAAAAATAAAAAATGAAATAACAGCTCTTGTTCTTGTGTATTTGGAAAGAGTTGATTCTTTTACTGTGTTAGCAAGTTCAGGATCTTCTTTCAAAAGTTCTTGCTCAATTTGATTTAAAATTTCTTGTTCTTTTTTGTTTAATGCCATATGTAGATTTTAATCATTTACCACACTACGCTAAATTTATGACAAACTTATTTTTAAGACATGCTGAAGTATTGAATAAGAAAAATATTCAGTATGCTAATTTACCAGGATTTCAAATAAGTGATCAGGGAAAAGAGCAGAGTGTTGCAGCTGGAAAATTATTAAAAAATAGTAATAAAAAAATTGAAAAAATTATTACATCTCCCCTATTAAGAGCACGCGAAACGTCTTCAATTATCTCTGAAATTTTAAAAATTCCAATTTTCTTTTCAAATAATCTGACAGAGTGGACTGGAATTAACAACTGGATAGGAAAGACAATTAAAGAAATTAAATCTTCACAAGAATATTCAGAAAGAAAATCATCTTTAGATTTGAGTCCCGTTGAAGAGACATTAAAAAGTGTATATGAAAGAGTTGATATAGAATATAAAAATAATGTGAATACATTATTTGTCTCTCATCAAGACACAATAAGAGCATTTACATATTTTTTTACAAATGGCGAAAATTTTTCAAAGTATAGGCCTAAAAATTGTGAAATTCAATTTATTGATAACAATATAGTACGCACCTTGACTTAGTTAGATTTTTAACTTACTTGAATTATAAAATAATATAAAATTAATAAACTTAATCCAAATGAAGAAACAAATCCAATTGATCCAATAAGCGGTTCTAAAGATTTCAAAAATTTAGTTTCAACTTTTGATAAATATAGCTCCACAGTCTTTTTACTAAACATAAAAGAAAAGAAACCCGAAAAAAATATTGCAACAAAAGTTAAAATCGTTATCCAAGGACTAGGAAAATTCATAATAAGCTAAAGTTAATATAAATATGAGATTTAGCAACAAAACACGTTTTTTAATTTTTTCTATAGTTATTTTATTCTCTACTTATATAGGTTATCTTTTAGGAAATGCATTCTGTTTAGCTGATTCTAATGGAGATTGCTTTAATGATATAGCTCTATATATATTTGTGGTTAATCTTTCGTCTTTAATAGGAACTATGATTTTGGTTAATCTCTCAGAAAAATCGATTACTGAATGGAATCAAATTAACGAAGAGGAATAAATTTTCTTTTTTACATGTTCCAAATCATCAGTTGAAACATCCTTGTGAAAAACTAGCCTAACTGTTTTATCATTTATTAATCCTGATAGCACACCTTCTTTTTCTAGGTTTTTTATAAAATTTTGAGAATTTGCTCCATCACTAAATCTAAGAAATATCATATTTGTATTTTTATATTCTGCTTTAAAAAAGGCATCCATTTCCTGTTTTTCACTTATAAAATCAAAAACATCTTTAGCTTTTTGGTGATCCTCTAATATTCTTTCCCGTAAATCTAGTGATTTATTTGCCATTGAAGCTATGACTCCTACTTGCCTCATTCCACCTCCAAGTATTTTTCGGTACTCTCTGGCTTCTGTAATAAATTCCTTACTACCAAGAAGCATTGAACCTATAGGAGCACCCAATGCTTTTGAAAAACAAAAAGTCAAACTGTCAGAAATACTTCCATAATTTGTTGTAGATCCCTCACCTAGTATTGCATGCCATAATCTTGCTCCATCTATATGAATATTTATACCTATTTCTTTTGCAAAAGAATGAACTTCAACAAGGTGATTATAAGAAACTATCGACCCTCCTGAAGCTAAATGAGTGTTTTCTTGTGCGATAGTCTTGATTTGAGGTTTGTGTACTTTTGATTTTTCATAAACACTTTTTATTGAATCTAAATTTAACGCCCCATCTTTATGATCAATTTCTCTAAATTGGACTCTAGAGAGAAATGAAGCTGCACCATGTTCATAATTTTTAATATGTGAATCAGATGTTGTAATAACTTCAGTACCTGGTGAATTGTGAATTAGTAGTGAGATTTGATTTCCCATAAGTCCAGAAGAAACAAAAAGGCCACTTTCAAAACCTAGGAGTTCTGCACATTTTTCTTGAAGATTATTTACAGTAGGGTCTTCACCATACTCATCATCTCCTAGTTCAGCTTGTAAAGCCTCCTCAATTATATTTTTGTCGGGTTTAGTGACTGTATCAGATCTTAAATCGATCAATTTCATTTCTTTCCTTATCTAAAGATATGAGATTAATAATAAATGCAATTATGAACAATAATTGAAAAAATCCTAAAGAGGTGCCTGAAGATAAGTTAGAAAATATTATCCAAAACAAATTTGGCATAATAATTGCAGTGATAATGCTTCTTTTATCTTTAAGTGAAGAATCACAAACTAGTAATAAACAAGGAACAATAAATATAAAATGATAAGGCTTTAGATAGGGATTGATAAGTAAAACTGAAGTGAAAGTTGTTATGAGTTTTATATCTTCAGACATTTTCAATTTTCTTAAAATTAAAAACAAAATATAGATACCAACTAAGACATAGATAGTAAGTAAAAATAAATTTGAGTCAATATTCAATATATTCAATAGACCTAAATATATTGAAGGCGTATTGTGACCGGGTACTTCTCTCAAAATGTTATATTGAGAATTTGAATCGAATATACTCCCTAAAAATTTATTAAAAGAATTAATGTTTATCAACATCGCAAACAGTGAAGCAAAAATTATTGTTTTTACTTTTTTTGCAAAATTAGTATTGTCCAAGTAAAAAAGAATCGGAACGAGTAAAAGAAACCAAATTCTTTGAATTCCAAAAAGAATCAAAAACAAATATGATAAATGACTTTTCTTTTTGTAATGCCAAACAAACAAAATTAAAAATACTAACTCCAACATAACAAAGTTTCCAGTCTTAAGAACCCACCGAAGAGCTAGAAAAGCTCCAAATATATACATAGAGCTTATAAAAGCATTTCTGTTTTCTTTTCTTAAAATTAATAAAAATAGAATCAAAGCAGGAAGTAAAAAGAAATAGTAATTTGTTTGGTATCCAAAATCACATAAAAAATCTAATATTTGCCTAAAAATAGGTGGGTAATTAAAGGTGTACTTATATTCAACATCATATATTGACAAATTACTTGATCTTGATAGAAAAGTTAAATCACAATAAATCTTTGCATCACCACCATACGGCTTGTACCTTAGAACATTAATTGTTGTAATAGAACTGAATAGTAACCCTAAGCCAAAAAGAAATTCAACTTTAATATATTCTGAAAACTTGATTAGAAGGAAGCTCAAAATTATAAAAATAATTAACACTACAAATGTTCCCGAAGATAGATCTGAATAAAAACCATTGCCTAAAGAGGTATTGAAAAATAATTCAGATAAAAATTTTCTAAACACTATCAATTATTTTTGCGAAATTTTTCATTGCTTGTCTTATACGTTGTTTGTTCTCAACTAAAGCAAGTCTTATATGTCCTTCTCCGCTATTTCCAAAACCAACACCTGGTGAGACTGCAACATTAGATTTGGAAAGCAGGTCAATTGAAAATTTCATAGAATCATTTTTATAAACTTCAGGTAGTTTCGCCCATAAAAACATTGTTGCGGTACTTTTATAGACTTCAAATCCATATTTTGTTAAATACTCTTCTGCCAATATTTTTCTATCCTGATAAATAGAAGATACTTCTTTTGGGTAATCGTCTAATTCATTTATCGCAACTGTTGATGCAATTTGTATTGGTTGAAAAGTTCCATAATCAATATAAGATTTTAGTTTTGTGAGAGAACTTATTGCACTTTCGTTACCAACGGCAAAGCCAACTCTCCATCCAGCCATAGAATAGCCCTTGGTGAGTGAATAAAGCTCAACTGTGTGGTCAAATTGTGGATCAGAATTTAATAAAGATGGAGGTTTTTCTTCATTAAAATATATATCCGAATAAGCAAAATCATTTATTATCAAAAAATTATATCTTCGTGCAAGACTCACAAGTTCATCATAAAACTCTTGATTTACAGTTAATGTTGTTGGATTGTGTGGGAATGATACAAGTACTGCTTTAACTTTTTGACTTGTTAAAGTTGTATTTAAATTACTTAAGAAATTTTCACTGCTTAAACATTCAATTTTAATTACATTTGCACCAGCAATTAATGGAGCATAATGATGAATAGGATAGCTAGGGTCCTGAACAATAACATTATCACCCTTGTTTAGTATGGACATTAATAAGTGAGTCAATCCTTCTTTACTACCAATTGTATTTACAATATTTTTACCGGGATCTAAATTAATTTTGTATTCTCTCGAATATTTATTTGCAATAGCATTTCGTAAACCATGAATACCTTTTGAAACAGAATATTTATGATTCTTTTTTACTTGAGCAGACTCAATTAATTTTTCTACAACTAATTCATGAGAGGGAATGTCAGGATTCCCATAGCCCAGATCAATAACATCCTCGCCACTTTGACGCAAAGCTAGTTTTTGCCGATTAATTTTATTAAACAAATAATCAGGAAAGTTATCAATTAAATTGTTTGAGTATTTAGTCATTTTTAAAAATATTATCTATAGTTTCTTGAAAAATCTTCAAATTAGAATCTTTTACAACAAATATTTTCTCGTAATCAAATTCATATATCTTTTTATTAGTAACACATCTTGAAAGTCTCCCTATGGGGTTTATTAAATTTTTATATACGTTTTGTTTATCTATAAAATCAGAATCTGAACCCATCCACTGATTAATCCCTAAATTGTACTTTTGTACTAAATCTAATTTAGATTGTGAATTTCCTCCAATAAATAATGTTGAATTATTTGAAATAAAATTATTACTTTTCAAAATATAGGTAATAATTTCCTCAATATCATTATCAAATATCTCATCATGCTTTTCATATTTGTTATCACCAGTACCTAAACCTATATTTATATTTTTAAGTCCAAGAAGTGGATCAATAATGTCTTTATATAAAATATTTGTATCTCTTGCATTTACATTCAATACACAAACGCCAACCTCAATTAAATTTTCTACTTTTTTATATAAGCTAAAGATTTCCTCAGCAAATATATAAGTGGGCTTACTTGAGTCTGTGGGATTTTTAAAATGATCAAAAAGATACAATGCATCAACATCCAAATCTAGAATATTTCTTATTTTTTCATCAGAATCAGTCTCAAAAAATTTTGGTGGCAGTAATAAAGAATTTTTATTTTTCATCAAACGCTAATGCTGCAGCACCAATTATCCCAGAATCTTCTCCTTGTGAAGCAATAAATACTTCGGGGAAAGTTCTAGAAGGAAATTTGTATCTGTTCTTTATATCGCTTTTTATAAGATTGATTAAATCAAAAGGCTCGGAGGACATGCTTCCGCCGAGAATAAAAGCTTCATTATCGAATATTTCAAATAAGCTTAAAAGTCCATTTGAAATATTTTGAATTATTTCATCTCTAACAGAGGCTTCTCTGTCCGTTAAGTTTAATGTGGTATCGAAAAGTACTGAACCAATATTTTTTAAAGCAAATGCTTCAGCCAGTTCTGAATCTTTATTTTTTTCAGTTAGTTCGTAACATTTCTTTGTCCATACTGATGCTGCAACTGATGTCTCAAAACTACCTTTCTTACCACTATCACCCTCAACATTTCTATCATTTGAAGTAAGCATATGCCCAACCTCTCCTGCATTTCCACTTCCTCTTAATAATCTACCTTCAGAAATTATTCCCCCGCCAACCCCTGTGCCAAAAGTTAACATAATTAAATTTGAGTATTTATTTTTATAATTTAAAAAATATTCACAATAAGCTGCAACATTTCCATCATTGTCTAGATAAAATTTGTATTCTGAGAAGTTTGATAATTTTGAAAAATCAATTGTAAATGGTAAATGTGGACCGTACAAATATTTGTTACTTGCTACATTTACGTATCCTGGCATTCCTACAGATACTTTTGAAATGTTATTAATGTTTTTTTGAATAATTTCTGAGAGCGACTCTATAAACTTTTCTTCATCTTTGGGGGTGGGGATTTTATCTTTGTTAATGACTTCATAACTATTGTTTATAACTCCATATTTTATTGTTGTGCCTCCAACGTCAAAAGATAAGCAATTCATTATATTATTGATGATAATTCTAAATATTGGTTAGTGGCTCTAAAGTAACCAGTATTAATACATTTTGTATTGTTTACTATCCAAGTAGAAGCTTTGGGTTGATGAACATCTCCAAAAAGCGCAAATTTAGGATGATTTGTATTTATAAAATCAAGCAGACTTTTCCATCCCTGTTCTATTTTATTTGTAACTACATCTGTCATTAACTCATCTACATAAGGTGGTGCATGGGTACAAATAATTTCAGCCTGTTCAAGCTTATTTAATTTTTTTGAAAATTCATTTTCACTAATTTCTCCTCTTGCGTTGATAGGAGTTGGTACTCCCCCTCCTGCAAAACCTAACTTAGTACCTTGATGTTCAATTAAAAGACCATCAACATTTTTTATAGTAGACGACGTGTAGCTATTCATAATCTCAACGTCATCTACATTCCCAGGGATAAACCATACATGATATTTTTTTAAAATCTTAAAAACTTCTTCATACTGATTTTCAATAGCATCTCTCATATTTTTCATAATCACTTCTGGATCATTAGAGTATAGACTTTTCCATAAATCTTTTCTTTCTTCAAATCTGTGCTCTTTTCTTAAATTAATAAGCTTTTGCACATTTTCTAATCCAAATACCTCTTTGGCTATGCCATCGCCATTTCTGTAATCTATCCAATTGATTAAATCGCCTAATATAACTACAGGCTCGTTTTTTTTTTGGCAATAATTTTAAAAATTCTAATTGATGATGGACGTCTGAAATAAATATCATCTATTAATTTGTAACAGCACCTTTATCGGAACCACTAACTAGCTTTGAATATTTGTATAAAACACCTGAGTTATATCTTGGAGGAGGCAATTTTAATTTACTTATTCTCTCATCTAATTCATTTTTTTCAATCTCTAAATTTAAAGACCTATTTTCTATATCTAAAGTGATGATATCTCCATTTTGACATACTGAAATAGGTCCTTTGTCAAAACTTTCTGGAGCAACATGGCCAATACACAAACCAGTAGTACCTCCAGAAAATCTTCCATCAGTTATTAGCAAAACATCCTTACCCAATCCTGCGCCTTTAATTGCGGCAGTAATTTGTAGCATTTCTCTCATTCCTGGCCCCCCTTTAGGACCTTCATTTCGAATAACTACAACTTCTCCTTTTGAAATTTTGTTATTAAACAAAGCATCTAAAGCATCTTGTTCAGAATCAAAAACATTTGCGGGTCCAGAGAAAGTATTAATATTTATTCCTGCAGTTTTTACGACTGATCCATTTGGACTTAATGAACCTTTAAGGATTGCAATCCCACCCTCATTAGATACAGGATTGTCTGGAAAACTTATGACATTTTGGCTTCTAGGAATTTGTACTTTTTCAAGATTCTCACCAATAGTTCGTCCAGTAACTGTCATGCAATCTGGATTAATTAATTTATTTTCAAGAAGTATTTTTGATACAACAGGAACCCCTCCTATTTCATTTAAATTAACC
Organism: uncultured Candidatus Actinomarina sp.; assembly: GCA_902578135.1. Classification (GTDB taxonomy): domain Bacteria; phylum Actinomycetota; class Acidimicrobiia; order Actinomarinales; family Actinomarinaceae; genus Actinomarina. The sequence continues at coordinate 27,473 of CACHBU010000002.1, forward strand.
ATATGATATTTTCCAAATGGTTTCATATCAGCTAAGTGAGGAACGTTTCTACTAAGTTGGTCAAATTTATCGATCGATAGTTCAACACCTGTTTCATGTGCAATAGCTAATAAGTGAAGTACGGCATTTGTGCTTCCACCGAGAGCAAGTACGGTTGTGATAGCATTAGTAAATGCATCATGAGTCATAATATCACTAGGTTTTATATTATTTTTTAATAAATAATTGAGTTGCTTTCCAGATTCAACAGCAGCATCTCGTAACTTTGCATCCTCAGCTGGAATAGCAGCGGTACCAGGTAAACTCATTCCTATTGCTTCACCAACTGACGCCATTGTGTTAGCAGTAAACATTCCTGCGCACGACCCTACTCCTGGACAAGCCGCACACTCAATTTTGTAAAGTTCTTCTTCTGAGATGATTCCTTTTTCAAAAGCACCAATACCCTCAAATACATCAACTATTGATATATCTTTTCCGTTATAAACTCCAGGCAAACTACTTCCACCATATAGAAATATTGCTGGACGATTAATTCTTCCTGCAGCCATTAACATTCCTGGAAGAGATTTGTCACATCCTGCAATTGTCACCATTCCATCAAATCTTTCTGCATGCATTACCAATTCAACTGAATCAGCAATTACTTCTCTAGAAACTAAAGATGCTCTCATCCCCTCATGACCCATTGAAATACCATCAGAAACAGCAATTGTAGAGAATATCAATGCAGCAGAATCAGGGCCATTAACGCCTTTTTTAGCAAACTCAGATAATTCTGGACCTGTCAAATTACATGGAGTAACTTCATTACCCGCCGAAACAACTCCTACTTGAAACTTATTAAAATCATCATCTTGCAGCCCAACAGCCCTTAGCATGGCTCTAGCAGCAGATTTACTAGCTCCTTTTGTAACGTCATCAGATATTTTTTCCATAGAATAAGAATAGATTATTTCAACTATGAAGTCATACTTTTTAATTTTTCATATTCAAGTTTTAAATTTTCATTTACTTCATTATCAAGCAAACTACTTATTTCAAAAATTTTTCCTAACTTCCAAAATCCCCACAAAATATAAGTCTTCAAAAAATCTGAAGAATTTGTGTACAATTTCAAAAAAAAATTAAAAGTACTATTACTAGGATTATTTGTTAATGCAATTACTGCATTTCTTTTTAAATAATCAACATTTCTTTTAGGAATATAAAACCAATAATAATTTTTGAGTAATACTTCATCATTTGTTTCAAGTAACTCTTCTAGGTTTACTTCAAATTCATTTTTTGTTTTAATTTTAATTTTGTTATTTTGACCAGGTGGACATGATATCAAACATTCATCACAACCATAGAATCTATTTCCAATTGATTCCCTCATATTGTACGGAATTATTTCAGGCGACTGAAGCCAATAAGATATACATTTATTTGAATCTAGTTTGTATTCATTATCCAATGCACCTGTTGGACAGGAAATCTGACATAAGTTGCATTCTCCACATGAGTAAGTTTTCTCATCTGTAGACTGAAAATTAGTTGCAACATAAATTGTTCCTAGAAGTTGCCATGGACCAATACCAGGACTAAGCATCATTGTACTTTTACCCTGCCATCCCATCCCAGACTTTTCAAAAAAAGATCTATCGTAGTGTTTTGGATTGTCAATAAATGTTTGGTGCTTGATACTTAAGTCATTAAATATTTCTTCAAATTGATTGATTATTTTTTTCAATGGTAAATAAAAATCTTGTTGTGCAAATCTTGCTATCTGACCGTATCCTATATTTGTTAAATTCGAATTATTAACCTTGTTTTTGTAATCATATGCAAAAATTAGGGCAGAATTTGCCCAATCAAATTTATCAACAAGACCTGAGTAGTCTGGATCAGAAAAAGTAAATTTCATGTTCGCATGTTGATTTTGCTCTTTTACTTTTTTGATCTGATCAGAATAATTTAAGCCTGTAGGTACTGATACGACTCCAATAGACACATCAACTGGAATATCAAGAGAATTTTCTATTATGAAATTATTAAGATTTATATCTTTCATTTTTTTTTGATTTTACTATAGTTATTTTAATGAAAAATTTAGCTGTATTCATTTCAGTATTAGTGCTATTACTTATTTAGCGCTCATTTTGCTGTGATGAGCGCCTCCCAAATCGGGAGGTTTTTTTTTGATAAAGATGGAGTAACTTAGTTTTTATGAGTAAAGAACAACTTACAGGTGCAGAATTAGTTATTAGAGGATTAGAGTACCTTAATGTATCTACAGTTTTTGGAGTGCCTGGCGGTGCAATCCTACCTGCATATGATCCGTTATACGATAGTCCTATAAGACATATTCTTGCAAGACACGAACAAGGTGCTGGCCACATGGCTGAGGGATATGCACAATCAACTGGCGAACTTGGTGTTGTAATCGCCACTTCTGGACCTGGAGCTACAAATCTTATAACTCCTTTAGCAAATGCATTGATGGATTCCACTCCTCTGTTAGCTATTACTGGTCAAGTATCTTCTGAAGCAATTGGTAATGATGCTTTTCAAGAGGCATACACTGTGGGGCTTTCTATGGCTGCTACAAAACACAACTATTTAATAACAAATGCTTCTGAAATACCCCAAGTGTTAAAAGAGGCAAAGTATATTGCAACTTCAGGAAGGCCTGGACCTGTTTTAATTGATATTCCAAAGGATATTTTAAATCAAAAATCTGATTGGGTTGAACCAGGTCCACTTGATTTACCTGGGTACAAGCCTACATTAGAACCAAATCCAAAAATGATTCAGCAAGCAGCCAACTTAATTAAAAATTCAAATAAACCAATACTTTATGTTGGTGGTGGAATTATCCACTCCAAAGCAAACCAAGAACTTTTTGATTTAGCAACTAAATTTAATATTCCTGTTGTTACAACATTAATGGGTAGAGGTGCTTTTCCCGACGGTCATGAGTTATGTTTAGAAATGCCTGGGATGCATGGAAACTATACAGCTACAACTTCTATACAAAAATCAGATTTGCTTATTGCTATAGGTGTTCGATTTGATGATAGAGTAACTGCTAATCCTTCATTTTTTGCACAGAATGCAAAAGTAATTCATGCTGACATTGATCCTGCTGAAATTGGAAAAGTAAGAGAAGCTCAAGTGCCTATAGTTGGTGATGCAAAGAGCGTAATATTAGGTCTTATTAATGCCCTTGGAGATACAAAACTTAATACTGAAAATTGGATAAATGAATTAAACAGTATGAAAAATGAATTTCCACTTTCTTATAATCAAAACGAAAATGGTCCTTTGAAAGTTCCGTTTGTTCTAGAGGAGCTTCAAAATTTAACTGAAGAAGAGGCAATTGTTGTATCAGGTGTTGGACAACACCAAATGTGGATTTCACAACATTGGAATTTTACTGAACCAAATACTTGGCTAAATTCAGGCGGTCTTGGAACTATGGGGTATTCATTACCTGCAGCTATTGGTGCCAAAACTGCATATCCTGAAAAATTAGTGCTAGCTTTAGATGGAGATGGTTGTTTTCAAATGACTTGTCAGGAATTGATTACTGCATCTACAGAAAATATACCAGTCAAAATTGTAGTATTTAACAACGGTAATCATGGAATGGTTAGACAGTGGCAAAAAATATTTTACAATAGTAAATTCTCTGCATCTGAATTAGGTCATGTAGTTCCTGATTATGTAAAGCTAGCTGAGTCAATGGGTGCTGTAGGTTTAAGAATGACTAAAAAATCAGAAGTAAAAAATGTCTTTTCGGAAATGTTAAAAATAAATGATAAACCTGTGTTAATTGACTGTGTAGTAGATCCTGAAGATATGGTATTTCCTATGGTCCCAGCTGGTGGTAGCAACGACCAAATAATTTTGAATGAAGAAGATTTGAAAAATTTATGAGCGAAAGAATTTTATCAGTTTTGGTTGAAGATAAACCTGGTGTACTAGCTAGAGTTGCATCTACTATTTCAAGACGAGGTTTTAATATAAATTCTTTGTCTGTAGGACCTACTCACATAGAAGGAAGATCAAAAATGACCATCGTTACTGAACTTGATGCAGTAGAACAAGTAAAAAAACAACTCAATAAATTAGTTAATGTTATAAAAATTGTTGAGCTAGATCCAGAGATGACAATAGAAACTGAAGTTTTATTATTAAAAGTGTCAATAAATAAAGATAGCCAAACATCTGTAATTGAAAAAGCTAGCCTCTCAGGAGCTAATTCGGTAGATGTAGGCCAAGATTATGCAGTTTTTGAACTTACAGGTTCATCAAAAGAATTAAATAAATTTGAGGATTTAATGAAACCGTTTGGAATAATTGAAATGGTTAGAGGTGGAAGGATTGCTATTCAAACAAATTTGTAAGGAGAGATATGGAAACAAAAATTATATACGATTCATCAATTGATAAAAATCTAATTAAAGATTTAAAAGTTACTGTTATTGGATTTGGTAGCCAAGGTCATGCACATGCATTAAATTTACATGATTCAGGTGTAGACGTTACTGTTGGCCTTAGAGAGGATTCAGAATCATTCTCAAGAGCACAGGAAATGGGTTTAAAAGTTGAAAACTTAGCAAATGCTGCGTCCAGTGCAGACGTTGTAATGTTACTTCTTCCAGATCAGGTTATGGCAGATGTTTATAACTCTGAGATTGCCGACAATATAAAAGAAGGTGCAACTTTACTATTTGCTCATGGATTCAATATTCATTTTAATGAGATCATTCCAAGAGAAGATTTGTCTGTTGGTATGGTTGCGCCGAAAGGTCCAGGTCATTTATTAAGAAGAACTTATGAAGAAGGAAGTGGGATGCCGTGCTTAGTAGCTGTCGAAAAAGACTCAAGTGGAAACACACATAAAATTGCTCTTTCATACGCTTCAGCTATCGGTGGTGGACGTGCTGGCATTCTAAACACTACTTTTAAGGAAGAAACAGAAACTGATTTATTTGGTGAACAAGTAGTTCTTTGCGGTGGGTTAACAGAATTGATTAGAAATGGTTTCGAAACACTTGTAGAAGCTGGATACCAGCCTGAGAGTGCCTACTTTGAAACTCTTCATGAAGTTAAATTAATTGTTGACTTAATGTATGAAGGCGGTTTTGAGTGGATGAGGCATTCAATTTCAGACACAGCTGAATATGGTGACTTTTCACGTGGTTCAAGAATAATTACAAGTGAAACAAAAAATGAAATGAAAAAAGTACTAGAAGAAATACAATCTGGTGCATTTGCAAAAGAGTGGATGTCACAAGCAAGAGAAGGTGCACCATTTCTAAATCAAATGCGAGAAGAGGCTTCAGCTCATCAGATTGAAGCAATTGGAAAAAATTTAAGAAATATGATGCCTTTTTTGGATGCTAAAGATGTTAAAAAAGATAAATGAGTGAAGATAGACTTGTAATATTTGATACTACGCTTCGAGATGGAGAGCAAAGTCCGGGTATTGCTTTAACTCCATCAGAAAAACTTTTAATAGCACAGCAGTTAGAAAAGCTTAAAGTTGATGTAATTGAAGCGGGGTTTGCCGCATCCTCTCCTGGTGATTGGGAAGGTGTTAATTTAATTGCAAAAAATATTAAAAATTCTACAATTGCATCTCTTGCAAGATGTCATCCAGATGATATTGAACAAGCTTGGGAAGCAATCAAAGTTGCTAAAGATTCAAGGATTCATGTCTTTACCTCTACATCAGAAATTCACATGGAACATATGTTACGAAAGACAAAGGAAGACATTCTTAAAGACACAAGAGAATCTGTAAAGTATGCAAAAAAATTATGTCAAGATGTTGAGTTTTCTGCACAAGATGCAACAAGAACAGATAAAGACTTCTTAATAGAAGTGTTGAAAATTGCTGTAGAAGAGGGCGCTACAACTATAAATGTTCCTGACACTGTAGGCTATGCAACTCCAAAGGATTATCTAGACCTTCTTCAATCAGTATATGAAGATGTTAAGGGCGGTAATGAAGATGTCATTATTTCTACTCATTGTCACAACGATCTTGGATTAGCAGTTGCTAACTCTCTTACGGCAATAACCGCTGGAGCAAGACAAATAGAAGGTGCAATTAATGGTATTGGGGAAAGAGCTGGTAATACTTCAACAGAAGAAATCATTATGGCAATAAAAACAAGACAAGATCAGTTTGGAGTGGATATAAAAGCAGAAACTACTGAAATTTTTGAAACCTCTAGGTTAGTTTCTAAATTAACAGGATATCCTGTTCAATACAATAAAGCGGTTGTTGGAAAAAATGCATTCAGTCACGAGTCTGGAATTCATCAACATGGTTATTTAAGAAATACTATGACTTACGAAATAATGTCCCCAGACTCTGTAGGTCAAGAAGCAAAAATAATTTTAGGTAAACATTCTGGTCGCGCTGGATTTAAAGATGCTCTGGACAATTTAAATATAAGCCTTGACGATGATTCATTTAGTAATGCATTTGATACTTTTAAGAAAATTGCAGATAGAAAGGGTGAGATAGTTGAAAATGAACTAAGAGCTATTGTTGGACAAGTTGAAAACAAAGAAAATTCAACAAAGTTAATATCTGTTTCTGTAAATAGTAAGGATGAATATGCATCTGCAAAAGTAACACTTAAGGTAGGCGAAAATGAAGTGACAGAAGAGGCAACTGGTGACGGAATGATTCATGCAGCATTTACTGCGGTTAAGAAGATATTAGATTCTGATGCAACATTAATTGATTACCGTGTAGAAAGTATTACTAAAGGTTCAGATGCAACTGCAGAAATCGTTACAATAGTAAATGATGGCCATTTGATGAAACAAGGACGTGCTGTATCTACAGATGTAGTTCAAGGTTCAGTTGAATCATTTCTAAATGCATTAAATAAATGAGTAAAACTTTTAATATCTCACTTCTCCCTGGAGATGGTACAGGTCCTGAAGTAGTTAATGAAGCAGTTAAAGTACTGAATAAAACCTCATCTTATTACGATACTCAATTCAATTTCTCCCAGAATGATCTTGGAGGAGATAGATATTTAAAAACTGGAGATTTAGTTACAGATAATGATATTAAGCAATTTCAAGATTCTGATGCGGTACTTCTCGGCGCAATTGGCCACCCAGATGTAAAACCTGGAATATTAGAGCAAGGTATTCTTCTCAAACTTAGGAAAGAGTTTGACCAATATATTAACCTCAGACCAGTCGTTTTATATCCCGGTGTAGAAACCCCACTTGCAAATAAAGAGCCTGAAGATATTAATTTTATTGTTGTCAGAGAAAATACAGAAGGATTATATGCCGGAGCTGGAGGCTATATTCATTATGGAACTGAAAATGAAATAGCAACTCAAGAATCAATAAACTCATATCATGCAATTTACCGATGCATAAAATACGCTTTTGAATATACAAAGAACAACAATAGAAAAAAAATTACTCTTTGTGCAAAAACAAATGTACTAACTTATGCACATGATTTATGGGAAAGGATCTTTTACGATGTTGCAAAAGATTATCCTGAAATTGAAACCGATTATGGACACGTTGATGCAATTTGTATGTGGATGGTTAAAAATCCAGAATGGTTTGATGTTATTGTTACAGATAACATGTTCGGTGACATTATCACTGATTTAGGCGCAATGATTCAGGGAGGAATGGGAATCGCTGCAGGCGGGAATATCAATCCTTCAGGAACATCAATGTTTGAGCCTATAGGAGGTTCCGCACCAAAGTACACAGGTAAAAATATTATTAATCCTCTTGCTTGTATAGGAGCTGGTGCAATGATGGTCAAAGAGTTAGGTGAAGAAAAATATGCATCCGACATTGAGAAAGCAATCATTAATACGGCAATTAAATTAGATTCTCTTTCAGCTGGGAAAATGGGAATGTCTACTGAAGAAGTTGGTGATTCAGTAGTTGAAGAATTATCTAATTTAAATGAGTGAAGATTTCACTTACCTAGAAAACCTTATATCAAATAGAAAAGTTGTAAGAAGTTATAAAAAAATCAAATTTGACCCTGAAAAATTAAAAAATATCTCAAAATTTAGTGTAAAAATTCCTACTGCAGGGTTTTCGCGCGGGATAGAAATTTTGCAAGTAACTAATAAACAAAACATTAAGAATATTGCTGATCATTTTAATGAGCTGGAGTATATCAAAAAAGGAATGCCTAAGTGGATATCAAATTCCATATGTTTATTTTTTATCTTATTAAATGAGAATGCTTACCACCAGAGATACGAGAGTCCTGACAAAATTAAAAGCGTAAGTTCAAAAGATTGGGATATTCCTTATTGGTATGTAGATGCAGGTGCAGCAATGATGAATTGTATGTTATTAATTGAAGAGCAAGAATTAAAAAGTGGTTTTATGGGATTACATAATACAGATAGGGACGGCATTCATAAAATGTTAAATATTCCAAATACATATAAAATTATTGGAATGATAACTGCAGGAGTAGAAGATAATATTGAAATTGACAAAAAATCAAAAACAAAAATAAAGAAAAAACTAGTACATTATGAACAATTCAATAAATAAATATATTGAATCCTTAAATAATCCAGAATATAAATTTTTAATATCTCTTAAAAAAAATAGAAATAGAAAATCTGAAAATAAATCTATTGCTGAAGGGTACCGAGAAAACTCAAATTTAATAGATTCAAGTTTAAATGTTGATACTTTATATATCTGTCCAGAATTGTTTGTAGGTGAAAATAATGAAAAACTTATTAGAAAATTTGAAAATAAAAATATTCGAATTGTACAAGTAGCATTAAAAGTATTTAAAGAAATATCTTATCGTGATAAACCAGACGGAATAATTTCTATATTTGATGTAAATAAAAACAAGTTACCAAAAACAATTTCTGGACCTATTCTTATACCTGACCAAATTGAAAAACCTGGAAATTTAGGAACTATGATTAGAACCTCAAAATCATTTGGTATAAATAATATATTATTATCTGATGAAATAACTGATGTATATAATCCTAATGTTATAAGAGCTTCAATAGGTCACTTATTTAATTCAAATATATCTAGTGGAAGTAATGATGAAATAATTTCATTATTGGATGCTAATGATTACCAAGTACTGTTATTAGACCCGGAGGGAGATGAGAGTCTTGAAGGTTTTATTCCTAATCAGAATTTTGCATTGGTAGTTGGTGCTGAACAATATGGTATATCTGATAATTGGTTTAACTCTAACTACACTTCCCTGTTTATTAGATCAACAAATAATGTTGACTCAATAAATGCATCTACAGCAGCAGCTATAGCAATGTGGGAGCTGACAAAATAATTGGAATTTATAAAGAATAAAAATATTGTTGTTTTAGATATTGAAACTACTGGAATAAAAGCTAATACTGACAAAATTATTGAACTTTACATGCTGAAAGTTTACAACAATGAAGTTGTAGAAGAATATCATTCAAAATTTAATCCAGAAATTGAAATTCCATTATTCATTTCAAATTTAACAGGGATATATCAATGGCATGTCAATTCCTCCCCCACAATTGACCAGGAAATTGAAAATATTAAAACTTTTATAGGTGATTCTGTTGTTATAGGTCATAATTTAAAATTCGATTTATCTTTTTTAAATTATGACCTAATAAATAATGGGTTTGAAAATATTGCAAATGAACATATTGATACTTTAAAGTTATCAAGAGCTCTGTTGAGGAATAAAGTTAAAAATCATAAATTATCTACATTAAGTCGTTACTTTAAGACAACTAATAAGAATGACCATAACGCAAAAGCTGATGTTCTAACAACTTATGAAGTATTTAACAATCTTGCTAGTGATGAAAGAATTACAAATAAAAAAAATATTTCACATTTAAATTCTTTTTTAAACGAAGTTGATGATGAATTAAAAGTTCAATTTTCCTATGAAGATATACCTAATTCAATAGGTATTTATTGTTTTTTGCAAAATAACAAAATTCAATATGTAGGAAAATCAAACAATCTAAGAAATAGAATTGGATCACACCTAAGTTATGCTAGAAGCTATAAGTCAAATAAAATAGTAACTAATTCAAATACTTTAAATTTTTTTGAGTTGGATAATGAATTAATAGCACTCATTGCAGAGCATAGAATAATTAATTTTTTCAAACCAATTTACAATAGAAGCGGTAAAGTACCAAAAAATATTTATTGGGTTAAGTTAAAAAGTAATAAACTTAGACTTGAAATTTCTAAAATTGAAAGTACAAAAAATACATTTTACAAATTTGGACCTTTTCTAAGTTACTCAAAAGCAGTTAATTATAAAAGGTCTATAGAAGAAATATTTCAATTAATAAAGTGCAAGAAAAATAATGCAAGAAAAGAGATATGTGATATTTCATTATTATTAAATTCTCAATGCGCTTGTATAGAAAATTTCAGTTTAGAAAATTACTTAATCCAAAAAAATGAAGAGTTTAAAAATTATTTTGAGAATCTAGATACAAATATTTCAGAAATAAAAAAATTAATTAAGAATTACTCTAAAAATTTGGACTTTGAAAATGCTCAAAAATACAAATTATTGTTATCCATACTTGTGGAACACCAAGAATTTTCAGATTTATTTAACAAAATACTACAAAATAATGAAGACCTTAGTTCAAAGCTATCAAATCATGGAATTAAGATTCAAGGAAAACAAATTTTTGTAGAAAATTTTAAAGATTCTAATAATTTATTTGAAATCAATAATTTGAATGAGGAATATTCTTTTCAACATTTCTTAAGTGAACTTCAAATAATTTTGCGTTACCTAAGAAAATCAGAAGATAATACAATAGTATTATGAGTTTATTTTTTGAATCTGACAATCTAACGCTCGGTTACGGCAATCAACTTGTAATTAAAAATCTAGAAATTTCTTTAAACTTTTCAAAAAATTATGAAATTACAGGAAAAAATGGTTCGGGGAAAACTACGCTAATCATGTGTATAAGTAATAATTTTACAGGAAACACTTTTAACTCTAATATACACAGAAAAGACACATCATTAATGGAAATTGGCTCTTCCCCATCCCTAATGCCCGAGCTTTCTTTGCTGGAAAATATTAAATATTTTTTATTTAACGAAAATATAAATGAAAACATGATATCAAATGTTCTTAATAAATATGAACTAGAAAGTTTTAAGAGTGATCTAGTTAGAGATTTTTCAAGTGGAATGGTTAAGAGAAGTGAAATTGCAATTGCAGACCTTAAAAACCCAAAGGTGCTTTGTATTGATGAGCCCAGAGTATATCTTGATGAGAACGGAGTTGACCTATTACTAAATCTTATTAAAAAAAGAGAAAAGGAAGGTAGTACTTCCATTTTGTCTAGTCAAGAAAGTATTGGTGCATTTACGTCAATTGAAAGGTCATTTAATTTAAATGATTAAAAAATACATTATAAAAAAAGAGCTAAATTTGGAATTTAGAAATAATACATCTTTATTTCTAATTACTCCCACAATGTGCGTTTTAATAATAGTTTTTCCCATTTTGTCAGAAAATAGATTTCGTGTTGAAAATGATATATTTTTGATTGTTGAGCTTTTATTTTTAATTATATTTACAACACTTTTTTCAATCAGAAACCCCCTAAATGAGCAGAAATTAATAAAAGAACTAAATTTTGGTTCAATAAAGAAAGTAGATTATTTTTATAGCAAGACATCCTCAGAATTAATAATTTTTTATCCACAAATAATAATTTTGTTAATTCTCTTTTCAGGTTTTACAAACACTTCTTTAAATTCATCTTTATTACATATATGTTTATCAGTTTTATTTTTTTGCTTGAACACAATCATGATAAATTTATTTTTCCAAATTTTTACTTCTTTCAGCAATAGATTTGTGCAATTTACATTGATTGTTCCTATTTATATTGGTTTTGCAATTTTAATTGCACCCCTATGGTTAGGTGTAAATCAAGAAATAAGTAATATTTATTTATTGATGTTTTTAGGGATAACTATGGTAATTTACTCTTTCACTAATTTTTATTTAAGAAAATCATAATGATGCTATATGGACCTCTATTAGTTTGGATCGCCGTAGCGTCTTTTGGGCCTTACGATGTCACCCAAGGTATTTCATCAAAATTGTTATACGTTCACGTACCTACAGTTTGGGTTGCATATTTAGGTTACTCGCTTACTTTTTTGTACTCGGTTTTATATTTCTTTTCCAAAAAAGAAAAATATGATTCACTTGCAGTTGCTAATGCAAAATCTGGTGTAATTTTTACCATTTTTACTTTACTTTCTGGATCATACTGGGGAAAGCTCACCTGGGGAACATGGTGGGTATGGGGCGATGCAAGGCTTAATTTAACAGCAATACTTTTACTAGTTTATTTGGGTTACATAGCCTCAAGACAATTCAATAAAGATTTAGCCAAAACTGCAAAAAATTCATCAATTATTGGAATCTTTGGAATTATACAAATTCCAATTTTGCATTTCAGTGTTATATGGTGGAGATCTGTTCACCAACAAGCAAGCATACTAAGTCAGGAAACTGTAGCTTCAGGTGATGCACCTATGTCTAGTGATATCCTTGTAACTCTACTAATTAGTGTTTTACTAGTAACACTTGTTCATATTTTCCTAACTAAAAGATTCAGAATATCAAATGATATATCGTGGGAAGATTATTTAAATCCTCAATCAAGAGCTAAAATTTAAGTAGAGTGAAAAAAAATCTATTAATTGTCCTACTGGGCATTGGCTTGATTATTTATGCAAGTACTGTAATTGCATCTAGAAATACTATTTACTATTACACAACCTCAGAGACTTTAGGAATAGAAATATCAAATGAAGAGAGAATAAAACTTGGAGGATTTGTTGTAGAAGATTCTGTCACTAAAGATGGAGAATTTACACTTTTTACAATAACTGATGGGAATAAAGATATTGATATTGTGTTTGATGGATTTGTTCCTGAACTATTTCAGGAAAATATGGGTGTAATTCTTGATGGAGTATTTGATGATAACTTATTCCTTGCTGACGACATGTTAGTTAAGCATGATAATGAGTATGTTTCAAGCGATGGCGAAACATATAATGTAGAAAATTACTCAGAATGATTTACAATCTCGGTATTTTAATTAGCTGGTTAAGCTTTTCGGTTTTAATATATCTGTTTTTTACTGAAAGCAAATATAGAGTTCATTTGCTTGTTCGAATAAATCTATTTTTACAAATTTTCTTATTTTGCTTATTGGAAATAGGGTTGTTCTTAAATGACTTTTCTGTTTCCTATATAGCTAATTACTCAGCTGTTTCTACTCCCCCGCTTTATAAGTTTGCATCCTTGTGGGGTTCTCTTGATGGTTCAATTTTATTGTGGAATTTATGTTTGAGCATATTTATGTTCTTTTATTTAAAGTACTATAAAATTGAAAATTCAAATCTAGACATAAAAATATTTTCATTTATAACTATATTTTTTGTTGGTTATACAGTTTTCAGTTCCTCTCCTTTTGCGGGATGTATTGAATTAGCAATAGTTGGTTGCAACAAATCAACCTTAATTCCATTTCAAAATACCCTTATGAGTGATTTAGGAAGAGGGCCAAATCCTTTATTACAAAATCACCCCTTGATGGCCATTCACCCTCCAATGCTTTATATAGGTTATGTAGGTATGACGCTTCCTTTTGTTGCAGCTACTAGTCGTTTGTTCAAAAGAGACCAATCAGATGACTGGATTGAGGTAGCTGAAAGAACAACCTATATTCCTTGGTTATTCTTAACAATTGGTATAACTTTGGGCGCAGCATGGTCATATGAAGTTCTAGGTTGGGGCGGTTACTGGGCTTGGGATCCTGTTGAGAACGTATCATTTATCCCATGGCTGCTTGCAACTGCATTTTTACACTCGTCAAAAATTCAAAAATCTAGCAATACATTATTAAATTGGAACTACATACTCGTTGGACTAATGTTTCTTTCTACAATTTTTGGAACATTTGTTACAAGATCTGGTGTTTTAATATCAGTTCATGCTTTTTCAAATGGAAATATCGGTACTTATCTATTATTTGGTCTTACGATTTTTAGTTTGTTATTTATATTTATTGGTTCAAAGAATATTGAATACTTTTCTGATTCTAAAAAAATTACTAATTGGTTTGGAAAGTCAGGTTTTTTTGTTTTGAATAATATCATCTTATTTTCTTCAGCTTTAGTAATATTTATTGGAACAATATTCCCATTATTTTATGAAACCATCTATGACAGACAAATTACTATTGGTAGAGCTTATTACGATATTCTCGTAGGCCCAATGTTATTAGTTTTACTAGGCTTAATGATTTTCTCTATAAAGCTTACAGTAAAAAATATAAATTTAAATTCTTGGTTTACTGAGAACTCTAATTTACTAAATTTATCACTAGTAATAGCTATATTTTTACTAATAAATTTAAACAATAGTTATTTTTTAGTAGTTACCGTTTCTGCATCTGTAATTCTTATTCTTTTAACAATTAAAAATATGGTTAAAAGAATAAGAATTACAAACACTAATAAAACATACTGGACAGGACAAATAGCTCATTTGGGTATAGCTGTCTTCGCACTTGGTATTATTTTAAATGTAACACAAAGCTACTCAACTGAAAAGGAAATCAATTCTTTTCAAGAATTTGAATTTAATAACACATCTTTTTTCGTATATGACTCTATAGAAGAAAATAAACCAGAAAAAACAATTATCAAACTCCCAATATCAAATGAGATTACTACAAAATATACTTCTCTAAATATATTTAGAAATTCTTCACAACAAGCTATTAGTTCGCCTGCTGTATTTAGATCATTGGTTAACGATATCTATATAACTGTAAAATTTATAGATGATGATAGTTATAAATTAATAGTTAGGAACAACTACGGTATTTTAATTATGTGGATTGGTTTATTTATATCCTCGATTTCGTTTATTCCAAGGTTAAAAAAACGTGTATAAAAAGTACCTAACATTCATTCTAATATTTATTTTGTTATTAGTTCCATTATTTCTTCCAGATGATGAATCAAGATTTGATGAATGGAGTAAGTCCTTGTTATGCCCTGTATGTCAAGGTGAGACTATTTATGATTCTCCTTCTGAATATGCAGACGATATGAGGTCTATTCTTCAGGAACAAATAAACAACAATATGACAGATAATGATATTTATGAGTTTTGGGTCACTAGATATGGTGAGAAAATAATTACAAATCCTATTGTAAGAAATTATGAAGTTGTTTTGATTCCATTATTTTTAGTTTTGATATTCATATATATTTTTTTGAGGAAATTATATGTTAAAAAATAAATGGTTTTATTCATCAATTTTTATTATTTTATTTCCAATCTTTCTATTTGTTAATCTACAAAACAACACTGAGAATTCATCAAATCAATCAACAAACTTGGACGAAGTTTCAAATCAAGAAATGGAAAAAGTAATTGAACTTAATCCCGACATAATGCCTATGAGAATAGCACTAGCTAATAGGTATTTTGAAGCGTTTGATTATTCGAGTGCCTTACCCCACTTCATGTATGTTGCTGAAAATTCTAATGACATAGATTTAAAAAGTCTGTCACTATCTCAAATTGGTTGGATGGTATATGAGTCTGGAGATATAAATACATCTTTAAATTATATAAACGAGGCACTAAGAATATCCCCAAAGTCATTATTAGCTGAAACTTATAAAGGAATTATTTTAATTCAACAAACAGATACAAGAGATGAGGGAATACTTATTTTGAATTCATTACGTAATAATCCTTCATTGTCGGAAGAAGATTTGTCAATTATTGAAGAGATTTTGGAAATTTATGAAAGTTAGATTTGTTTTATTACTTTTTTTAATTATCTCATGCTCCGTAGATACTGAAGATTCGAAGATTGAAATTGATCAAAGTATTTTTAACAATCTTATAACACTTGAAACAAATGAAAGTTTAACAATTGATACATCAAGCTATGTGATAATTAATTATTGGGCATCATGGTGCTTTGAATGTATTGAAGAACATCAATACTTAATTGAATTATCAAAGACAAGAGGCTTGACTGATAAAGTTATACTTGTATCTTTCCAAGATTCTATTGAGAACTCAATAAACTTTCTTAATGAATACGGAAGAGGAGATATAATTTACGCAATCGATACTGAAAGCAAGCTAGCTATCTATTCAGGGGTTTTTGGTGTTCCTGAAACGCATATAATTTTAAATAATAAAATAGTAAAAAAATATATTGGTCCTCTTTCTTTAAGTGATTTAGAAGAAATAATAAATTCTTATTCAAATGAATGATATATGCAATTAAAATAAGAAATGTGAGATGGATAATCGCGATTTATCGAGGAAAGTCCGGACTCCGTAGAGCATAGAGCTGGGTAACTCCCAGGCAAGTAATTGACGGAAAGTGCAACAGAAAAAATACCGCTTGTTAACGCAAGTAAGGGTGAAAAGGTGGTGTAAGAGACCACCAGTAGTTTAAGTAATTAAACTAGCTTGCAAACCCCTCTAGGAGCAATACTAAGAAGCAATTAATCTGCTCGGTTAATAATTGCGGGTAAGTAGCTAGATATATTTGGTAACAAATATACAAGATGGATGATTATCATGCGCATTGCGTATACAGAATCCGGCTTATAGTTTCACAAAACTCGGGTGCCTCTTTATGAGGCACCCACCTAAAAAAAATATCAAACTATTATTGTTTCATGACAAAATTTTCATACTTCTTAGGATCAGAACAATGGCAACCAGAAGATTTAATTAAACATGCTGAAATAGCTAAAGAAGCAGGATTTGAAATGTTAACAATTTCAGAGCATTTTCACCCTTGGGTTGATGATTATTCTGCATCAAATTTTACATGGTCAACTTTAGGTGCTCTTGCTAACAAAATTCCTGAATTAGACCTTGGTACAGGTGTTACAACCCCACTTTGGAGAATGCATCCTGGAGTAGTAGCGCAGGCAGCGGCAACTGTTGATAGACTATCATCTTCAACTTTTCATTTAGGAGTTGGTACTGGAGAAAATATAAATGAGGGCCCTCTTGGATATGACTTTCCTAAATACGAAGAAAGAAAAAACAGACTAATTGAATCGTTAACAATTATTAGAAGACTTCTTAATGGTGAAAAACTTTCTTTCAATGGAGAATATTATAAAACTGAAAAAGCAAAGTTATACTCTCCCCCATTAAAACATATACCTATATGGTTAGCCGCTGGCGGTCCTAAATCAGCTCAAGTGGCTGCTGAATATGCGGATGGTCTTATGATTAGCGTCAAAGATCCTAAAGATTCTTACGAAAGAGTTATAGACCCGGCTAAAGAAAAAACGTCAGAGTTAAAAAAAGACAACCTATCAGTTCATACATATAGATGGACAATGTTTGCAGAAAATGATGATGATGCATGGACTGCATTAAGATCATGGAGGGGTTTACGCGCACCCAGCAGGCTTCAACAACTAGATCCAGAAGCTTTGAGACTTGAAGCAGATAGTTTTCCTAAAGAAGAAATTATGGGTAAATTTTCAAAAGCTTCAACGATAGATGAGCTGTATGAAATTTATAAGCCATTGGTTAATGAGTTTGATTCAGAGATTGTTACAATTCAAATATCTTCAATAAACCAAGAAGAAACAATCAGGTTATTAGGTAAAGAACTTTTACCCAAACTGCGAAAATAAATTGTTAACCTATTTAATAATTGGTTTTACCGGTGGCTTGTTGTCTGGTCTTCTTGGAGTAGGTGGAGGTGTAATTTTTGTCCCACTATTGACATATCTAACAAAAATAGATTTTAAAACTAATACAGGAATTTCTTCACTTGCGGTAGTCTTTGTTGCTTTAGCGAGTAGCTTAACTTACATTTTTAATGACTTTAATAAAGGTTCAAATCTTATATTTGCAACCCTAGTGATAATAGCTGGTGGGGTTGTTGGTGGATATTTAGGGAGTAAGTTAACTCCCAGAATAAATACAAAAGTTTTAGTAAGAATTTTTTCTTTATTACTTATAGCAACAGCATACAGAATGATTTTTTCAACATCAGTAAATGCAATATATGAAAACAACTTATTTCTTTATTTTTTAGTTGGATTTGTATCTGGTATTGGATCGGGATTGCTTGGAATAGGCGGAGGGATAATAAGAATTCCAATGTTAATCCTGCTTGGAGGTTTTGAACAAATTATTGCTCAAGGTATTTCTTTAATTACTACAGTTCCTACAGCGTTAACAGCTGCTATTACAAAAATCCGCAAAAATAAAGATTCAGTTAAAAATGGTCTTTATGTTGGAATTTTTGGTATCACTGGGTCTGTGATTGGTGGTAATGTTGTTTTTAATATTTCTGAAAGTATCTTAAATATTAGTTTTGGTATATTCTTAATTTTTGTTTCAATAAATATGTTTTTAACATCAAAGTAATTTTCCAT
The DNA here is from genome assembly GCA_902578135.1 of uncultured Candidatus Actinomarina sp. GTDB lineage: Bacteria > Actinomycetota > Acidimicrobiia > Actinomarinales > Actinomarinaceae > Actinomarina. Next base: position 45,998 of record CACHBU010000002.1, read on the forward strand.
TTTTTAAAAACAATTTCAAATTTTCAAAATTTTTAAATTTAATAATTAAATACAAGATACCTATTAAATTTAAAACTATTTCAATCTGTGAAGACAAAACGATAAAATTTTGTTCATTTTCAAAAAAAGGGTATAAGAAAACACTTTGATTTGTCCATGTAAAACTAAGAACTAAATATAAGAAGGCACCAATTGAAAACAATAAAGCGTTGCTTCTAATTTTTGAACCACGTTTGGTAATAATCATTATTAAGAAAAATAAAAAAACGTTAAACAGTAAGCTATGACCTAAAAATTGAGTTTTGTTTGAAATTCCAAAATTATAACTTAATGAATCAAGTATCAATGGATATAAACTTCCTAGGATTATAAATCTTAAATCTGCTGAATAATCCTTAAAGATATAACGAAAAAGAAATACAGAAATACTTGATGTCCAGATTATCATATTCCGTCTAAGGCTTCATTTGCTAGCTGGTCTGCTCTTGAGTTGAATTCTCTTTTAATGTGATAAATTTTAATATCTTCAATTTGATTTATTAACTTAAGGCTTTTTTCATAGTGTGTTTGTAATTTTTTTGATTTAACTTTATATTCCATGTTTACTTGCTGAACAACTAATAAGGAATCTAAAAATATTTTTACATTATTTACTTTGTTTTCAACACAATACTCTAGGGCAGCAATCAATCCTAAATACTCAGCTACATTATTTGTGTTAATTCCAATCTTTTTTTTAATAGTGTCAATTTCCACTTTATCTTTGTTAATAGATACTCCAATAGAAGCATCACCAGGATTAGAGCGAGAAGCTCCATCACAAAATATTTCATACATTAAATAACCACACCCTGACAATATGGGCACTGATTATATTTAGAATCAACGATTTTATCTAACTCACTTGATGTTAGACTAACTCCGCAACAACCACACTGATCCTCATTTTTGTATGCAGCAATTATCTCTACCCCATTATGCTTTAATTGATCGTAAAGTTTTACAATATCTTCTGGAAAAGAATTGAGTAATTTTGATTTGCTAATTTCGAGGTCGTTTATTTTCACATCTAAATCTTTCCATTCAGATTGTATTTTTTTAGAATATTTAATTAATTCGGGTTTTAATTGCTCCAATGATTCTTCTATTTTTGAATAATTTATCAGATCTTCCGAATTTAATTCATTTAGTTTTTCAAGTGATTGACTCAAATCATTCACATTTTTTTCAACATTTGACTTTTGTAAATTAAAATTTTGTAGTTCCCCAGCATCAAGTTTAGGATTTTGAAGTTTTTCTAAAATATTTTTTAATTTGTTTTCGTTTTCTATTATTTGTTTATCAATGCTCTTTTTTTCTTCAAAATAACTGGTAAGGTCTTCTTTCTTTTTGTTTAAAAGCGAAGTGCTTTCATTATATTTTTTTTCTAAGTCTTTTAATATATTTACAATCTCTCCTTGGGATTTTTCTGCAATTAATTTAAATATTTCGTTATCTAAATTTTGTAAATCAATCAAATTACTTAACAAAAAAAGTTCATTCATAATACTTATTATAAAAATACTCGAGATGTGTTCCTAGTTGATTACTTAAATTGTTAACGAATTGTGTCATTCCTGGGATTTCAGTTGATAAGTGATTAACTTGAATTAATCCTAAATGTGTTTCGTCTCCTTTTAAGAGATATCTATGAGAGATATCACCAGTTATGAAAACATCGACTTTAGAGATAATTTCTTCTATAAATTGGGTTCCTGATCCAGGCAAGATTGCGATTGTATTTATCTCCTTAATTTCCTGGAAATATTCGTTTGTTCTTACAATTTTTGTATTAAGTTTTGATTCAACAATTGCTTTAAGTTCACTGTTTGATGTTTTTGGTATATTTCCATAACGGCCAGCTCCAAATTTTCCAACAGTGTGAGCAAAAACTTTAGTATCTGTAATACCGAATAAATCAACTAATGAGTCTGCATTTCCTCCATTGCAAACGTCCTGTGCGGTATGGATGGTAATGACGTTTAATCCTGCTTCTCTACATTTTGCTGTTAACAGATCATCTTCAAAAGTTTCAGTACCATCATCTTTTAAAATTTTTTGAAGAGGAGGTGGGTGGTAGGTAATTAAAGTATTGATGGTGTTGTTAGTTAAATAATCTAAAATAGAATTCTCTAATTCATGTGCAACAGCTACTCCATTTACTTCAGAATTTTCTGAACCAACGGTTAACCCTACAAAATCATCTTCAAAAGCATAATTAAGAGGAACTAATGAATTTACAATTTCTAGTAATTTACCAACATTCACTTAATTAATAGTAATAATAAATTTATAAAGATTTAGCAGTTTTTTTATTGTGGTAATTTGCCCAAAATACAAGTAGTGTTGGCAAGATTAGAATTGATGCAACCAGAGCAAAACCCAAAGCTACAACAACAACTTGTCCCATTTGTTGAAATGGTTTTAACGATGAAGTCATCAAAATACCAAAACCTGCCATAGTCGTAAATGCTGAGCCAAATAATGAACCACCAGTTGTCTTTAAAGTTGTTTTAACTGCCTCAACTGGATTAGAAGCTACCAAGAGAGTTTCTCTAAACCTATTAGTTACATGAATTACAAAAGGTACCCCAATACCGATAGCTAATCCTGACAATGTTGAAGTTACAGGATTAAGTGGAATATCAAGAAAATACATGCCTAAATATGTACCCATCACAATTGCAACAACTGGAAGAATTGTAATGACACCAAGAAATGGTTTTCTAATGTCAATTAAGTAATAAAGGATTAAGAAAGTCATCGAAGCTAAAATTGCAAATATAAGTGATTGAAATTGTGATTCAGAAATTAAATCGCTCACACTTTGAGTAACAATTGCATCGTTAGTAGCTGCAATTGAAACACCAAGAGAAGATAATGGCGTAAATGCATCATATATATCATCTCTTAATTGGGCAGCACCTAAAGAACCTGCAGAAGTTGTAATTCTTACTTGTTGCGCAGTTACTATACTTTCTTCGTTAAAGTAAAGGCTTGCTAAAAATGCTTCTGGGTCAGTACTTACAAGATACTCATAAAGTCCTTGTACGTCGCCGGAGTTTTTAACTCTCAATGCATCTATACCTTGAGATCCAGACATTAAATCAACACCAAAAGACCCAAGTGTTCCTAAAAGCTCCATGTCTGGCATAGCTGGTGGTGCTCCAGGAGCTGCTCCTTGTGGAGCTAATAACTGTCCGACTGTACCAATAACAGATTCAGCTGCAACGTTTCCAGCATAAACTACAATATTTTTCTTACCGCTCAGATTGTTAATTGATTCAATAAGTGCATTGTGTATTTCTGGAGTTGCTAAATTTTCACCTTCAATTAAGACTGCAGTAGTTTCTCCAAATCCACCACCAAATTCTTCGGTTAATAAATCAAGAGATTGTACAACTGGATCATCCTCAGGAAGAAAATCTGTAAATTCAAAGATTGTTTCTAAGTTGGTAAAACTGAAATAACCGTAACCAGAAATAGCTACTAACAATGCTAGGGCCACCAATTTAAGTCTCTTAGGTATAATCCCACTAGATGCAGCAATTTTGTTTAATACACTTTCACCAGATGATGAAAAAGCCTCGGTACTAATATTTCCTTTTGTTTCAGCTCTTTTATCTAATAAAGTTCTTATTGCAGGTACAAAAGTCATTACAAGAAAAAAGGCAAAGAATATTCCAGTAGAAACTAATATTCCAAAATCTTTTAATTCAGGTAGTGGGGAAACTATATTTGTTAAAAAACCAACTATTGTTGCAAGCGTTGCAAGCGTTAGTGCAATACCAACAGATTTAAGTGTTGATGAAGTGGATCCAGTTATTGAGTTACCTGAACCAATCTCTTCCCTATATCTTGAAGTAAAGTGAATAGCATAGTCAACGCCTAGACCAATCAAAATGATTGGAGCAATTTGAGATACCTGATTTGGTGCACCAATTATGTCTAAATAGCCAGGTCCGAGTATTGTTCCTGCGCCTTGCATCCAGCCTATTGAGAGAAGTATTGCACCTAAGCTTAAAAGTAAATCACTAAATGTTCTTCTTCCAGATTTGAGAATACCAAAACCTTTCCTTGGTCTAATGAAAAATATATATGCAAGAACAACAAGAATGATGATAAATGCTTGGCCGAATAATATACCAATTTCCTGTAGAAAATCATCGCCTTCATTACCAAGTAAAAGCCCAAAAGAAAAACCAGAGACTTTTATATCTCCAATTGAAATTTCTGATAATGCATCAGAAAGAGCTACCTCCATACGCGGTTGTTCAATAAATACTCCATCTGAACCACCAAACTCTTCAACAATCAATGAGCTGTCTATAGTAACAATTGCCAAGCCTGCTGATGCAGTTGTATTATCTTCATCATAAGTTGATGACAAAAGTGCAGCAGCAAAAGCTTTGAATTCTGGAGGCATTTGACCATTGGCTTGGTTATAAAGTTGTTTAAATTGTTCATCTGACATGGCACTGACATTTAAAGTCGGATTAAATGCTTTAGCAAAGTCAACTGGTGCAAAGAAACCTTGCACAGCACCTCCTTGATCTTTAACTAAATATGGGTATATTTCACTCTGTAAAACTGCTTTATTAATTTCTTGCCAAGCAAGGTATCCATCAACAGTAAGAACATCTTCGCCACTTACAATAATTTGGAAAACTGATTGTGAACCTGATGTTTGGAAGTACTCGCCTAATTTAGACTGGGCTTGAATTTCTGGAGTGTCGAGTTCTCCACCAAAACTTGTACTCAATTCTTCGGCTTGACCTGCCATATAACCAAAAAAACCAGTTAAAAGAACAACTACAAGTATTGTGATAACAGGTCTTTTCGTTGCAGCTGAAGAAAAAAAGTTTGTTAAAAGTTTCATAAATCTAAAGACTACATTAAAAATTAATTTAGCGGTACTTTATTAATGTAAAATAAATGTAAATCTACGAAAAACTTAAAATAATAATATGCTTTACGCACTGTTAACTTCAATGATATTAAATTTTTCAATCTTACCAGATATTAGTCATGAAAACGAAAATCATTACACTAAAAATAAAATTGATAATTACGACATAATTACTATTTCTCAATCTGGAAGTCTTTTCTATAGTGTTACAAATCAAATTTTAGAAAGCGTAAATAATTTAAATACGAATGTTACTTTTATAGGAAGAGCAAATGTTGGCCTTGAATCAACAACATTTGCAAATAATGAAATAAATTTAACTACATTAGATAATTTTTTATACAACTTATCTATCAAAACTATCGAATCGTCGGTCGTAGATTACTTTTATGATGAAGAAAGTGCTCAAGCTATTAGAGACAACAAATTAGTTATTTCTGAATTAACTGCAAGCAGGTATGAATTAAATGTTGGCGATTATGTAAATCTTGTTGGACTTAATAGTGAGATTATTCCAATTGAAGTAGGTAAAGTCATTAAGGATTCCAAAATAGGCTGGTTTGAAGGAGTTGTAAATAAAGAGCTAGGCTTTAAATTAGGGATTTATAGAAATATCCAAGCGATCATTTGGGATAATCATATAAATGAAAATTTTTTGATTGAACTTCATAAAAATATTAATTACAGAAAAGTTAAATTAACTTTTAGAGAAAATAGAGTTAATAAAAATTGGGTTCTTCCAACAGCACTAGTAAAGGAAATGTTTGGAGATTTTCAAATAAAAGAACGTGACGGAGTATGGATTACAACAGAACCTGAATGGAGAGAGGAAAATATTCAAAATAAAAGAATGCCTATATTAGGAATTACACGATGTCATAGATTGATGTGGGAACCGCTTGAGGGTGCATTAAATCAAATTCTTGAAGAAGGTCTTGACGAATATCTATCAATTGAAGAATGGAGAGCTTCTGGCGGATGTTATGCTCCAAGGAGAATCAACAGGTTTGATGCAGGAGGTAGTATTTCAAGGCATGCTTGGGGAATAGCGATTGATATAAACACAAAATCCAGTTATCCACCTAGAATAGTTGAAATATTTAATGACTGGGGTTTTGCCTGGGGAGGCACATGGACATCTCCTGATGAGATGCATTTTGAACTAAGAGATTTATCAGCCAGTGTTTCTAAGACCAGCAGCTAATCCATTAATAGACAATAACAGAGCATTATTTTCAAACTGACTTAACTCTCTTTTACTCATTTTTTTCATAAGAGAAACTTGGATCAAAGACAAAGGATCAAGGTAGGCATTTCTTATATTTAGAGTATTTTTTAAAACTTTATTGTCATTTAAAAGTTCAGAATTTTGTTTTATATGTTTAATCATTTTTATAACTAATTTTGACTCAACCAATATATCTTCATAAATATCTTGATATTCTTCCCCTACTAGTTCATCAACATATAATTTAGAAATTTTTAAATCAGATTTAAATACAGTCATCTCTATATTGCTAATTAAGTTTTGAAAAAAGTTAGATGTTTCATAAATACGTCTAACTTTCTGTATTCCATATTTGCTAATAAGACTTTCAAATGCTGTTCCAGCACCATACCAACCTGTAAGTGTACTACGTGTTTGCGCCCAACCAAATACCCAAGGTATAGCCCTGTAGTTATGTAATGAAGTAACTTTATTTGATCTTTTTACAGGTCTAGATCCAATGTTTAATGTTGATAATAAGTTTACAGGTGTAACATTCTCAAAATAGTTAATGAGATTATTCTTATCTACAAGACTTCTGTATTTTGAATAAGAATTATGCGATAACTCTTCAAATATATTTTCATATTTTAAGTTTGATTCAAGAGTGCTTGAGGAAGTATTTATAAATGCTGCGGAACCTAATTTAAGATTTTCAAAAGCTAAGTAATGGGTAGAGTATTTATCTGATATAACTTCTCCTTGTTCTGTATATCTAATTTGAGAAGAAATAGTTCCTTTTGGTTGGGACATTATTGAATCATATGTTGGACCACCACCCCTACTTATAGTGCCGCCTCTACCATGAAAAAAATTAATATTGATATTGTTTTTTTTAGCTATATTAAATAGTGAAATTTGGGCTTTATAAACATTCCATTGTGATGCAATTATCCCACCATCTTTGTTTGAGTCTGAGTAGCCAAGCATAACTTCTTGATTGTTACTTTTTAAAGTCTTTATAAATTTATAATATTTTTTATCTTTAAGCATTTCATTAAGAATCAAATCTGATGATTGTAATTCTTCTATTTCTTCAATTAAAGGTGTTAGTGATGGAATATTTTTATCTGGAATCAGTGAATTGCATAAATTAAATAAATTTAACATGTCTTGATGAGATTTGGTCATGGATAAGATAATTGAATTGAACACTTTTTGGCCATAAATATTCTGCAGTTCAGGAATTTCTTTAATTAAATTAATGAAGTCTTTATAAATTTTTCCTTTTTTTGAATTAATAATTGAAGAATTTTGACGAATATCTAAAGTAACACCATGAAATTCAAATTGTTTTACATAATCAACAAAATCATCTAATACAGATATGCTAAAATTTTTTCCAAAAACATCATTCACACTATTTTGAAAAATTTCTATGTCTTCTAGGAATTCATTAAAGGATTTATAGCCTTTGTTATTTAGCTGAAAGTTTTCTAATCTGTGGAATATTAAAGAAAGAAATATTCTAAATGGTTCGTCGAAATTTACTTTAGAGTAATGTTCAAATTCTTTTTTCAATAAAATTGAGTAATTTTTAATTCTTATCTGTAAATGTTCAGGACAGTCAACAAAATTTGTTGAAACGCTGAAATCATCTGACAGTTCAATGATTTTTTCCTTATAAATACTAATTATTTGATTTGAGTATATCTTTAATGCTTCTTTGGTAACTTTTGTGGTTACATATGGGTTACCATCTTTATCTGCTCCAACCCAAGAACCGAAACTAATATTGAAATTAGAGCTGCCATTAATAATGTCTTGATCTGAGATAAGATCGTTATAAACATTTCTGTATAAAATATCTAAATAGAAAACTAATGACTTAACTTCATCTAGTGGATTTGGTTTTGAAGATCTTGTATCTCTTGTGTACCATAATTGTGCAATCAATCCATTAATTTCTTTCATATTATCAGAGTTGTTGTTTTCTATAATTTCCCCAATTTTATAAATTTTCTTTAATGTTGACTGTCTAGAACTTTCAGTGGGATGAGCAGTAAATACAGGAACGAAAGTTAAATTTTTTTTACTAGATTTTTTTATCTTAATTTTTTTATTTTCTAGAAAATGTTCACGAAAAACCTGTTCGGCTATATTTGACAAATAAAAAAATATTGTAAATGACTTGGTTATGACATAAATCTCTTCTGGTTTTAAATTTTTAAGAAGATTGAAAATATCATTTAAATATTTCTCATTTTGAGTTGACCTATATTTTTTTGATTTTTGTCTAATTTCTTCAACTATTTTGTAGTATTTTATTCCAGCTTGTTGTTTAATTACATGACCTAATTCATTACCAAGTAGTTTTATAGTATTAGGCAGTGTGTCGAATTGAATTGATATGTTACAACCTCTCAGTACTTTGAATAAAGTCACTTCCAGTAGTATCAAAAATAATAGTCTTTATTTTTGTAAAATCGATATCTGAAAAATTAGAGTGTGGTGTTAGTACTAGTAGCATGTCATAACTATCAAATGAATTTGTTTCATCTTCTTTGTTGATTTCGTTGCCAGACACTGAAAATTCTTTTACAAAAGGATCGAAATAAGATACATCAACTTTCTTTTCCAAAAGTAATTCAGTTATGTCTATAGCTGGAGACTCTCTCATGTCGCTAATATCATTTTTATAGGCTACTCCCATTAATAATATTTTTGAGTTATTCAGTATTTTTCCATTTTTGTTAAGAATTTCACTAATTTGACCCACTACATATGCAGGCATTGAGTTATTAATTTCTTGAGCTAACTCAACAAATCGAACTGGCTTTCCTATCTGACGTGTTTTAAAAGACAGATATTCTGGATCTACTGGAATGCAATGCCCCCCAACACCTGGGCCAGGTTTAAATGATTCAAAGCCAAATGGTTTTGTTTTAGCAGCATTTACTACCTCCCATATATCGATATCAAGCATTTTACACAACATGGCCAATTCATTAATTAGAGCTATATTTACATGTCTATATGTATTTTCTAGTAACTTCACCATCTCAGCTTCTTTAGTGCCTTTTACCAAAACTGTATTTTCAATTATTGACTCATAGAAAGATTGGATTTTTTCAGTTGAAATATCATTGATTCCACTAACTACCTTTGGAGTATTTTTAAATTTCCAAACTTTATTGCCTGGATCAATTCTCTCTGGTGAGTACCCAACAAAGAAATCTTCACCTGCTTTTAATTTTGAAGTATTTTCTAAATTAGGAATTAGAACTTCAATAGTTGTACCAGGGTAAGTAGTAGACTCAAGAATTATTACTTGGTTTTTAACTAAATTTTCACCGACAGTTTTGGCAGCATTAATTACAAAAGATAAGTCAGGTTGATAATCAGTTAAAGGTGTCGGAACACTTATTACTATATTTTGGCATTTTGAAAGTAATTCACTGTCTAATGTTGAATGAAAGTTATTTAGAGCATTAGATAATTCATCATTTAAAATATCTTCTATAGGAGAAATTCCATCGTTAATCATTTCAACTCTTTCAGGATTAATATCATAACCAATGACTTTTAGGCCTTGATTTGATGACTCTACAGCTAATGGTAGACCTACATAACCAAGCCCAACTACTCCTAAGTCATATTCAAATTCAGTGTTACTTGTCATTAAAATCCTCAAATATCCTCTCAGAGGTTTTGCCGTCCCATAATTCTATTTCTTTATAAGAGGCAAGTTTAGTATTTAAAGAATCGTTAATTTCATTAATAATATTTTTATTCACTCCGATCACCTTATTAGTTCCCATTTCTACTGTTATTGGTCTTTCAGTTTCTTCTCTTAATGTTAAGCATTTTTTATTAAGAAAAGTAGTCTCTTCTTGTAGTCCGCCTGAATCTGTTAAACACAATGTAGAATTGTTAACCAGACCTAGGAACTTAATATAAGGCTGAGGATTTATCACTTTAAATTTTGTTGTGTCGATTTTGTTTTTGACAACAAAATCCCTCAGTCTTGGATGTGCTGGAATAAGAATATCATAATCTTTAGTAAATTCTGATACTCCATCAAAAATTATCTTTAAGTTATTATCATTAAGATTAACTGGTCTGTGCAAAGTAAGAACAAAATAATCTCTTTCAATAAAATACTCAGAAGGATTGAAATTGTCTTTTGATAAAATACGATCAAAATTTTTAACCAGTGTGTCAATCATTATATTTCCGACATTTTTAATCTTTTCACGCGCTACATTTTCACTAAGTAAATTTTGAATGGCCTCAGATGAAGGTGTATATAATTTATCACAAATAGCATCAACCATCATTCTGTTTCTTTCTTCTGGCATTTCTAGATTCCTTGATCTCAAACCAGCTTCTACATGAAAGCATCTGATATTATTGTTCTTTGCCGTTATTGCACCGGCTAGTGTTGAAGTAACATCACCAAAAACGAATAAATTATTTACATTCTCACAATTTAGATGAATATCAAGTTCCGTAATAATTTTTCCTAATTGTTCATTCATTGATTTATTTTGAACATTTAAATGTATATCAGGTTGTCTCAATTCTAAATCTTGAAATATATCTTCTGACATATTTTTATCCCAATGTTGCCCGGTATGAATAAAAAGAACGTTTAAGTTGTTGTCCTCAAACTTGTTTAAAAGAGGTGCAACTTTTACGAAATTTGGCCTTGCGCCAACAATCATTGCTGCATCATATTTTGTTTTAGTCACGTTTACCATAATAGTAGACATAAATATTCAAATTATTAACTATTATTGAATCAATGACTAATATTGTAATTAATTTATGTGGCATAAAATCCAAAGGTGGACTTACAGTAATCAATAATTACTTATCACAAAATAAAACTAAAAACTTATTAGTTCTATATGACAATATAGAACTAGATCAATACATCGGAAATTTTGAAAATAGATATATTGGAATTAATCGTATCTTTCAGCCATTTCTTAATCTTTTTCTCAATAAAAAAGTTAAGGAAAAAATAAACAAATATGATTACATAATTCACTTTGGAAATTTTGGATTCAAAACAAATATAAGATCTTATACTCTGATACAAAATATTCTTCCACTAGTCAAGCCATTTTCATCATTAAGAAATTTTGTATTAAACATTTTGTATAAATATACTTTTAGAATTTCAAATGAAATTATTGTTCAACAAAAACATGTAGCTGACCTAATTCCAAAAAAATATAAAACAAAAATTATTGGTTCAATTGAAATTAGAAATATAAAACAATCTAATTCTTTAGGATTTGTAACAATATATGATGATAATAAAAATAAGAATCCAAAATTTCAAATAGAACTTTTGAGAGAAATCTCATCTAAATATAATGAAAAAATTACAGTCATTAACTTATCAACAAATAAAAAAAATGAAATTTACGATAGTAATTTCATAATCCTTGAAGATCTTTCTAGAAATGAATTACTACAAGTCTTTAAAACACATTCAACATATATTCACACAAGCGAATTTGAAACTGTGGGTCTACCAATATACGAAGCTCTTGAGTCAGGTTTAAAAGTGGTAGTTCCAAATTTAGATTATATAAATCTAATAAACAAAAATATATTTAAATATGAATTTGGAAATTATTCATCTGCAATTAATGCTTGTAATGAATCTATGAAAAACACAGGTGAAATTCATATTGACGTACCAATATATGTTGAGGACTGGATTTTAGATTAAATCATCTATCAATTTTGATGCGGAAAATTTGTTTATTAAATTATCTAAATTTATTGTAGGTCCTTTTTGCTTTATATTGTCGAAATAGACCTCTAGTTCATTTTTAGTAGTTTTGTTATTAATTATCATTAAGTTATCAAATAGTTCTTCAAAATTATAAAGAGGATCGTCTTTAATTTCTGCGAAATGTAAAACGGGCTTTCCTAAAGATAAATACTCAATTACTTTACTTGGCATTTGGTATTTATTTAGATTGCCAATAGACAGTAAAATATGTATTTTTTTAATCATAATTTCAATAGCATCTTTTCTAGGCACAATATCAAAAAATTGATGGTGGGATAGGTTTTTTACAGATGAAAATAATTTTTTTGATTCTTTATTTACATACCATTCATGGTCAATATGATCATCGTAAATATTTGCAATGCTATTTATGTAATTTTTAGGTTCTCTAACTGAATTAGTAAATGCTCCAAAATATCCAATTTTTAATGGTTCAATTTTATAGTTAAAGTTCTGTGAAATTTTTACATACTCTTCATTTACCAAAGCAACTGGATATCCTATGACAATTTTTGATTGGTCAATCTTAAATTTTGTTTGATGAAGTTCAGCTACTTCGTTGTGTGTAAATATAATTTTTGAAGCTCTTTGGTAAAATTTTCTTTCATAAAATTTATTTAAATAAAAATAGATAAATTTATTATTTTCTGGTGAATTAGTCTTTAAAGAAAAAGGATCTCCAATATCCATATACCAATCTGCTTGTATTCTCTTTTGTATTAAATAAGCACATAAGTGAGAAGTAAAAGGAAGGCTAACTGAAATTATTATGTCATAATTGTTTTCAATACGTTCTCTGTTTTTTAAAATAGTAAAAACCCAAAACATTGCATAATCTGGCCAAGAAAATGTTTTAAACAAAAATCGGTAAATTTTCTTAAGTACTGAATAAATAGTTTTTTTAAGAATATTGTTTGATGAATCTTGAGAATTCAGTCTAACTTTGCTAATGCTTGATGATATTTGTTTACTTCCAAAGTATAAAACCTCATAATTCTTTTCCATATTTTTAGGGTTGGTTCCTGACAATACCGTTACTTCATTTCCTCTTTTAATTAACTCATCAATTAACAAATTCCATCTAGTTGTCCTTGGACTTATGAAAGGTAAAAATTGATGAGATACAATTAAAATTTTTTTATTTTTCATTTTTTTGCAAATTAAGGGCAAAAGCAATTGCAATTGCCAAGTGAGCTGCTATTTCTTCAGCTTGATAAGAATATATAAACAAAATTGATATAAAGCTTATCAACACATAAGGCTGAATAGGTACATTTCTAAAAACTAATCTCCTAAATACATCAATTAATATATAAAGAAACCATAAGAGTCCGATTAGCCCTGTTGACATTAAAATATTCGCATATAGGTTGTTGAAAGAAACAACTTGACCTGGGTTTCTATAAATTATTTGATTATCTTGTAGTTTTTTTGTGGCTTCATCAGCAGCATACGAAAAAGTAATATTAGAGTAGCCATAACCATCACCAAAGACAGAGAAGCCTTGATTTTGTATATATTCTAATAAAAAAGCTGTATTAGAAAAAGCATCGAGGCCCTGAGAAGCTATCTCTTGAAACCTCCCAAAAGTAGCTTCTGAGATATTGGTTGAACTTTTTAGTTCATCTAATTTATCTTCTGTATAACAAACGCAATCATTACCTAACCCAGAGCAATAATTTTCATCTGGTGGAAATTGAAATGAAAAGATACTAGAGGTAAAAATTACAAAAATAAACATTCCCATTAGAGCAACCAAGTTAAGTTCCACTTTTCTATGAATTAATAAAATTATGAGCAAAACGATGGAAGACGCAAGCAAAAAAGCAATTACACCTGTAAGGCTTCTGCTTAAAACAATGCTTAATATAGGGATTGCAGATAAAACGTACCAAATTTTCTTTGTTTTACCCATATAAAAAAAATATGGTAAAAAAGGAACAGTCCATATTGCTAAAAAACTAGGCTCCCTGAAAGTTCCATAATTTCTTAATATATTACATGCCCTTTTTATGGGTTGTGTCCAACCACCAGATCCGGGTCTTGTTCTTGGAAAGTCACTGTAGCCATATACATAGGAGAAATAACTTATTAAAGATAGTATTGATATAAGCAAACTAGCTACTAAAAAGAAACTTAATATATATTCAAAACTATATTTTTTAAGAATGTAATCAACACAATAAATAACTACTAGAAAAAACAAGAGTCTCAAAAGTCTAAGGCTTATATATTGTACATACGTTGTGCTTGCATATTTTGGTAGAACAATATCATTAAAAATTGATTGAATTAAGGTTATTGAAATTCCATAAAAAACCCAGTTTCTTACTGATACAAAATTAAAACTTGAGGCCTTAAAGCCTAAAAAATGTAAACCTATGAAAATCAATAACAAAAATGAAACTCCAAGCCAATAAATTGGAATATTATTTAGTGAATAAGCATCAAGACCTTCAAAGACAAGAAATAGTGATATTGAAAAAAGTAACAGTTTTGAATATTGTACTTTCAAATTATCCTCTTATATCCATTAGAAAACCTAGCTTTAATTCCATTTTGTTGTTCACCCCATGAAGTATATTCTTCTAATTCAACATCATTAGAAAAATCTTCAATACTTACCACACCTTCATTAAAAGATATTTTTCGATAAATTCTTTTTCCGTAAAAATCTGCAAAACCTAAAAAATTAAATTTATCGAATTTTAATACTTTCCCATCACCCATATAATTCAATTTAAAACAATCGAATTCATCCTCTTTAGGAATTTTGACTTTTAGTTTTGGTCCCCAGTGGTATTCAAGTGAACGAAATTGATTTCTAGTTTGAATATCGTCAGTATATGTACCTGTACCAGGATCTCTTGCTATCCAATAATCATTTGTATAACATTCAATTGAAAGTTGATCATAGTGTGAATGACCACCAATTCCATTTTGACCAATTGGACCGCACCTAATACTGAAATATTCATTATCATTTCTCCATATAAATATCCCAAAATCTTCAAAGCAATAACTTTGATAATCTTGTGAAAATACTTTTATTTGTTTATGAGTTACTTTTTGAAAGCTGCTGAGGGACGGTATTGTAGAATTGATTTCATATTCAAATTTTTTTTCTTCTATATCAAAATTAGGTTTTTTATAAATTTTTCTAATTATTTCAAATAACCAATTCATTTTAAGAGGTGCATCTTCATCAAATGCAGAATAAAATAACCTCCCAGAATCATTATCACCAATTTGAGATAATTCATCTTTATTCATTAATTTAGATAAAAGAATATAGTTTGATTTAATAATTTCATCAATTCTTGGAAGAATTTCTGAGTTTTTATCCATCTCTTCTATTGAAAGTCTACAAATAATAAGTGCTTCCGTTACAAAAGCAGAATAATGAGAAGATCCTTCAAAGTTAGTTCCGTCTTTATAAAATTGATTATTCAACTCAGATGACAATTCATTCTGATAATATTGCCATTCTTCAGTGTCACTTTCAAAATTAAATGAGGCTATAGTTAGCAAAATTGAAGTAAGTTCAATTAAATAATGATTTCCAACAACATTTCCAGTATTTTCTAAATTATTTTTTATAAATTCGTAATGCTGACTTATATAAGAAACTATCAAATCTTTATTATTACCTAATATTTCAGCAGTTTTAGTTTGAGACTCAATATTAAATAAATGAAATATTAAATTAATATTCCTTATTGCAACGTCCATGGGGCTGCTCCAGTAAATTAAAGGAAATTTGTTTACATCGATTTTTCCAGATTGTGCTTTTTGTAAATATTGTAATCTTGAAGCTTCATAAGGAACCTTTACGTCTGCAATATCAAAAAAAGCTGGTTTTAAATTTCTGTTAGAAAATTCATAGTCTGTAAATATATCATTTGAAATTTCATAATTATCTGAAAATTTACCAAATATTTGAACTTTATCATTCAAATCAATCTTCATATCCCGATCCATAGCATTTATGCATTCACTTAAGAGAAAATGTTGAAATTGAGTATTTCTTCTTTTTAATATTCTAAAATTTGATGGGATCTTGACATTAGCTTTTATTAAATATCTTGTATTATATTTAAATCTTTTGAGTAGCGTTTTAAAGTTAGCCATATGACCTTCTAAAACTATAAGTAGTCAGTCCAGCAATAAGGATTTGAGAAATAATAATTGACAAAACTGCGGGATTGTATCCAATACTGTGCATTACAAAATATGTAACATAAGAAAGTATTGTCCCAAATAATACAGTTTTTGTTAGATTAATTTCAAAATTAAGTGCCCTTGAAAAAATAATATTTATCCTTGACCAGACCATTAAAGGTATACAAAACAATATCTGATATGTATATTCCGATACCATATCAAACTCTTGCCCTAGTAAAGTTATAAATATATTATTTCCAAAATCTTTAAATAGAAAATATGAAATGGGAATTAGAAAAGATACAAAAAATACCTTTATTAATCTAAGCCTAATAAGTTTTACTTCACTTTTTTCATTAGCTTTTGAAAGTTCTGGAAATAGAATATCTAAACTGGCTGCTAATAGCTGAAAAATAATTTCTAAAATTCTTCTAGACCAAGCTAGTACG
Source organism: uncultured Candidatus Actinomarina sp. (assembly GCA_902578135.1). Taxonomy (GTDB): domain Bacteria; phylum Actinomycetota; class Acidimicrobiia; order Actinomarinales; family Actinomarinaceae; genus Actinomarina. The sequence goes on from CACHBU010000002.1 coordinate 62,581, forward strand.
CCTAAAACAGGCCCAGAATAAAATAATCCTAAAAGTACTATGTCAAGTTCAGAAATTAATGCACTTGAAAATGTTGTCATAACCATTTTTTTTCCAGATTTTTGTAATTTATTTTTAACATTTGGCGTAAATTTAGTTTCAAATAATTTTTCATTTTTTGGAATTGAAAAATGAGCGATTGCAAAAAATAAACCTAACATAAATACTTGAAAAATTATTAAGGAGATTATTGAAAACCCTTGAAAAACTATAATCCATGCACCTATTCCATAAAGTACTGTCCTAACAAATATTTGTTTTGAGCTGGTTACGAAATCTCCTTTTGCCTGGAAAAAAGCTAACGCAACATGGATTAATTCATTAAATACAAACCCCATTAAGAATAATGCCGTCATAGAAAAATCTCTTTGAAACAAAAAAGTTACAGGAAATAGAATCGCTAATGTAATTAAAAAATTTCTAATAATTATGAAGTAAGAATTAACAAACATAAGCTTTGAATCTTCATTATTTTGAGCTATAGCCTTTGTTACTACTAAAGCCAAAGACATAGCAATTGCAGTTCCAATTAATATTGAGAGGCTTTTTGAAGATGCATACTCTCCATAAATCTCCGGACCGTATTCACGGCTTATGATGGTAATTAAAAAGAAATTAACTATTAGAAGAGTTAGCTGCATAACAGATATGTAAAAAGTATTTTTTTTCCAATCTTTCATCTACTTAAACTCCTACTTATATGCCATTTTGCTAAATTAGCTAGGTACCATTTTTTTTGAAAATCTTGTCCAGAAATTATTTGATCTAAATATTTTTGATCAAATAAATTAGTCATAGAATTAAATTCTTTAATTGCTTCATAAAAATAGTTTTCATCTTTTCTAATCCATTCCCCTACAGGTGCTCTAAAACCCTGTTTTTTTCTACTAAAAATCGTATTTGGAATATGATTTTCGGCAACTTTTTTTAATATTGGCTTTGTGGTGTTTTTATTAAAAATAATATTCTCAGGAATTGAAAGTACAAATTCAATTAGTTTGTGATCAAGAAAAGGCACCCTAGCTTCAATTGACGATTGCATTACTAGCTTATCCATTCTCATCAAAAGTAGTTCGGGTAACCTAATTTGAAGATCTATAAGAGTCATCCATTTTGACAAGTATGAGTTTTTATTAGAAAAATATTCATCCCATTTATTGTCAACAAAATTAACTAAATTATATTCTTCAGTTATTCCGTCAACTAATAGATTATCAATTTCTGGCAAATTAAAACCTAAAGCGCCTCCAGCAAAAGAAGTTCTATTGAGTAATATATTTGATAACATATTGCCCCTATGACTTTTAAAGTTAAAGCTATTTGATCTGGATCTTGTTATTGGCCTTACAAAACTATTTAGTTTCATAAATCTTAGCCAATGATCATATCCATAAAATAACTCATCTGCCCCTTCACCAACTTGGACAACTTTTATTCCATTTTCGTTTGAAGATTTACCCAGGAAATATAATGGAATCCCTACTTCATCTCCAATTAAATCATCTTGATAAAAAGAGTAATTGTCGATAATGTCTTTAAAATCTGAATATTTTATTTTATCTTCAATAAGATTCACACCTATGTGAGAAGCTGCAAATCTTGCTTCATCAACTTCTCCTTCATATCCATGAAAATGGTCTTCATAATCAATATTGAAACTCTTAATATCTGAATTTGTATCCATACTCATAATTTTCCCTATCAAAGATGAATCTAAACCACCTGATAAAAATAAACCGACTTCAACATCACTTACTTTTCTATACTCAACAGATTCAAATAACAACTCTTCAACTTTTGATATTGCTTCCTTTTCAGTAATTGAGTGATCTACTTCAAAAGAAAATGGGTCCCAGTATTTAATTTTTGTAACACTTTTATCTCTATTTACTATCAAATACTGTCCTGGTTCTAATTTTGAAATATTTTTATTACCTGTTTTACTTGTTGGTACTGCTAAATGTCTTAAGTACGAAATATACGAATCATAATCAGCGTTAAATTGAAAAACTCCTGATTTTTCTATAGCTTTTAATTCTGAACTAAATATAAATATTTCATCAATTAATGAAAAATATAGAGGTTTTATACCTACTCTATCTCTTGCTAGAAAAAATGATCCTTCAAGAGAGTCGTAAATAGCAAATGCAAATTGACCTCTCAGCAAATCGAGAATATTGCTTCCATAGTGGATAAAACCTTCAAGTAATACTTCTGTATCGCCATCTGTTAAGAAATGAGAACCTCTTTGTTCAAGTTTTTTGCGAATCTCTTTATAATTATAAATTTCACCATTAAATACAATCGAATATCTTCTCTCTTTTGAGTACATTGGTTGATTTGAACGCTGATCAAGATCAATAATTGATAAACGGGTGTGGATTAATGTAACATTTTCATCTACATAATCTACCCTAGAAAAATCAGGACCCCTGTGTTCTAAAGAATTTTTTATTGTATTTGCTATTTCTGGATTAATCTTTGACTTATCAAAGTTAATAATTCCAGCTATTCCACACATCAATTTAACTTTAATGTTGAATTTATTTAATTGATTAACATTAATTTATATAGTTTATGATAGAAATGATGTTGAAAAGACTATTTGATATAGCAATAGTGCTAATTTTTAGCCCAATTTTACTGACGTTTGCAATATTGATTTCTTTTGTTTTGCTCTTAAAACAAGGTAGTCCAATTTTTTTCGTACAAAATAGAGTTGGGAAAAATAACAAATTGTTTAAACTTTATAAATTTAGAACAATGGAAATAACTGCAGAAGAAGATTTTCATAAATCACATTATCTTGACTTAGCTAAAGGTAAGTCAATTAAACCTAACAACTCTCCACTAGAGCCAATTAGAATCGAAAATGATGATCGTATCACAGCTGTTGGTCGTTTCCTAAGAAAAACATCACTAGATGAACTTCCTAATGTACTAAATGTAATAAATGGGGATATGTCTTTGGTAGGCCCTAGACCTCTAGTTGACTATGAATCAGAATTGTATGGAACATATAATGAAAAAAGAAATTCTGTTTTACCAGGAATTACTGGGCTAGCTCAAGTTCAAGGAAGATTAGATTTAAGCTTACAAGAACGACTTTATTGGGATTTAAAATACATTGATTCGTACTCAATGAGTAACGACTTAAAAATAATAATTAAAACTATTTCTTCTGTTCTTAAAAGAAAAGGTGCAAATTAAGCAAGTTCAATATATTGTTGAGAAACAATATCAATATCGGCAAATTTGTTATTTACGTAAGTTATATTTTGATATATCTGCTGAATAACTTTAGCATCTTCAAAAATGTCTAACTTGGAATCTAAATTCTTCTCATTTGGACAAATATTAATTCCTACGTTATGCTGCTTAATAAAATTTGCAAGACTTGAGTCTGGATTTGAATATCCAATTAAAATTTTGTTCATTTTTAAATAATCAAATGTTTTTCCTGGAAATCCTTCTATAGTAATTTTTGGAGATAATGAAACTAGTGCAAATGGAATATCTTTTGTTTGTTTAATCAACTCATCTCTATGAATAAAGGAATTGACAATAAGATTTTCTGATTGGTAATCAGAAATTTTATCAAACTGACTACCACTACCATATATCGTCAATTTGTAATCTTTTTTAGAAGAAGAAAATATATTTATAAATGATTCAAGATTTTGGGGTGTTCCAACATTTCCAGCGTACATGATTTCCTTTGTTAGTTTTTCACTTTTGGGAGTTTCAATTTCATTGGCAAAGTGATATATAACGCTTATTTTTTTATCATCGATATTTCTATCTCTGATTAAATATTCTTTAAGTTGTTCGGAGTTAACAACAACTGAGTCAATAACTTTTAAACAAAAGTTATCTACTTTTTTAAATAAACCTAGTAAAAGATTTGAATTTAGCTCATTAAGTTTCTGAGCTATTTCAGGATAAAGTTCCCATATGGAGTAAATTGTTTTTTTCTTGAGAATTTTCTTACTATATATTGCTATCAAATTCATTGTTGGAGGGTAGCTAAATATAAATATAGTATCAAAATTTTTTCTATTTTTAGTTAAGTAAATTATAGATTTTAAGTGATAGCTAATCCACTGACTAAATCTTTTTACCCTACTAAATGATCTTTTCGATGAAGATAAATGTGTAATTTTTACACCTTTATAGGTTGAAACAAACACATTTCCACTAATTTTCTTAAATCCTTCATTGGTAAAATCGGATGAATCAAATCTATACTGAGGCATTGAGGCGAGTATCTCAATATTAATGTTTTTTTCTTTAAATTTTGATGCAATCTCTGCAACTAGTTTTCCTGTGGAAACTTGATCAGGAGGAATTGTTAGGGAATGAAATAATATTCGGTTCATTCCTTAAATGACCTACTTGTATCAAATGAATAATCTGAAGGATTGTGTTTTTTAAAATTATTGGTTTTACTTAATTCAATTAAATCACTGACTATTAATTCTGAAGAATTACCATCACCGAAGGGGTTGTCCCAGCCTCTTTTTAAATTGTCAACTGATGAAAGAATATTTTCATTGTTAGTTGAGCTTTTAGTCGGATCAAATTTAATAGAGGCTTTTACATCGTACACTTCAGGCCTTTCAGTAGAATATCTCATTTGAATTGAAGGTACATTCAATATGCAGGCTTCTTCAACTACAGTTCCAGAATCAGTCGCAACAAATTTTGAGTTTTTTAGCAAAAACATAAACTCAAGGTAACCAATAGGATCCAGAACCTTAACGTTATTATTTAACAATATCCCAGATTTATTTAAAATTTCTTGAGTTTTATATCCCATTGGAAAAATTACATTTGAATTTTCTATATTGTTTAATAAAGAGATAATTTTCTTAAAACTATATTCATTAAGAATATTTTCTCTCCTATGACACGTTACTAATACAAAATTATCTTCAGTTAAATCTAAAATTTCATTCTTTAAATATTTAGAACCAGTATCAAAAAACTTCAAATTTTCATTGATGATATCAACAATTGGATTCCCGGTTACCTTTATTATATTTTCACTTATACCTTCACGTAGGCCTTGCAATTTGTAACTTTCTAGATAAGCATATATTCTATCTGAAAGATGGTCGATTACTGTTCTGTATTTTTCTTCAGGCATTCTCCAATCATACGACCTCATGCAACCTTCAATATGAACTACGGGTATATTGTGTTGTGCAGCAGCAATTGATCCCATTACTGTATTGGTATCCCCCAGAAAAACAGCAGCTTTATATTTATTGGATTCAAAATGATTAAACAAATTTTCTATAGTTGAAGATACAATTGTTGAATCATTTTTTTTGTTTATAGTAAATTCATAATTTGGTTTTGGTACGTCAAGCTGATTAAAGAAAGTATCCTTCATATTTTCTGAATAATGTTGCCCAGACCAAATAAAATCAAAACTTATTTCATTTTGTTTACTTAATAGTTTAAGGATTTTACTTGCCCTAATTACATCTGGTCTTATACCAAGTACAATTGCTAAGTCTTTCATATCAATTCATTATCACATTAGTTAATTCAGAGTTGTATAGTTCATTTATATTTTCTTCTATAGTTGGAACATTTTTGTAACCAGCAAGCTGCCAAAGCTGTTGATTTAAACTTTCATTATTTGTTAATAGGGTCCTATTTACTTCTTGTTCAGATTTTGTTTGATTGATAATAATATCTTTATCGAAATTTACTTTTAATTCTTCAAGAAGATTTGCTTTAGAAATAATATTCTTTGGAACTAAATGTTGAGAAATTTTAGAATATTTTTTGTTATTTACAATAATTCCTTCAATTACTTTTGAAAAATTCAAAGTAGTTACACCATTCCATAAATGATCACTATAACCAGAAACCTCAGGATTTGTGTTCTTTAAGAACCAATTCATTAATGAAAAACCTTTACCACTTTCAGGTCCAATTATACTTGAGCGTATTAAGAATTTATTTGTAGATTCTATCTCGCCAATAATTTTCGTTTTTCCATACAAATCTTCAGCATCCATTAATGATGTCTCTAAATAATTTCCTTTGTGACCGGAAAATACACAGTCTGTGCCTATCTGTAAAAATTGTATATCTTCTTGAGATGCTATTTTTTGTATCTCATTTGGTAAGTAAGAATTAATTAAAATTGTGTTCTGAACAGAATGTTTGTCAGTTTCATTTATTTTTGGCTTAATTACACCTATGCAATTAACTATATAATCAAACTTATCTACTGACTCTCTTAGAAGGTTTATTAATTTATTTTTGTAATCGGAATCTACTTGATAGATTATATGTCTATCATTAAAATTTTTTTCAATAAATTTGTTTCGATTTCTTGAGGTTACGTAAACATTAATATCTTCATTCGTTTTTAATTGTAAAGACACCATTTTTCCAAGCATGCCATTAGCACCCAGGACTAGTACTTTTTTACTACTCATAAATTTCAGGTGAATATTTATCCCAGGGGTCCCACAAATTAGAATTGAACCTATGGTCATCTTTTATTGATTCTTCGAGGCTTAAAGATGAAAAATACATAACTTTACTATCTGGTATAAGATTTATTGCACCATTTGCAAATCCAGGGGGTATATAAAGAATTCCTGAATCTTGATCCATTTCAATTTCATCTATGAGAGCATTTTTATCTGGATTATCCCAATTATCAATTTTTACAGTACAAACTAAAAATTTACCTTTTAAAACTTTAACAAGTTTTGATTCAATCTTGTGACCATGCCACGCCCTCACTGTTCTATCAACTGGATTTGAAACAATATAAATTCTTTGAAACATATCAAGATTTAATGAATTGTAAAATTCAACAGAACCTCTATTATCTTTTGCTTCACCTTTTTCAATTAAAAGAGGTTCAGCTATGTTTTGCATTATTTCACCCCATATTTTTCTAAAAAATTCTGATTTGAATACCTAATATGATTAACATCTTTAATTCTTTTACTTGAAATTAGTTGATACACTTCATCTATTCCAGTACTCAAATCAAATTGTGCTCTAAAACCAGTTTCATTAAAAAGCTTTTCACTACTTACTTGATAATTTCTAGCATCTTGAAATTTCATAGGTGTGGTCTCAATTGTTGCGTTTGGGACTTTTTCAATTATTTTATTTGCTATATCAATAATCTTGAAATTTTTGTAATGTAAGTTGAAAACACCAGTCACTTCATTTTCAAGCGTATGGTTTATCGCATTAGCAACATCATTTACATGTAAAAGTGGTCTCCATTGGTCACCTCCAAAAACTGTTAATTTTCCCTCACTTAAAGCCTTTGTTACTAAAATATTGACAACTAAATCTAATCTGATTCTAGAAAATTCATCACTTATTCCAAAAAGCGTTCCTAATCTAAATATTATTGCATTTGAATTTTGTAAATATTCTTCTGCTTGAACTTTTGAAGAGGCATACTCGGACAAAGGGTTAATTGAAGAAGATTCATCAAGCATTCCTTCTTGTGCTCCGTATACAGAACATGTTGATAAAAATACAATTCTTTTTTTAAAATTTTCTACTAAAAATTTTACAGATTCTGAATTTATTTGAAAAGTTAATTCAGGATTTATTGCACATGCACCATCACCAACTAGAGCTGCGAGCCATATAACAGCGTCATTAGAATTTAGAAGCTCTAGTAATTTTTCATGATCTCTAATATCACCATATACAAATTTAACATCTTTTCTATACGACTCTTCATAAATCAGAGAGTCATATACTGTTACAGAATGATTTTCTTTAAGTTTATCAACTATGCCACCTCCGACATAGCCCGCTCCTCCAACAACCAAAACTTTCACTATCCAATAATAAATGCAATTTAGACATTAATTGCATTTATATAAAATTTTTCAACTTTTTCAGCTGCTTTCTTAATCGAAAAATTATCAATAATATTTTGTTTTTGTTTTTGTTTAACTTCATTTAATTGTTTTTGACCTTCTTCGAAATAAAACTTAATAACATCCGCAATTTTTTCTGGTTGTTCTCTATTTACTAAGCATCCTGATACATTTTCAACAAATTCGTTTAAAGGACTAATGTCTGAACATACAACTGCAACATTATTTTCTATGGCTTCTAATACTACTAATCCAAACCCTTCAGATTCAGACAAAAATAAAAATAAATCAATTTCTGCAAAAAAATCTTCTATGTTTGAAAATTGATCAAAAATTTTGACCTGGTCATTTAAATCATATTTAGTAATGATGTTTTTTATATGTTTCAAATAGCCTTCGTCATCTGAGCCTGCAAGTTTCAAATTAAACTGAACCCCTTTTTGTTTTAAAATTAATGCGGTTTCTAAAACTTTATCCCAACCTTTCCAAGGAAGAATTCTAGCTGCCATTCCTATAGAGTTATTATTACTTATTTTTGTTTTTCTATTTTTAATTTCTACTCCGTAATGAATAACAGATATTATTTCTTCATTTATCTCTTTTTCACTTATAAGCCAAGTCTTAATTTTTTCTGAAATTGCGATAACACCTACAGAACTGTTTACAACCCATTTCCAAATTTTCTCTGTTAACTTGTACTTAATTTTATTTTCACCTTTTCGTGTTCCATATTGTGCGTGGACAGAAATTATATGATTGGAAAATTTGTTTAATTTACAGATTATTCCAACAATAATATCTGACTTTGGTAAGTGTGAATGTACAAAATCATAATCATTATTGCGAATTAAATTATTCAAATAAACAAACCCAAAAAAAGATTTTGAAGTCATTACTTTTATTTGATTTAAGTTATCAATTACTGAATCACCATTTGGATACATATCGAAAGTAAATAAATCTATATCTGTATGTTGAAAATTTTTAAATAATGTTGAAAGCTGGACTTCTGCACCATCTTTTTTGAGCGTTGGAACAACATGCAATATTTTAAGTTTTTTATTCATAATATTCATTTTCTAAAGATTCAAATAATAGCAAAAAGAACAAAACAGATATCGAATGATTTTGAATTAAGTCACCAGTAAACGATAAAACAGTAAAACATCCAAGAAACAAGTAATTTGGTTTAAAGATATTTATTTTAAAATTTTGAAAAAATATCTTTAAAGGATTGAAAAATAAATATAAAAAGAGGCATAAACCAATTAGACCATAGTTTAATAGTATAAATAAAAAAGAATTGTGTGGACCTGTAGGTCTTAATTCTTTAGAAAAGTCATCAATAGATTTAAGCTCATCTCTTACAATTCCAAAATTATTAAATCCGTATCCAATCAAATTGTCATTAAAACTTTTATTACTGATATCAGATATAGTTGCTTCTTGCATTTGAATTCTATCTTCAATGCCTTGCGTTTCAGCTTCAGATGTAAATCTCTCAACTAGTCCAAAGTTCACTGTTACTAACAATGTAAGTAACACTATAAAAATTCCTATTAAATCTTTTTTGACTGTTAGAAAAAATATCAATAGAAATATCAATAGAAAAATTGATGCTCTACTGTAAGTAAAAAAACAGCCTAGAATACCAAGAAAAATAAATGTATATTTTTTAATATTTTCACTAGAGCTGACACAATAAATAGTGAGGCAAGCCAGTAAAGCACCAAAAGCATTTGGTCCACCAGCTTGAAAACCATTCATTCTACCAGCAGTGAATACCCATTCATTTTCATTAAATCCAATTTTCCAATACTTATAAGAATCTATTCCCAGATTAAGTTCTAAGAAATAAAACAATATGGAGAAAATAGACAATAAATACATAAGAAAAAAGAAATAATTTTTAAGAAAATCTAAATTTTTAATATTCGTTACTGTAAATAACAATATCAAATAAAAAGTAAATCTTAAATTGTCACTAAAAATCAACTCATTATTGATCAGTAAATTTTGAAGTGTTATATAAAATATAAAAAGAATTATCGAAATAGAGTCTTTAAAGTTACGAATTTGAAAATTTTTACTATATAAATTTAAGAAAAAAAATAATAAAAATAAAACAACTGGGATATCATCAAATTGAAAATTATCTGTTATTTTGAAATGTGGAACCAGGGGTATCAAAAAAATACTAAATATTTGAAATTTGATTAAGCTATCTTTATATTTAACCATCTCTTGAATCCATTTTTTAGAAGAAATGAAAAAGCTTCAAATATAATCTTTTTAGACATTTTAGACTTTCCAAGTCTTCTTTCATTAAAAATTATAGGCACTTCTTTTATGGATATTCCTTTTTCTTCACATCTTACTGACATCTCAACTTGAAAGGCATATCCATCAGACTTTGTTGTATCATATTTAATTTCTGTTAGTGCATTAACTGAATAACATCGAAAGCCGCTTGTCATGTCATTTATATTAGTTTTTAGAGCAAATTTGGATAATTTGTTTGCAAAGCTTGACAGTATTTTTCTCTTAAAATCCCATCCATTACTTCCGCCTTCATGAATATATCGACTACCAATTACCAACCCAAAACCTGAAGATGCTTCAATTATTTTTATCAAGTCGTCGAATTTATGTGAAAAATCCGCATCCATTTCAATCAAGTATTTATATTCATTGCTTATTCCCCATTTAAAACCATCTCTATATGCTGAACCTAAACCAAGTTTTTTATGTCGTCTTAACAAATAAATTTGATTATTGTTTGAAGAAATATCTTCAACAGTTTTCCACGTACCATCTGGAGAATTATCATCAACAATTAAAACAGAAACATCTATATCCGAAATTTGATAAATAAATTCTTCAATATTGTCAATTTCGTTATAAGTTGGTATTACTACTAAATGAGTATCTGAATTATATGACAATTTAATTAAGAACCATCACCATCTAAATCTATAGCGTTAATAGTTGCATCAACACCTACAGCTTTTCCTTCATTTTCTAGATCAAAAGTCCATCTATGCTTTGGGCAAATTAAAAATCTCTCATCTTCTAATTGATGAGTAGTCAAATCGCTGCCTTGATGAGGACAGAATTTATCTATTGAATAAAGAACTCCCCCGGCTTCGACAGTTATTCTTTCTCTTTGATTTTGTAATCTCATCAAATTTTCAACAAATTCAGGCACGTCTTCTTTTTCCATTGTTAGAAATCCATTGATAGCAACTTGGTAAATGTCAGGTGTTCTTTTTAAACCGTGTCTAAAAGAAAGCATAAAATCTTCCCAGTTCAGATAACCATCAAGAAGTCTACCGATGTCACCTGCTGAACAACTTATTTCATAAGTGACATCAATTTCATTATCTTTGTTATTTAGAATATTTACTTTCTTTTGATCAAAATCTAAAATTATAGATTTTTCTGTTATTTCATTTATATTAAATTTCATAATTGCATTCATTTTTTGTTTTATGTCAAAGTTTTCTAATTTTGAAGCCAATTCTTCTAGCAATAGTTTTTGGACTGTTTCAGGAACATAATTACTTTTTCTTTTTTCTCTTTCTTCAAAAATATATTCATATTTTTTCGCATATGAAGCAATATTTTCTTTGCTAAACATGCTTTCAACATCTTTTACAGGGTGCTCTATCCCTATATTATTATTTTCAATATAAAATTTGCTTCCAGGAACAGGGACTTCAACATTGAGGTTTGGTAATTCTTTATTTAAGTATTTTTTGAATTTAAAAGGTGATGAAAAAATATTTATTTCTTGATAGTTTATATGTACTAAATTTGGATCTAAAAAAACTGGTGGACCAGCAGCTGGAATGTAGAGTTCAGGTTCAAATTTTTTTAATAGAGTTTTTACAGAACCAAATTTTCCTAGTACTTTTGATACAGAAATTTCATTATATTTTTTTTCTGGATAATCATAACAGACTGGATGAAACACTGCACCAGAGAACTGACATGTAAATACATTAAATTTACCAAAAATTTCTTTTAATTCATCAACTCGATCATAAACTTTACAATCATTTAAATTTAAGAATGTGAAGTCTTTATCTTTATCTATTAAACCCAAAGCTGAATCTCTAACAATTTCTTGATCATCAAGAAAGAGTCTTATTTCAAGATTACCTATATTGATAATTTCTGAATCTATTGGGGTTGTTACAGATTTTGGATTTAATTTATGTAAAACAGATGCAACATGATCTCTCCTAAATTTTGGAGTAATAAAATTAACTTTTGATAATTCAAGTGTTCTTAAATATGGAACATCAAAATGATCTTTATGTTCATGACTGATATAGATATAAATCTCTTTATTTGTATCAATAATAATATCTCTAATTTCATCTCCTAAGTCATGATTAGAGGGAAATTGGTACCAAGAGGAATCAAATGCACCTTCTTTAGACATCCAGGGGTCCATCAAAATAATTTCATTGTTTGTCTCATACAAAAAGCCCGCATGGCCCAAAAATTTAATCATACATTAAATATTAATAGAATTAAGAAATATCAAATAGTAAACTTCAAAAGAGTTAGAATTTGATAGTGAATAAAATAGTAGTCACCGGCTCTTGTGGTTTTATCGGATACAATTTTATCAATTCTTTAAATCAGATATCAGAAATTGTTGGAATTGACTCTTTAAATGATGCATATGACAACAACTTAAAAAAATTACGACTTAGTAATCTAAATAAATTAGAAAATTTTAAATATATACAACTAGATTTTTCAGAAAGTTCTGATTTTGAAAGTCATGAATATATATTCGAAAACTGTGATGCATTAGTTCATTTAGGTGCTCGTGCAGGTGTTAGGCAGAGTTTTAACGATCCTGAACGGTATTTACTTGATAATACTCTCGGAACAACTAATTTAAGCCTGCAAGTTAAAAAACATAATATACCAAAATTTATTATTGCATCTACATCATCGATTTATGGAGACACAGGAAATAAGTTTGCTGTTGAAAATGAAGACGAGCAATTTTACCCCCCTTCTATTTATGCTTCTACCAAATCATTTGGTGAAATCTTGGCAAAAAATATTCTGGAAAAAAGTAAAGTAAATATTCAAATTCCGAGATTTTTTACTGTATATGGACCTTTTGGCAGACCTGATATGTCAATATTGAGATTTATTCACTGGATTTACAGAGGTGAGAAAGTAATTTTATATGGCGATGGTGAACAAAGAAGATCATTTACATATATAGATGACGTAGTAGACGGATTATTAAAATTATTAAAATATAACAACTCTGGAACTTTCAATTTTGGATCTAATCAAACATGGTCATTAAATGAAGTAATAAAGATGATTGAAAATAATCTAGATAGAAAAGCAGATATTAGATTAGAAGAAAGAGCTTACAAAGATGTTGATGTTGTATTGCCAGATTTAAATTCCTCAGAAGAAGTTTTAAATTGGAAACCAACAACAACTATTAAAGATGGAATTAACAAAACTGTAAATTGGTATCTTGACAATAAAGAAAATTTAAAAAATATTGAATTTAAGTATGATTATGAAAAATAATTTAAACAAAATTGTAATTACCGGCGGTGCTGGTTTTATCGGATCAAATTTAGTAAGTAAGTTGTTTGAAAAAAAAGCAGAAAAGGTATTAATAATTGATGACTTATCTACTGGTAATAGAAACAATATTGATGAATTTATAACAAATGGATTTGTTGAGCTAATTGAAAAGAGAGTAGAAGATTGTGAAAACCTTGAAGATTTGATTAAAGGTTATGACTTTTGCTTTCATTTGGCTGCTGGTGTAGGGGTGCAATACATTATGGATAATGTGAGTAAGGCTTTACTTACGAATATTGAAGGTACACATAAAATTATTGAAGCATGTAAAAATACTGATTTGCCTATGCTTCTTACTTCTACGTCTGAAGTGTATGGAGTATCTAATGACCCTATTTGGACTGAAGAATCCAAAAGTTTAATTGGACCACCAACTAAATTGAGATGGTCTTATGCAGCATCAAAACTAATAGATGAATTTTTAGCTCTATCAGAATTTAATGATGGAAACCTCAATCCAATAATTGTTAGACTATTTAATATAATTGGAAACAATCAATTGTCTAGTTATGGTATGGTTGTACCAAAATTCATAGAAGCAGCTTTGAAAAACGAACCTCTAATTATTCATGGTGATGGTACTCAAACAAGGTCATTCACTTGGGTTGAAGATGTAGTAAATTATTTTTATTTACTTGCACAGAAACAATTATATGGAGAAATTTACAATATCGGACAAACAGAGGAAATATCTATAAAAAATTTAGCAGAAATGATAATCAAGGAAACAAATTCAAAATCAAAAATTGAATACAAATCTCACAATGAAGTTTATGGTAATAAATTTGAAGATCCAATGAGAAGAACTCCGTCTATTGAAAAAATCGTTAACGCAACTGGATACTCACCTACTATGACAATTCCAGGTATGATAAAAGAGATTGTTAAATACAAAAAGCTAAATTCTTGAAAATATTAATAACTGTTGGAATTTATCCTCCTGATATAGGAGGGCCAGCAAGTTTTGTTCCAAAAATTGCTAATTTGCTTTCCCAAAATAATTATGAAGTAACTGTTATATGTTTATCAGATAGTAATTTACAAGATAATGAAACTTACAAAGTTAAAAGAATTTTAAGAAATCAGAACTTGTTAATTAGATGGTTAAAAACCATAATTTTGATAATGTTTAACGGAAGGAATGCTGAATGTATTTTTGTTAATGGTTTGCCAATGGAATCATATATAGCAAATATTTTTTTAAGAAAAAAAATAGTTAGAAAAATTGTAGGTGATTGGGCTTGGGAAAGAGGCAGGAATAAAGGGTTGATTGAAGATTCGTTTGATGAATTTCAACTTAATTCACATAACCTACATTTAGAAATTGCTAAATTTTCACGCGGCTGGACTGCGACAAAAGCAGATATTGTTATAACGCCATCAAGACATTTATCAAACGTTGTAAAAAATTGGGGTGTCAAAGCAGATAAATTAAAAGTCATTTATAACGGAACAAGAATAACTAATAATGAATTTAGTAAATCAAATAGTAATATGATAAAACTTATTACAGTTGGAAGATTAGCTCCATGGAAGAATGTAAATACAATAATTGAAGCTGTGCATTTATTAAAAAATCAGGATTTAAAAGTTAATCTAATTATTGTTGGGAGTGGACCTGAGGATTCGGATTTAAAAAAACAAGTTAATAATTTAAATCTAACAAATGAAGTAGTTTTTACAGGACAAAAAAAATATTTAGACCTCAAAGAATACTATAAAAATGCTGATATCTATATTCAAGCATCTGGATATGAAGGCCTTCCTCATGTTTTACTTGAAGCAATAAACTTTGATCTGGCAATAATTTCTACGCCAATAGGTGGAACAAATGAAATTTTGCAAGATGGAAAAAATGGATATATTTTAGATTTGGAAAAAGGAATAAAACCTAATTCTGAAAATCTGAAAAATATTATTTTAGAAGTTGTTAATAATAAAAAATTAACTGAAGAGAAAAGGGTTAGTGCAAAAAAATTACTTAACTCAAAATTTGATGAAAGTAAAAATTTATACGAATATTTAGAAATCTTGAATAAATGAAAAATTTACTATTTTATGGAACAACAAAATATGGGGATAAATTATCTAATTCTGATAATCTAAAATTTAAGGAAATATCAAAAAATTTTAATGTATACGTAATTACTTTTGGAAATAAAAGTGAAACTATAAAACATCAATTTGTAACAATCAAATATGTAAAAAAACCAAAATTAATAATTACGCAATATTTATATTTTTATTTTTTAAACTTTTGGAATTTTAAAAATTTTTGTAAAAATAATAATATTCAAGTCATATCTGCAAAAGATCCTATCGCAGCTTTAATTCCATGTTTTTATAAAAAATTTGTGAAAGGTTCGGTAAAGATAGTAATTGAACATCATGGAGATTTCTTAAATTTATTATTGAATCAAAGAAAAATATATTTCAAATATCCAATAAAACTACTAGCAACAAAAATTTCTAAATATACTTATAAAAAGTGTGACTTAATTAGAGGTGTAGAAAAGTCATATACCAAAAACTTAGCTAAAAAATTTAATAAAAACTTTCATTACTTCCCTGCCTGGGTTGATTATACAATTTTTAAAAAAACAAATACCGACAGGAAAAACGTTTTATATATTGGAAATATTATTCCTCGAAAAGGAGTAGATTTTTTAATCAAAAATTTTAATAATTTTTGTGTAAAAAATAATTTCAATGAGAAATTATTAATTATTGGTGAAAATCATAACTCGGCTTATTTTGATAAGTGTAAGGATATTGTCGAAAGTAATAATATCAATAATATTGAATTTCTAGGCAAAAAAACTCAGGAAGAAATATCACAGCACCTTTCAGCATCAAGACTACTGATTATGGCAAGTAGTTTTGAGGGATTGCCAAGGGTATTAATTGAAAGCGGGTTGTGTGGGACGCCTAGTTTAGCTAGTGATATTCAAGGAATAAATAATCCTTTTGGAAGTAACGGAGGAACATTACTTTACGAATTAAACAACTCTTATGAATTTGAAACACAACTTAAGAGATTTCTAAATGATAAAGATCTTCAAACTAAATTAGAGCAGAAATCTTATGCACTTGCGACTGAATTATCAGGAAAAGAAAGTTTCGGAAATAATTGGATTAAAATTATTGAGAAATTGTATGAGTAAAAAATTACTTTATTTTAATTTAGCTGTTGATGAAACTGATACATCGTTAGGATTTGCAGTTAAATGGATAGAAACAATTTCGAAGAATTATGATCATGTAGATGTAGTCACGTTAAAAAAAGTCACTAATCCAATTCTTTCTAAATCTATCAAAATATATGGAGCTGAGCCAAATAGGAGCAAATATAAAAAATATATATATATCTATAAAAAAGTAAAAGAATTATGCAAAGAAAATGATTATGAAAGATGTTTTTCTCATATGTCTCCAATATCAGTATTAGTATCAAGTATATTTTTACAAAAATATAAGATAAAAACAACATTATGGTTTACCCATCCTGGGCCAAATTTTGGAATAAAAAAACTTATATTATTTTTAAGTTTTTTATTTGCTGAACATATAGTTACTGCATCTCCATCCTCCTTTCCAATAAAATCAAAAAAAGTACACGTAATTGGGCATGCTATTGATTTAGTAAAGTTTGAGAATAATAAAACTAATTATCAATTAAATAACTTTTTAATCCTTTCAAGAATTTCTTCTTCAAAAAACTTAGAAATAGCAATAGATGGTTTTTTAAATTCAAATTTTGGAAATTGTAATCTTGATATAATCGGTGGAACTTTGAACATTCGAGACGAAGAGTACTTTGGAAAACTTAAAAATAATTATTCTCAACCTAATGTTAATTTTCTAGGAAAAATTGAACATAAGGAATTGCCAGAAGTTTTAAAAAAATATGATGTTCATTTCAACTCTGCCAGAAATGGCTTTTATGATAAATCAGTTCTTGAAACACTATCATCTGAAATAATTAATTTTTACTCTAATGATGACTTTGATAAATTGTTAGGAAATGATTATTACAAATTTAAAAATTCATCTGATTTATCAAAAAAATTAAATTATCTAGAGAATCTAACAAATGACCAAATTAAAAAGTTGTTTAATGATATGAAGTTTTCATTAAATTCTAATTCTTTAGACTCATTGAACTCCAGGCTAAAACCCTACTTGTAATTTTTAGATATCCAATCAATAGTTAACTTTAGTCCTTCATCTAAAGAAATTGTTGGTTCATAACTTAATAATTTTCGAGCCTTAGTCAAATCAGGCTTTCTCTGTTTTGGATCATTTTCAGGAAGTTCTAGAAAAACTATCTCTGATTTAGAATTAGTTAGCTCAATAATCTTTTCTGCAAGATAATTTATAGTAATTTCGTTGTCATTTCCAATGTTAAAAACGTCAGACTCATTATTATGTATAATTTTTAAAATACCATCTAGAGTATCGTCAATATAGGAAAATGATCTTGTTTGGATACCCTTACCATAAATTGTTATATCTCTATTATTTAAGGCTTGATAAATAAAGTTTGTTACCACTCTACCATCATCAATTTGCATATTAGGACCATATGTATTGAATATCCTGGCAATATTTCCTACTAAGCCGTGCGTAGTAACATATGATTGAGTAGCTGATTCTGCAAATCTTTTCGACTCGTCGTACATGCTTCTTGGACCTCTTGTATTAACATTTCCCCAATAATCTTCTGGCTGAGGGCTCACTTCAGGATCACCATAAATTTCTGAAGTTGATGCTAGAAAGAACTGTGCATTGTGTTTTTTAGCAATACCTAATGCATTGATTGTGCCAATGCTTCCTGACTTTAATGTATTAATTGGAAATTTTGAATATGCTTTTGGACTTGCACAACTTGCCAAATGCACAACATAGTCAATATCTTCATCAAAATAAATGCTTTCCTGTATGTCATGCTCAATAAATGTAAAATTATCTAAATCTAAGTACTTATTGATATTGTTTAAATTACTAGTAATCAAATTGTCAATTACAATAATTTTGTTTGATTGGTCAATTAATTTACCAATAAGATTTGAGCCGATAAATCCAGCACCACCGGTAATTAAATAATTAATTTTTTACTCCCAAAATTTAATATATTCATAATTTTCAATATTTTTTAATCCATTAATAACACTAGTTTGAAAATCACCAGATATAGGATACATTTCAACTATCAAGGAGTTGTCGATAAATTTTGTAATTAGTTCGATTGAATTATGATTATCAAAATTAACATCAAACACACTAACACTATGATTTTTTAATTCATTGTATAAGTCAATTGTTGGTGAATGTCTCAAATCATCCGTATTTTCTTTGAATGCCAAGCCAATCAGAATAATATTTTCATAATTTTTTTTACTTTTTATATTTTTCAAATATTTTGCAAACCACTTTTTATGTCGTTCGTTAGATTCTTTGATTGCTGAAATTATAGGTAAATCTAAATTATTAGCTTTTGAAACCGAGAGAACTTCTGAAACGTCTTTTGGAAAGCAAGAGCCACCCCACCCAGGTGACGGTCTAAAATATTCTGAACCAATTCTTTTATCCAAACCAATGCCTTCTAAAGTTTCTTTTAAATTTCCTCCAAGTTCATTTATAATTTGGGAAGCCTCATTAACAAATGAAAGTCTTAATGGTAAGTATGAATTTGAAAGATACTTAATCAATTGAGAACTAATTGGGTCAGTAAATATGATTTTTGTATTAATTTCTTTATATAATTCTGCTACTTTTTGTGAATTCAATTCATTTTTTGAACCAATAACAATTCTGTCGGGATTAAAGAAATCATAAAATGCTGAACCTTCCCGGAGAAACTCAGGATTGAAAACAATTTGATCTTCTGTGATAAAAGATGAATCAATTACTTTCTTTAGTGCTTTGGGATGAATAGTTGATTTTATACAAATAATAGTATCTTGCTTCATACGTATTTGAATATCTTGAAAAACATTACTTAAAAAACTAACATCTATTTCTTTGTCATCTAAAGCTGGGGTTTGAACGCAGACCATTACAATATCAGCTTCATTCCAGGATATGGAGTCATAACTATCATAAAAATTAATAAAATTTTTTAATTCTTGGTTGTTTAAATATTGATTCAGTTCTGGCTCAAAAAAAGGTGAGATATTATTCTTCAATTTTTCTATTTTTTTACTATCAATATCTAGAAATTGAACATTGTGATTAAGTTTTGATAAGCCTAAGCCTGAAATTAAACCTACATAACCAACACCGATAACAACAATGTTCATAAGTTGATGATAACCTTCCAATAACTTTATAAATAACTTTATAATAATGATAGTGATTTATTTTATTGCTCACTCTGAATGGATATTACACAGATCCAGAGCGGATATGGTTAAATTTTTAAAATCAAATTATCATATTGTGTCTGTTAGTCCTTTAAATGAATATGTTAATGAAATTAAAGAAGATTATTATGAATCAATTAATTGGGAAATTGATAGAACTAAATTATTAGATATAAAAGGAATAGTAAATTTAAAAAATATTATCAAAAATTTTAATGAAAATGATATTATCCATATTTTTACAATTAAGTCTCTTTATTTATTTATTTTTGCAACAATGTTTTTTAAAAAAAAATTCAAAGTTATAGTCTCAATCACTGGTTTAGGATTTTTATTTGCTGACACCTTGCTAGCTAAAATGCTGAGAAATATTTCAAAGCCTTTAGTAAGACTAAAAATCAATACTTCAGTTGATGTATTAATTTTTCAAAACAAAGATAATCTTGATCAATTTGTTAAATATTCAAATTATAAAAATAAATCAATAATGATTTCAGGAAGTGGTCTCAATATTAATAAGTTTGTTACTAAAAAGGGACCCAATGATATAACCAAGATTATTTTTGTAGGTAGATTAATGAGAGAAAAAGGAATTCATGAATTTTTAGAAATTGCTGAAAAATTTGTTGATGATGACAGAGTATTATTTTTCATTGCAGGAAAACCAGACTTTGGTAATAAGAGTAGTTTAAATGCAATTCAATTTGAACAATTACAAAATAATCCTTCAGTAAATTATTTAGGAGAAATTGATGTTCAAAAGGAATTATCCAAATACGATCTTCTATTACAACCAAGTTATCATGAAGGGTTTTCTAGAATATTAATTGAAAGCATATATTCAGGTGTTTTTTGTATTGCAAATAACATCTTTGGAATGAAAGAAATTATTGAAAAAACAAAGTATGGTGTTTTGATAGACGGCAACAACACAAATGATTACAAAAATGAAATAATTAAATTTATTGATAAAAAAGAAATACCGAATTATGAATTTGCAAAGAAAACAATTATTGAAAACTACTCTTTAGAGGCCATAGCGAAGCAATTTGAAGAACTTTATCATGAACTTATTAAGTGATTTTCAAGTATCTGTATACACAGCTTCTGCTACAGCATTCATTATTTCATCAATTTTATGTTTCTCAATAATAAAATATAATAAAAATTTTATTATCAAATCAAATAATCAAAAACGATTAAATACTTTGAATATCATACCGCTTGGCGGTGTAGCTATGGCAATTAGTTTTTTTATATCTGTAAGACTTTTAGGTGAAGCTGATTCAAATATAGTCAGTATTTCTGTTTTCGCTTTAGCAATTTCTATTTTGGGTGTTGTAGATGACTTTTTAAATCTAAATTGGAAATTGAAAATTATATTTCAATTTTTATTTGTCGGTTTGCCAATTTATTTACTAAATCAAACAATAAATTTTGAAATTTTTCTTGGTTTAGATTTTTCGGGAAGACTAAACCTCATTTTTACAATTTTATGGATAATTATTTTAATGAATTCACTTAATTTTATAGACAATATGGATGGTTTTGCAGCACTGAATAGTTCTTTTATTTGTTTAGCATTGACAGTCTTATCTTTTGTATATGGTCAAAATTATCTTGCTGATATAAGCTTTATCCTATTGTTTACAATACTTGCTTTTACAATATTCAACTTCCCTCCAGCCAAAATATATATGGGAGACTCAGGAAGTTTATTTATTGGTTTTATTTTTGGTTTTATAAGTATTCTATTTGATTGGAATCCAACTGGAGAAAGCTACTTATACAGTTCAATAGCACCTGTCTTTCTCTTTTTCACAATTCCACTTTTAGATTTTTCAACAGTTTTTGTATATAGAATAAAAAATAAAATTTCTCCAGCGACTGGAGGAACTGACCATATATCACACAGACTTTTAAATCAAGGATATAGTGTTAAATCTACACTTTTGATGTTTTCAATTTTAAACATTTTTATTTTTGTTCTAATAGCTCTTACTATTTTGTTTGAATTTTTATCAGTTATAATTTTTGTGATTTATTTAATTCTTATAATTATCCTATTTATAAATTTTCAAAAAATGCAACCTTTAAATTAAGTTCTTAAGCTCATTAATTCTTTCTTCTGTTCCAGCATCTATCCACCAAGAATCAATAACATCGTAAGAAAGTAAATTTTGTGATAAATATAATTTATTGAGATCAGTGATTTCTAATTCTCCTCTGGATGAAGGCTTAAGTTTTTTTATTAATTCAAAACAAGATTTATCGTAAATATAGAGTCCAACAACCGCAAAAGATGATATAAAGTTCTTTGGTTTTTCATGTAGATCTATTACTTTCTTTTGACTATTCAATTCCATCACTCCAAATTCTTCAGGGTTTTCAACATTGACTGCAAATATTTTTGCACCTTGAAAATTATCATAATTTACTCCCTGCAATGGATCTGATCCAAAAAAATTATCTCCAAGAATATAAGTAACAAGTGAATCTTCCTCAACTTCTGACTCTGCATAAGACAAAGCGTCGGCTATTCCTTTAGGAGCAATTTGAGTAACATAGGTTATATTTATATTTTTAAAATTAGTATTAATATCACTTACTATTAAATCGTGAAATTCTGGATTAGTAATAACAATAAAATCAATAAAACCCCATTTCTTTAATTGATTAATCTGCAAGGAAATCATGCTAAGACCATCAATGTCAATTAAGACTTTTGTGTGTAAATTCCCATCATAATTCTTTAATCTAGTACCTAGCCCACCAGCGGCTATAACAGCGTAATTTTTTCTCATTTTCTTATAATAAAAGGACATTTTGATTAAAGTTGTAATTTGGTTATGAAAATAAACAAACAATTAATCATATTCCTTTTTATATTAGCTGTAGGTGTAATCGCATACAGCATAATTCCTAGTTTTGAACGTGAAGAATTTAATCCTGAATTAGTTGAAGATATATCATCTGGAAATATCACAACTACAACACTTGAAACAACAGAAAACGAAAATACAAGTGAAGAACCTGCAGACGAGGTTAGTGAAGAGATATTTGAATATGATATTTACGATAATTTGTTAATAAATAATTCTTCAAAAAGGATTGATAATTTTTTTACATCATATTTAATAATTGGAACTGATGAAAGAAGTGAAAACTCTTCTGCAAGTAGAGGTACAGCTCAAGGAAGCCGAGCAGATGTTATTTTAATTGTGATGGTTGACGACCAGTCTAAAGTTTCTATGATTTCGCTTCCAAGAGATTTACTAATTGAAGATCCATGTACAAAAAATATTCAAAGAATAAATAGTTCTTTTGCTAAAAATGGATGTGGTTCAAGTGCTGAAAACTTATCAGCAGTAATTCTTAATATAACTGGATTAAAAATTGATCATTTTGTTAAGTTTACCTTTGAAGGATTTGAAAAAATTATTGACTCTTTAAATGGAGTTGAAATATGTGTAAATGAAACCCAGAGAGAAGGATATTCTTTTGAATTACAAGAAGGCTGTAACTTAGTTAAAGGTGAAATTGCACTTAATTGGATTGTTTCAAGAAATACCGAAATACTAGACGGAGAAAAATTAATTGATGTAAATGGCGAAGATATTTCAAATTGGAAACCTATGCCGGGAGTAAGTGACCTTACAAGGATTGAAAAACAGCAACAATTAATTCTTTCTCTGATAGATAAAATTAATAACTTTGAATCCTTCAATAGTTTCTTAGATTTTGTAAACGCATTAGAAAACACTTTTACTATTGATCAAAATATATCGATAGTCGAAGCTACAAACTTACTATGGAATTTTAGAGACTTAGATTTAGAAAACGTAAACAAACTTACTGTACCTACATATAATTATACAACTCAAAATGGCGCCCAAGTTTTAATTCTTGACCAAAACTTTTTTGAATTTATATCATCTCAAGGTTTAGTTGACTGATAGTTTAAACCAATACTAATTATTAAAAGCACAAACATATCTGGAGAATATATCATATCATTTGTAAGATTTAGAACAAAAAACATCATCATAGCTAGGAATGTAAATGCAGAATTAGAATTTGCCAAAATGAATTGTTTTAAGATAAAAATGAAGAACACTAAATAAAATAAAATTGATATAAAAATACCAAACTCCACACTAAATGTCAGATAACCATTATGCGCTGTAGTAAGTTGACTCAAAAAAGAAGGGTCTACAATTGGGGGGCTCGTATTAGAAATTTTGCCATTTTTTTGTATTAAGACTCCACTTCTTAAACTTTTGTCACCAATATAATTTGCATCTAAAAAAACGCCATCTGGGTTTGCCCAGTAAAAAAATAATCTTCCATCGTCAATTTCTAATTTCCAAGACTGTACTTGACTATCTTTAATTGAAGTATTTGAAATCAATGTTTGCCTCTCCCAAGGAATCTCAGGTAGTGATAAATTCAAAATTATTTCAAAACTTTCACTAAAGTCAAAACTATTTGGTACTGCTAACCAATATTTATTTGGTGAAAAAAGTTTTAATCCCTCAGATTCATATGTGATTTTTGCATTATATGAATTTAATTCATTTGGTTTGTAAACAAAATAACCTTGATTAAGAGATTCTTCATCAAAAGTAATTTTTTCATTTTTATTTTGTGTACTTATATACAACTCTTTAACTGTTGCATCTAAAAATGTATTACCAAATGACTGTCCATCAGAATGGCCCCCTATTTCTAAGAATGAAGTGTTTTTATTTAAATTAATGATATTTCCGGTAGTTCTTGAGTATCCAATCATATCCCAATTTTCGAAATCATCAGAAGTATAAAAAGTTATTTTACTTCTTGGGAGTATTCCGTCTTGTTTCTCAAACTTAAACTTAATATAACCTTCCACATTTCTAAAATTGCACTCTGAGCAGAATTTTTTGTAATTTTCAAGAGTGACGTAATTGTTGCCAATGCTTATCTGTTCAACAATTACAGCAAGCTCTCCGTGAGCTAACTCTCTACTTTCACATTCGTAACCTACAGAGTCAGTACATGGCACAAATAATAATCCCTGAGGTATATCTTTCTTGCTCTCAATATAATTTGATTGGCCATAAAGATAATCAACAAAACAATAGAATTCACCCCTTAGAATATTTAAATTATTTTTATCAAAACATTCAGAATCATCCATGAATTCTATTATTTCTGAATTAGTTACTTGGTAGACTGCAGATAAAAAATCTGCAAGTAATGGTTGCTTCACTCTGACATGCTGACATGTAAGCCTGTCCTCAGAACACTCAGCTATTAATTTACTTTGAACTAAAATCTCGTATCCACCACCAGAAGTTCCAATAAAAAATTCTGCTTCTGAGTTTCTATGTTCTATAGGTGTAATACCTAACTCGACTTTATTTAAATTAATATTAAGGTTTTCTTCTAAGATATCAGGATTAATAGAAAGAAAATAATCTTTATAAATTCCTTCAACGTAATTCCCAGGACCTAATCCTTTAAAAATACTCATATTTTCAAATGCAATTTGAGTTAAAAACCCTCTATCACTTTCTTTTAATAAGATTTTTGAATCACCAAAATATAAAAATCCTAAAAGACCTGATATGGCAACTAACAATGTAATAAAAATACTTTTAAAGTTTTTGTTATAGATAAATATAAAAATAAATATGCCCACAAATAATGAAAGATAAGCACCTCTAGAATATGTAACAAAAATTAAATAAACATTTAATAACGACAGAATAAGAAAATATTTATTTTTTAATTCAAAATAAATATATAAAGATAAGAAAGTAAGAATTGAAAACATGCCGCCTGCAACATTTGGACCAGATCCCTGATAGCCAGAGAGTCTACCTCTATTAAAGAAATCAGGATTTTCATAATAATAACTAATCCAACCTGTAGTATTGTCAACAAATGACAGTTGGAAAATTGATGTCAAAAAATTAAGTAATGTTACTGCTGCAAAAGGGATTAAAAAGTATTGTAATTCATGAGTAGACTTGATTTTTGTGTATGCTGCAAATAGATATCCGACTACTGAATAAAATATTAATCTCAATATAAATGCGCTTATACCGTATACAAATATAGACACTAAAAGAACTAAAATTAATGATCCCCAAAGTTGTGCGCTGGTTTCTTTAAAATCAACTGATTTCGAATTCTTAATGAAATCATGTATCAAAATAATAAAAAATAAGATTATCAAAAAATCTGAAAACTCTATTATTTCTAATCTAAGAAAGCTTGGAGGAGAAACTAAAGAAACAGAAATAATAGAACCTAAAATAAATAATTTCAATTTTGCTCTCAAGTGGGCCTGGCAGGACTCGAACCTACGACCGACGGATTATGAGTCCGTTGCTCTAACCAACTGAGCTACAGGCCCTAAATGACATAAAATTAGTTGCCTAAAAATGCTTGGGTTTTTAAAGCGATACTCATATCTCCAGCTACTTTTAATTTTCCAGTCATAAATGCTGCTTGACCAGAAGTCTCGCCATTCATGATTGCCTGCATGGTTTCAGAGTCTATAGTCATTGTGCAATCAGCATCTTCGTCACTTCCGGAAATATCTCCTTCAGGTGTTACAAATGCAATCTGATCATCAACGACCAATTTAACAGTTCCACCTAAAACACTTAGGTCTTTTCCTTCTGCATTTTGGGTAATTATTTCTACTAAATTATCCATATTCCTCCATTCAAGTTAATTATACTTTTATTTCTTATTTAAAAAAGCTCCGAGGGTGGGACTTGAACCCACAACCAACGGATTAACAGTCCGCTGCTCTGCCAATTGAGCTACCTCGGATAGCAAATTAATAATACTATGTATTAAATGGTATTCTGATAAATTTCTTTTTTCTTTTTGATGTCTTCCACTTCTTGAAGAATTTGGAAATTCTTATCCTTCGCTTGTTCAAATTCATATATCAATTCATCAATTTTTATGTTTGCAAAATGCAAATACATCCTTGAAACAGCCTCAGAGTATTGTTCTTTTGTATAAGAAATATTAAGGTAATCTTGTTTTTTTGAATTTTCATTTTTGATGCTTTCTACTAATTTTTTAAATTCAGAATTTAACTCCATTAACTGTTCAATTTCTTCATTTGAACTAAATTCATTAGAAATCATTTCTGCAATAATTAAATCTTTAAAAATAGATATAGAGCTTATAGTTTGTTCTGTTACGTCTTCTTTTTCGTGTGAAGTTTGAAATCTTAACTCTTTTTTAAGGATATCTTTGCCTGTATTTAATTTTGAAGATAGCAAATCTAACGAGACATCAACTTCAAGTGGGCTTAGATTAGCAGTTATTTTCATAAAATAATTAAAAATACTTTTTTTATCTGATGTACTTACAATAAATTTATCAATTAAAAATTCAATTATTTCATGATTATCCTTCAAAACACTACTAAAAATATCTTCATCATCTTCATACAGTTCTGAAATATCTTTATATTTTTCTGGTAAATTGAGACAATGTATTTCCAGTTGATTAGAGACTTGATTTTTAATTTCTAAAACTCTCTCAGTTGCCTTTAGTCCTGCTTCGTCATTATCAAAACAAAGTAAGATTTTATTCGTATAGCGTGAAACAGCATCTAGTTGTTGAATCGTAAGAGCAGTGCCTGACGGTGAGGCACTATTCGAATAACCTAATTGGTTTAACGATAAAACATCAAAGTAACCTTCCACTAAAAATGCATACCCTTTCTTCTTAACAGAAGATATGAATTCTTTTGTAAAATACAAATTCCTATTTTTTTTATATAGAACTGAATCAGAAGAATTTAAATATTTAGGACCAAAATCATCAAGTGCTCTTCCACCATAAGCAATAGTTTCAGATCTAAAGTTAAGAATTGGAAACATTATTCTATTTTTAAATAGAAAATTGTTATTGCTAGATATAAATCCTAATTTTTTTAAATCAAAGTCAGAAATTTTATTTTTATCACAAAACTTTTGAAAATCTTCAATATTTGAATCAATAAAAGATATGTCATATTTTTTTAAATCTTGTTCATTGAACTTTCTTGAAGTAAGATACTCTTTTGCTTTTTTAGATTTCTCCGAATCCATCATTTTTTTAAAGTGTTCATCAATGAGATTAATTTTTTGTTGAAAATTTTTAAAATCATTAGTCTGACTGGTTTCGGTATACGTAAGTTTGAATCCATACTTTTCAGAAACTAATTCAACTGCATCTTGAAATTCCAAATTATGAATTTCTTGAACATATTTATATATGTCACCACCCATTTTGCATCCAAAACAATGAAATAAATTTTCGACGTCTGTAAAACTCATACTTGCAGTTTTTTCACCATGAAAAGGACACAATGCCATCCCTTTAGTTCCCCTAAGTTTTCCAGTTGTAGTAGATAAAACAAAGTCGCTAATTTTTGATCTTTTTTTTAAATCTTCGATTGATTGCTTTGATATGCCCATTATATTTTTGAGAAATAATCAAGAAGGTTCTCTATTTTTATTCGTTCCTGATCCATTGAATCTCTATTCCTTATCGTGACTGATAAATCTTCTAAAGAATCAAAATCTATAGTTACACAATAAGGGGTTCCAATTTCATCTTGTCGTCTGTACCTTTTACCTATTGATTGAGTTACATCAACTTCAGTTCTAAAAAATTTCTGCAAAGTTTGTTGTATTTCATTTGAAACTTTAATTAATTCTTCTTTTTTACTCAATGGTAGAATCCCGATTTGGACAGGTGCGATTTCAAAATTAAATCTAAATAGTGTTCTAGTAGTATCATTAATTACTTCTTCATCATATGTTGAACACAGTAAAGCAAAGAGTGTTCTTGTTAATCCCCCTGCAGGCTCAATTACAACTGGTGCTATTTTCTCATTTGTTTCTGAATCAAAATATGATAAATCTTTTCCGCTAGAGCTTTCATGTGAACTTAAATCAAAACTTCCTCGATTTGCGATGCCTTCAAGCTCACCCCATCCCCAAGGGTAATCAAATTCAATATCTACAGTTTTAGATGCATAATGAGCTAATTCGTTTTCTTCATGTTCTCTCAACCTGAGCTTCTCTTCTGGTATGCCTATCCCCTTGTACCAGTCAAGTCTCTTATTTACCCAGAAATCAAACCATTCATTTTCATTTTCTTTTTTACAAAAATATTCGATTTCCATTTGTTCAAATTCTCTAGTTCTGAATATAAACTGACCAGGGGTAATTTCATTTCTGAATGATTTTCCAATATTAGCTATTCCAAATGGAAGTTTTGCTCTCATTGTTCTTTGAACATTCTCAAAATTTACAAATATACCTTGTGCTGTTTCTGGTCGTAGATACACTTCTGAGTTTTCATTTTGTACTGGGCCTATGTTTGTTTCAAACATAAGATTAAATTGACGCGGCTCTGTTAAATCTTCTTTTTTTAGATTTTCTGGTACTTGGTCAGCTCTAAATCTTTCACCTGTAGGTTTATGATCTACCATAGGATCTGTAAATTCAGCTAAATGACCTGATGCTTTCCATACTTCAGAACTCTGAATAATAGCTGTATCTATAGGAAATATAGACACTTTGCTATCTTGATTTATATCTTTCCACCAGCTTTCGGAGATATTGTTTTTAAGAGAAGCACCCAATGGACCATAGTCATAAGAGCTCCTTAATCCGCCATATATTGATGATGCATTAAAAACAAAGCCTCTCGAATTTGCTATTTTTACAATTTTGTCGAATAAATTATCAATTTTTTCCATAAGTTCTATTCCTTGAATTAAATTCTAGTAAGACATCATTTAATATGTCTGCATTTATATCAGGCCAAAGGTCTTCAATAAATATCAGTTCGGTATAAGAAATTTGGTAAAGTAAAAAATTACTTATTCTGTTCTCTCCTGCTGTTCTTAACAAAAGATCAGGAAATGGAACCTCTGGGTACGGAAAGTAGTTGATAAAACTATTCTTTATATCCTTTAAAGTAAGTTTTTTATTGAGATTTAAATTATGTAAATTTAACACTGCATTGTGAATTTCATCATGTGACCCATAATTAAACGCAAAATTTAAATTTAATTTAGAATTGTTTTGAGTTAACTTTTCTGTCTCTTCCATTAATTCTTTATTCTCATCAGGTATTTTCTCATCATTCAAGTCTCCTAAAAATCTAAACCGCACACCTTTTTGATTAAATTCATCTCTTCTCCTAATAAGAATATCTCTATTGAAAAACATCAAATATTCTACTTCTTCTTCAGAACGAAGCCAATTTTCAGTAGAAAAAGCATACACCGTTAGCCACTTAATATTATTTTTTATTGCCCAATCTATTGTTTTTGATAAAGAATGTTCACCAGCAGCATGTCCAGCAGTTCTGTCAAGTCCTTTATCAAGTGCCCACCTACCATTACCGTCCATAATGATTGCTAAATGGTCAAGATTGTTATTTTTCATTCCAAACCTTTTTTAGAATTGTATTTTCAATACTACTCAGCTTTTTTGGATCATCATGAGAATATCCAATTAAATGTAGCAATCCATGAACAAGTACTAGTTGATATTCTTCAATTAATGTTTTTGTGTACTTTTTTGAATGTTTTTTTATAAGATTTCTATTTAAGAATAAATCTCCGAGAATTTCATTATTGTTTTTGTCTAATTTATTGATGCTTGCTAAGTCTTTATATAGAGGGATAGTCAGTACATCTGTAGGATAATCTTTTTGAAAATAATGTTTATTCAGCTCTTTTGAGTAATTATTTGTAACAGAATGTATATGTAATAAAAAATTTTCAGAAATTGAAAACTTTTTCATAAATACTTTCCTTACATCTTCAAAAGCATTTTTTTCATTTTTATAAAAATAACCGTTAAATTGAAATTTCAATATTTTTATTCTTCTTCTGATATTTCAGGATATAAAACTCTTTGGTGATAAAGACCTTCTAGGCTTTCTTGAAAAGAATTTTTAATTATATCTAATTCTTTAAATGTAATTGGTGCATTATTTAATTGTCCGTCTGAAATTTTTTCTTCAAATATTTCGTCGATAACATTTCTTATTTTTTCCTCATCAGCATCTTCATTCATGAAAATTGCTCTACAAGCTGCCTCTAAAGAATCAGCCATCATTAATATTGCAGATTCTTTAGAGGTAGGTTTATTTCCTAAATGCCTATATTCATCTTTTGAAACATTTTTGTTCACCATTTTTTCTTTTTCATAAAAGAATCTGATTACTGCATCTCCATGGTGCTCTAAAATTCCTTTATATACAGTTTCAGGTATTTTAAATCTTTTAGCCAACTTTACTCCCTCTGTAACATGGGCTTTTAATATGTTTGCAGACTCCATGGGTTGAAGTCCATCATGTGGGTTTGAAGATCCAATTTGATTTTCAACGAACATTGTTGGATTAGCTGTTTTTCCAAGATCATGGTAATAAGCCATCGCTCTAGCTAATTGACTATTTGCACCAATTTTATGAGCTGCTCTATCTGCAAGTGTTCCTACTACTAATGAGTGGTTAAAAGTACCAATAGCATTATCCTCTAGATAACGTAAAGCTGGATGATTTCGATCAGCCAATTCTGATAATTTAAAGCTTGATGTTAGCCTAAACATACTCTCTATGTAAGAAGTAAGCGAAAAAGCTGCAAGGTTTGCAACCAATGCACTTAAAAAGGAAAGAACCAAAATTTGCGTTAGGTTACCATCTTCTCTTAAAAAGAAATAGACTCCAAAAGCAAGCAAAGGTTGAGTTAGAGAAATATAGATAATTCTTTCTCTAAGTAATGTCCTGTCTGTATCTTCTGACAAAAATACTGCTGGGATAATTGTACCTAATGCACCTAAAGCTACTAATCCAATATTTCCACCACCTGCAAGCGCTAATAGTGAACTAGACAAAGATAGAATTAAAGTAGCACGAAGATTTAAAAGTATAACTGATATAACTCCTACAAAAGAAACAGGTAAAGCATACTGAATAAAATCTAAATCTGACAAGTTTGAATAATATGAAACGCCCCTTAGGAATATTGAAGATACAAGAATTAAGGTAAGCATCAAAAGCAATTCGTTATCATTTTTCCAAATTGAATCTCTTAATCTCCACAAAAGAACATACAAAACAAGAAATACTGAAAAGATTATCGGAATAGCAGAGGTTTGAACTGTTCTTGATTCACCAGAAAGATAGCCAAATTCATCCAAAGCTTTATATAAAACCTCATCTATTACTTCCCCTTCATTCACAATAATTTCATCTTTAAAAAACTGAATAGTAACCTCTTCAACTGCATCAGAAGCTTTGTTTTTT
This sequence comes from uncultured Candidatus Actinomarina sp., assembly GCA_902578135.1. Classification (GTDB taxonomy): domain Bacteria; phylum Actinomycetota; class Acidimicrobiia; order Actinomarinales; family Actinomarinaceae; genus Actinomarina. Next base: position 94,841 of record CACHBU010000002.1, read on the forward strand.
TGTTCATTCCATAGTTCTTCTTCAAGTTTTTGATTAGCTATAAGGTTTTCAGCAATAATTTCTCCAACCATTGATCTCACTCTCGCTTCAGGAACAAGGACATATAATTCACTTGGTAAATTCAAATTAGGTGGTGTTTGTACGATTGTTTGCCTTATTTGATTTAGATTTTCATTATTTATACCATTTGATAAAAATATGTCAGCTTGACTTTTTGCTTCAAATTCAATTTGAGTCAAAAAATTTGAGGAATTTAAACTATCTAGGTTTGAAATTTCAATCAAGACCTCAACAGCAGAAGTTGAAATTGTTGAAAATAATAACGAGGACTGTACTTTTTCAATTTGCTCAACTTTACTCAACTCTAATATTTCAACTACAGATTGAGGATTTTCTGGATTACTTTCATTGTCAGTAACAAGCACCTCTTCTGTTCTAGCTTTTATAACTGTAAGAAACATTTCAGTAATCCCATCAATTACTGAGACATTTATTTTGCTATCAATGGAATAAACTGGGGCAACATCATTTCTTGCATCTTCTTTTAACTTTTCAGTTTTTTGCTCATCTACAACGGTTAGAAACCTGGGTGCAGAAAAAGCTGTTGGTGATTCATCTCCTACTTCAATCTTTATTATTTGATTTTCAGGAAAAATTGAAAAGGAAATAAACCATACAGCTGCAGAAAATAAAATAATATAAAATATCTTTCTAAAGTGGGTGATATAAATATTCATTATTTGTCAGGAAATACTTCTAAAATTTTTGATACTATTTTATTTCTTACGATATCAGAATTTTTAAATTCTACTACTGATATTTCTTCTATATTTGATAAAGATTTCCTAGTTTTTTTCAAGCCTGAATAGTCTCTATTGTGAAGATCAATTTGGGTTTCATCACCAGTAATTATCATTTTTGAGTCTTCACCTAATCTTGTTAAAAACATTTTAATTTGACTTACAGTTGCATTTTGCGCTTCATCTAAAATTATGCATGCATTGTTTAATGTTCTACCTCTCATATAAGCCAAAGGAACAATTTCTATATTTCTTTTCTCAATTAAATATTGTAAAGTTTCATTGCCAAAAAAATACTCTAATGAATCAAATAGAGGAACTAAATAAGGATCTATTTTCTGAGACAAATCTCCTGGAAGATATCCGAGCCTCTCACCCGCTTCTACTGCTGGTCTGGTAAGAACTATTTTTTTAATATTTTCATCAGTATACATTTTGACAGCACTTGCAACTGCTAGAAAAGTTTTCCCCGTACCAGCTGGACCAATTCCAAAAGTTATCGTTGAATTCTCAATTGTCTCAATATATTTAAATTGTGTAACATTCTTAACCTTAATTGCTTTCGATCCAATTATAGATATATTGTTTGTTGAAGAAATATTACTTATATCTTTTGATTCTATATTTGACATTAATTTTAAATCCTCGATCTCAATAATCTCACCTCTATCAGCCATTGATAGCATTTCATCAAGAATTTTCATAATATCTGATGTCTGGCCATTGTCTCCTGATATGTAAACAATGTTGCCTTTGACATTAATTTTTATTTTTTTAAACTTATCTTTTAAAAATTTTAAGTTTTGATCATTAACGCCAAAAATATTTACAAGCTCTTTGTCTACTGGAATAATTTTTTCAATACTCATTAAATGTTTTTAAGTTTTTCTCCACCTATCAAATGAAGGTGTATATGAAATACTGTCTGCATTGCATCTGAATTAGTATTAAAAAGTAATCTATATCCGGAATCATTAATATTATATTTTTTTGCTAAATCTTTTGCTACCAATATCATTTTTCCTAGTAAATTTAGATCCTCTAAAGAAGTATCATTGATCGTCTCAATCTTTCTTTTTGGAATTATTAATATGTGAATTTTTGCAACAGGATTTATATCATTTATAGCAAATATCTCGCCATCTTCATAAATAATCTCTGAATCGAGTTCTCCAGATAATATCAATTCAAATACTGATTTTTGTTCCATATGTATTACATCATTAATGATACTGCAGTTATTGCAGCAGTTTCAGTTCTCAGACTAAATTCTGATATCTTTATCTTGTGTTGAAATTTTGATAATTCTTCATCTGTCCAACCACCTTCAGGGCCAATTGCAAAATTATTTCGTTTTTCGGTCTTTTTATCAAAGCTTTCTCCGCTGATATCAAAACATGTAGTAAAAACAGAAAAATTTATATTTTCAGGAAAAAATAGTTCAGGTAAATATGCTGAGCCTGACTGTTCTAAAGCAGAAACTACCCACTCTTGAATCTTAGATTTGCTGTAATTTGTATTTTGAGTATTTTTAGTAATACCTATATAAATCTCATTAACGTTTAATTCAGTCAATTTTTCAATCAAAAATCTAAATCTATTTTTCTCTCTTAAATACGGTACAAATATTTTTAAACTATTTTGTCGTTGAAACATTTTTGAATTTTTTATTTCTACACAATTATTAATAAAATTTCCATAAGAGATAAGTCCTTTTCCATCGGATATATTAACTTTATCTCCATCTCTAAGTCTTAATACTTGATTCAAATGATGCAATTTTTTATCAGAAACTTCAACACTCATATTGTCGTTTGAATTTTCAATGTAAATAGTCGGAACAAACATTATTGTTTCAAAAAATCTCTAAAAGCTTCTTTTGGTACATTGACTTTGCCAATTTGTCTCATTTTTTTCTTTCCCTCTTTTTGCTTTTCAAGAAGCTTCCTCTTTCTTGTTACGTCACCACCGTATAATTTAGCTGTAACATCTTTTCTTAAAGCTTTAATTGTTTCTCTAGCTATTACTCTAGATCCGACAGCTGCCTGGATAGGAATATCAAATTGTTGACGAGGAATTAGTTCGGATAATTTTTTAACCCTATTTCTACCTACAAATTCTGCATTTTCTTTGGCAAGAATAGAACTAAATGAATCAATTATTTGTCCGTTAACTAATATATCGAGCTTGACTAAATTCCCTTTTTCAAAATCTAAAATTTCATAGTCTAATGATGCAAACCCTTGTGAAATAGATTTTAAAGTATCATAAAATCCACTAACAAGTTCGAGTAACGGAAGCTTGTATCTAACCTTGACCATTGATGTACTCAAATAATTTAAATCTTCCTGAGTACCTCTTTTTTCACTTAGTAACTGCATAATTGAACCTAGGTACTCTTTTGGAAACAGTAGATTAACCTCACAGTATTTTTCCATTAAATGCTTGATATCAGTATATTTTTCAATTTCACTAGGATTACGAATTATTATCTCAGTATCGTTATTTCTAACAATTTTAAATTCAACAGAAGGAGGAGTAACAATTAATGACAGGTCAAATTCTCTTTCAAGTCTTTCAATTACAATTTCCAAATGTAATAAACCTAAAAATCCACATCTAAATCCGAAACCAAAAGCTGATGATGTTTCAGGTTCATAATAAAAACTTGCGTCATTTAGTACGTATTTGTCTAATGAATCTCTAAGTTTCGTATAGTCATCTGAGTCTGAAGGAAACACGCTTGAAAAAACAGTTGGTTGTGGTTCCTTGTAACCAGATACTACTACCGGACTTTCATCTTCGTCAGAAACTAAAGTGTCACCAACTCTTATCTGGGATAACTCTTTTGCTCCTGTAATGATATATCCCACTTCTCCCGTTTTTAAATTATTTGATGGTACAAAATCTAAATCAAAATAACCCATCTCAGATGGTTCAAAAGAATAATTCGAATTTACAAGTTTAAGTTTTTGATTTGACTTAATTTCATCACCAAAAACACGCACTGACGCAACAACACCTCTATAAGAATCAAAAAAAGAATCAAAAATTAATGCATTAACTCCATCTATTTTCTTCTCCGGAGGGCTAATTAAATTTGGAAGTTCAGATAACAAACCTTCCACCCCTTCCCCAGTTTTTGCAGAAATTTGGAATATCTCATTTTCTTTAGATCCAATTAGATTAAAAATTTGTTTTTTTGCATTTTCAATATCAGCATCAATAGAGTCAATTTTGTTTAAAACAGGAATGATTTCTAGACCTGCTTCAATTGCAGCATATGAGTGTGCAAAAGTTTGCGCTTGGATCCCCTGAGTTGCATCAACCAATAGAATTGCTCCATCACAGGCAATTAGTGCTCTTGAGACTTCATAAGAAAAATCTACGTGACCAGGTGTATCAATAAGATTTAAAATCAAATCTTCAAATTGTAATCTTATTGGCTGAGACTTTATTGTTATCCCTTTTTCTCTTTCTAAATCCATACTGTCAAGTATTTGATCTACATGTTCGCCTGGCTTAATTAATCCTGAGATTTCAATCAAGCGATCTGCTAATGTTGATTTACCATGGTCTACATGAGCAATTATCGAAATATTTCTTAGATTTTTATTATGTAACATATTTACTAAGTTAATATCTTATATACCGAAAGGTTTTACATGGCAAATATTAATTCACAAAAAAAGAGAATTCGACAAGATTCGAAAAGAAATGTTCGTAATAAATCACTTAAAAGTGAGTTAAAAACTACATTAAAATCAATCGAAAATGGTGATGTTTCGTCAGAAACCAAGAATCAAGCTTTGAAATCGCTTGATGTAGCGTTCTCTAAAGGTGTAATTTCTAAAAATTTTAGGGATAGAAATAAATCTAGAATCTCAAGTTTGTAGTTTTTGCTTCATAGCAATAATAAATCTTTTAGAATTTTCTTGATTATAAGTTGATTCAACCAATTTTTTTTCAATTTTATAAATATATTTAATTGAGTCGTCAATGTTATCAGAACTAGTTTTCTTTAGAATAGTTTGAGCTTTTTTATATTTATAATCTTCTTTCTCTTTTAAAACCTCTAAAACATCTTTTTTATCAGTTGATGTCAGAAGTTTTAATCTGAAAATCTCTTTAGAGAAAAAGTTTAAAAACATTCTAAAATTTGACTCTGTCTCTGTGAAAAACGAGAGTAGACTTTGGTCTATTTTTTTCCTATTATCAAAAATTGTATTAGAAAGATCCCATGGAAAAAATTCAACAACATTTTTTGAATTATGAATGATTTGTAATGATTTAATATCTTGGAATTTACTTAAATTAGATTTTTTAACTTGAAATATATATTTTGAACTAAAGTCATAATTTATTTTTTTTAAGTTATTAAAAGTAAAAAATTCATCAGTTACAAATTTATACAAATCATCTGAAAATAAACTCACATTTGTATTAGAACTAAATTCGTTTGATTTTATCTTTTCATATTTTAATTCATCAATATCTAGATTATCTAAATTTTCTATTAAAGTATCTGTAACTACTATATACGTCATCAGCCAATAAAATTTATAATCTTATCTTCAACAAAAATTACCTTTTTAAAATCTGAAACATCTAAATTAAATTCAGCCTTACAAATTTTTTCAGCATCTTCTTGTGATGTTCCAGTATTTATAACTTTTGTAAATTTTTTCTTACCATTTATTTGTACAACAAGCTCATACGTAGGGTTGATTAAGTTTGATTCTTCATGGGTTGGCCAATCTAAAGTAGAGATATCTTTATTAAAATATAGATCATATATTTCCGAAGATATGTGAGGAGAAAAAGGATAAAGAAGATTACACATTGAACTAAAGACTAGTTCTTTAGTCTCCTTAGAAACGGTTGTATTTTTGTTTAGATAAGAAGAAATTTCGTTATTTGCTTTCATCAAATCTGAAACACCAGTATTAAATTCAAATTTTTCAAGATGTCTAGTTACGCTAAATATAGTTTGATTCATTGATCTTACTAAACCGTCTTCATCATTGGTTTTGTTGTTTTCTAAATTCGAAAATCTTGCCATATTGTCCCAAAATTTATTTAAGAATCGTTTAGTTCCTTCTATTCCACCATCATTCCACTCTACTCCATCACTTGGCGGTGCCATAAATAGGATATATAATCTTAATGCATCAGCTCCATGTGTTTTAAAAAAAGCCTCGGGATCAACTACGTTTCCTTTAGACTTTGACATTTTAGAACCTCTAAAATTAATCATTCCCTGACTAAATAAATTATGAAATGGTTCATCCACACTAAGTAAATTTATATCTCTCAATGCTTTAACAAAAAATCTTGAATATAAAAGATGCAAAATTGCATGCTCTACTCCACCGATATATTGATCAATTGGTAACCATGAGTTTATTATCTTTTCATCAAATGGCGATTCTTCATTATGGGAGTCTAAATATCTTAAAAAATACCATGATGAATCAACAAAAGTGTCCATTGTGTCAGTTTCTCTTTTACCTTCAGAATCACAATTAGGACATTTGGTTATAACAAAATCCTCACTTTTTGCCAAAGGTGAATCCTCTGAGTTTTTATAATCATCAATTTCAGGTAATAAGATGGGTAAATTTTCAATACTTTCGGGAACTAATCCACATTTAGAACAATTAATTAAGGGAATTGGACATCCCCAGTATCTTTGACGGCTTATAAGCCAATCTCGCAATCTATAAGTTACTTTTTTTTCTCCAAGATTTTGCTTAGACAAATATTTGATTATAGATTCTGAGCCTTCAGTATGAGATTTTAATCCATCATAATCACCAGAATTAATCAAGAAACCATTTTCAATATATGGTTTCTCTAAAATATCAATACTGTAATCTTTATCAATGATTACCTGAATAATTTCAAGATCATATTTTTTGGCAAACTCATAGTCTCTTTCGTCGTGTCCAGGTACAGCCATAATTGCACCTGTTCCATAATTTATTAAAACATAATCTGCAACCCATAAAGGGACCGTTTTGTTATTTATAGGGTTCAATACTTTTAATCCAGTGTCAACCCCAGTTTTTTCTTTTGTAATGGACATTCTCTCAAATTCAGACTTTGATTTAGCCTTATCTATATACTTTTTTATTTCATTCGAGTTTGATGATATTGACAAAATTTCATTAATTAAATCATGCTCAGGTGAAATAACTGCAAAAGTCATTCCAAATAATGTATCTGGTCGAGTTGTAAACACATCAAAATCGAGCTCAGTTTCATCAATCTTTAAATTAAACTGAACTCCAGATGATTTACCAATCCAGTTTTCCTGCATTGATTTAACATTTTCTGGCCAATCACCAATTTCATTAAGCCCGTTTAGCAATTCTTCTGAATAGTTTGATATTTTTAAAAACCATTGATTCAGGTTTTTCTTTATAACTTCCGAATCACATCTTTCACAATGTCCTTCAATAACTTGTTCGTTTGCTAATACTGTATTACATGATGTACACCAGTTTACAGGAGCGTCCTCTTTGTACGCTAAGCCATTATTAAATAATTGTATAAATAAATATTGAGTCCACTTGTAATAATTTTTATCATGAGCTGCAACTTCTTTTTCCCAATCATAAAGAGACCCAAGTCTTTGAATTTGATCCCTCATATTATTTATTCTGTCTTCAGTAAACTTTTTTGGATGAATTCCTGTTTTAATAGCTGCATTTTCAGCAGGCAGACCAAAAGAGTCCCAACCCATTGGAGACAAAACATTGAATCCTTGTTTTTGTTTATATCGAGTTATTACATCTCCGATTGTATAATTTCTAATATGTCCCATATGTAAATCTCCTGATGGATATGGGTACATGCATAGATTATAAAAATTATTTTTTTCTAGCGAAACATCACAATTAGCAAGTTTGATTTTTCTCCAATGTTCTTGCCATTGTTTTTCAATTTCCCTGTGATTGTAATCCATGATTATCAATTATAAGCTTTATCTATACTCAAATACATTTGCATTATACTGTAGGATTTTTCAATTTTCTCAAGTGCAGATTTAACCATGTTGTCTTTTTCTGATGAATTCAATTCTAATGCTTTTTCAATTTTCTCTAATAATTCATTATTGTCCTTGAACAAGAATCCATTTTCTCCATTATTTATTATTGAATTCATCGGAGTAACATCTCTTGTTATACATAAAACTCCATAAGACATGGCTTCCAATAAAACTAACCCTAAACCTTCAGAATAAGAAGGAAATATAAAAATTTCGATTGAATTAAAGAAACTATACCTATCCTCTACATAACCAAGAAATTGTATATTCTTATTACTAATTTTTTTATTTAAACTTTTTATGTAATTTTCTGAACCTACTCCTCCTATTAAAAGATTGGGTTCTAATTTATTAAAATTTTCTTTTTTAAGAAGATTTGCATATACATCGATTAAGTCTTCAATTCCTTTATTTTTATTTAATTTTCCCAAATACCCCAAAGTAGAAGTTTTGGGTTTGTTATTAGCCATTGGTTGAACTTCGATTCCGTATGGTATGACTGTTGGATTAATTGATGGATTGAGATCTTTTAGCCAATCTTTTATACTCTCAGAAATAACGATTACATTAGCTGCCGTTTTCCAGATCTTTGACTGCTGTTTAACAAATATTTTTCTAAGTAAATCTATAAAATAATTTCCTTGTAGATATGTGCCATATTTGCCATGAATAGTAACTATTCTTTTAGATTTGTTTGAAATAAATAAATTTGATAAATAAACAAGTAAATCACTCCTTGGAGTGTGGGTATGGATAATATCAAATTTCTTATTTTTAAAATAACCTATTCCTCTATAAATCGATAAAGGGTTGATGCCTTGCAACTTTTTTGGCCCTTTAAATCTTAAAAGGTTTACATTTAGATCATTAAATTGGCTTTCTAAAGATACGAAATTTAATTGATCTTTACCTAGCAATAAAATCGATACATCATATCCTCCTTCAATTTGTAGCTTTACTAAAGAAAAAAGGTGTGTCTCAGCCCCTCCTCTAGAAAGATCATTAATTACATGACAAACTTTCATACGTCAAACCTGGGTGTAATCCATGTAGATTTATATGGAAATATATGGTTTTTACAAAAGTTTTTTTGAGATATTGGAGTGAATTTTACTAGTGATTTATGTGTTTTATCATTGTTTTTTATTGGTGAAATAACTGATTCTTTTAAAAGTTGTTTTTTATAAAAATATAGTTCATTAATGTCAGATATTTTTTGTGAAAAGTATTTCTTGTTATTTAAAGATATATAATATTTACTGTTTTCTTTTACAGAAAAGCCTTTTTCTGACATAATTTTATTTACAAAAATATCATCGTCAATTAACAGTTCAGAATTATATGATTCGATTTTTATGTCACTCATACTCACAAGTACGACTTCAAATAAATCATCTATGGAATTATCTTTTATAAATTGATATCTATGGTGTCCATCCAAAATAAAAATCTCATCTTTAATAATGAGGTTATTGTCAAAAGATTCAAAAATAACCCCAAGAACAACTACAGAATTCTTAATTATTGAATCTGTAATTCGATTGTCATTCACAGTTTCTTCATGAGGAAAAATAATTTCACTATTTTTTAAAATATTTAATTTTGTTGTAAAAGCAGTCACATCTAGATTGCTTAAGTTTAATTTTGTGAAATTTTCTATTTCCATTGATACTCTTAGTTATTCGAAATAAATTGATCAAGGAAAAGTAGGAAATCTGCAACCATCTCGTCAGTCACACTATTATAGTTGCTAACTCTAACTCCCCCAACGCTTCTATGACCATTTAAACCTAAAAACCCGTTCTCTAAACTCTTATGTAAAAAGAGTTCAGTCAATTTTTCCTCTGTGAAGTCAAAAACAATGTTTGCATTACTTCTCCAGAGTTTTGGAGCTAATGAAGTTAAACTGTCTTTGTTGTCATCCAAAAAACTATAGATTTTCTTTGCTTTTGAAATGTTTCTTAATTCAAGCTCTTGAAGCCCTCCATTGCTTTCTATCCAATCCAACATTTTCAACATTACATAAATTGAAAATGTTGGAGGTGTGTTGAATGCTGAATTTTTATCAATATGATTCTGAATGTTTAAATAACTTGTAAGATTATTCTCTTCAACAAAGTCAGTATCAAAAATACAAACAGTTACACCAGGTATACCCAAATTTTTTTGAGCTCCTGCATAAAGAAAAGAAATATTATGCCAATCAAAAGGGTATGAACAAAAATCAGAAGACATATCAATAATCAATTTTTTCTCTGTAAAATGTTTAAAGTTTTTTATTTGTATTCCTTCAATAGTTTCATTAGAAGTTAAATAAATATACTCAGATTGATTACGATTTACATTTGTAATTAAGGCACTCTCGTCGCCGTTGACATTAGGTAAATCAAATTTTTCAATTTTTTTTCCATAATATTTTTGGAAATCTTCATGGGTTTTTTTTCCCCATGTTCCTGATACCAAAAATGATATATTTTCAAATAAACTTGGTTTATTGGCTGGAATAAAAGTATTTTGAAAAGTTGCACCACCTTGTAAGAAAATAATTTCAAAATTGTCCGGAATATCTAAAATTTGTTTTAATTTTAATTTTGTTTGATTTAATATATTTTCAAAAATTTTACTTCTATGAGACAATTCCAGGACTGAATATCCTAAATCTTTATAATTAATAATATCTTTTGCTAAATCATCAAGAACTATTTTTGGAATTTTTGAGGGTCCTGCAGAAAAATTGTTAATTTTCATGTCGGTCCATTGTAAACATAAGACTTAAATACAAACCAAAAATGGGTAACAAATCCTCTACGGACGCAAGTGAGATTAATGATAAAATTAATACAATTTTTAATCCATGTTGAAAATGATTAATTAAAAAATAAATACAAATACAAACAATTAATATTACATAAAACATTCCTATTGAAAATAAATTAAATAAAAAATTATTTTGAATATTTATATTTTCATAAGTTAGAAAATACCTACCAGTCCCAAAAGACTTTGCCAAATACCTAGTATTTAAATAATGAGGCAAAGTTCTATTAGTTAAATACATTTGATATTGTACGTCCTCTGCTAAGTATTCAGTATAGATTCCATTGGTTCGCTGAAAGCCAAATCCAACATTTTGATCTATAAATTTTGAAGTAAATGAAATGATATCTGACCTTTCACGGTCAACATATCCAAATTTCTCATTAGATACCAATTCAACTGGCGAACTAATATCCAAAATTTCATTGTTATTTTTTAATTCATTATTTTCTATCTCAACAATCTCAGGACATTCTATATTGCTGGGACTGATATCACACTCTTTAATTGGTGTAAAAAAACAGATAAGAAAAATTGTAAAAAATAAAATATTTTTTAACTTTACTTTTTTTAATATCATTTCAACAAAAACGAACAAAATAACAAATATTAAACAAAGTTCGCTTTTTGTTAGCCCAAAAAGAATACCAGCAAGTAAATAGAATGTTTTTGAATTTAATAGTTTGTAATGAATAACTACAAATGTGGGAAATAGCATTGAAACAAGAAAAATAGGTTCTCGAAATGTACCAACTAATCTATGGCTTTCTGAACTCCAAAAATTTGATTGAATGTCATATCCGAAAATACCCGTACCTGGTCTGTTTCGGACAGGTTCATAAAAATTAAATAATTGGGCTAAATACGTGTATAAAGACAAGAAAGTTATAGACAAAAAGACATACTTTAACACTTGTAAAATTATTATTTGGTGCTTCGTATTTGAAAAAACTAATATAGCGAATACGAAAGCTAAATAACTAAATAATCTAACTGCAGTATAAAATATTTCAGACCTATCTAATGATTGATTAAAAAAATTAAATATTGTCGGAGTTAAAGAGACAAGAACAATAATCAAAGATAAAAAGTTAAATTTTACATTTTCTCTATAAAAAAGAAATAAACAAACCATCACCAAAAGAAAGTTGCCAACCCACGTTAAAGGAATATTCCTTATTTGATATGAGTCCATGAAGATTAAAAAAAATGATAAATAAAGTGTCATTTCCAGATACTTTTCAAAATAAATATATTTTTTTTCCATTACTTTAACTCTAACTATTGAAATTAGATATTATTTTTTAAATTTTTATTTTTTAAATATACAGACAATTCATACATTTTTTGCAATAATACGCTAAGGCTTATAGAAAATGCAATACCATTAAAACCATAGTTTGTAATCAAAAGTGGTGCTGTGAGTACAAAAGTTACTAAATTTATGACTCTTGCAATTGTATGTTTGAGAATCAAATCATTCAATAATAAATAATGTCTTGTCCAAAAAGTCAAATAGTAAGAAATAAAACCCACCAATAAGATCATCATAGGTGAAAAAGAATCATAAAAAGCATTTCCCGCAATGATTTGTATTAATTGATTTCCAAACAAGAAATACAGAAAAATAATCAATATTGAGGATGGGATTAAGATATTTTGTGTTAGTTTCTTAAAATTATAGTTATTGTTTTTGCTTATTTTATTTAACATCCATGGTGAAAAAGCAACAATTACTGAGTTTATCGGATCTACTAATTTTTTTGCTATTCTGTATATTCCTGCTGAATAATAATTAGCAAAATATCCAATTACTACTACATCTAGATGCGTTGGTATTAATCCAACAGCTTGATCTGTTCTTATTTTATAAAAACTCTTTTTTGATAAACGCATGTATTCTTTTAAATTCATGGTCTCAGATTGATTTAAATTAGATTTATACAAAAATATAAAAATTAAAATGCTAACAACTATCTGATGAATACTTAATGCAAAGAAAAAACTACTTATAGAGGGACTGAAAGAAATAAAAGATACTACCAATATAAACCTTATAATATTTGAAAATGATTCAACCAAAGAATATGTCTTCATATCGCCAGTATGTGTAAAAACTCCTTTAAAGACTTCTTGAATATTAAAAAGCACTCTCGTAAAAAAGTAAAGTATAAGATAATTGTCTATGGATTTGTAATAAATAAAAAATATGGATGAAACAAAAAATAAAGATACCACTCCTAAAATTAGTTCTAAATAAACAGCACTTTTTGTAAAATTTTTATCAGTTAAATTAGAATTAATTAAGATAAGATCAGAATTTCGAGAATTTAAAATTCGAAAGCTTATCCCAACAAAGCCTAGATAAACTCCTATATTTCCATATATTTCTGGGCCTAAATTTGTTGCAACTACCCTAACCTGAATAATTGCAAGCAAAGCTATAATTCCTTGGGAAAGTAAAAGCTCTTTTGTCTCAATGAAAAACTTTTTCATTTTATCAAGTGGAGCTGAGGGGATTTGAACCCCTGACCCCTTGCATGCCATGCAAGTGCTCTGCCAACTGAGCTACAGCCCCATATTATAAGATTATCCATATTGGTAAATTATTTCACAGTCAAAATATATATCTTCAAGATTATAAAATTCTCTAGATTCGTTGTTAAAAATATGAATCAATATATCTTTTACTTCGACTAACAACCATGAAGAATCTTTGCCTTCAACATTTAAAGTTGACTTATCTTTCAAAATATCTCCTATTTTTTTTACCACACCATTCATTTGAGTATTTGAATTTGCAGTTGAAATAATAATATTTTGATACGCTAAAGAATTATTTCCTTTAAAAATAATAATTTCTTTAAGTTTCTGTGAGTAAATGACATCTAACACAGTGTCTAAAAAATATGATTCTTGAATATTTTGTTTTGTTAATTTTGACACTTATAAATATCTTACCATGTAAAAAATAAACACACTATTCTTAGATATGAGGAGAAATTTGAACAGAATAAAAAACTTTTTTAGCTTGTTAGAGACAGTTTTTAACAGCAAAAGATTAAGAACGATACTGGGAGCATTAATATTTTTTGTTGGAGTATTTGGATACCTGTTTTATATAGCTGAACCTAATATTAATAATTTTGGTGATGGTATTTGGCTAGCTTTAGTTACTATAACAACAGTTGGTTATGGTGACATTGAACTTACGACGACCCTTGGAAGATTTGTAGCAAGTGCTTTAATGTTTTTAGGAATTGGGTTAATTGCTACTGTAACAGCTATCATCTCTGCAAAATTCACAAGAAATTATGTAGATCATCATACAAATGACGATGTTTTAGAAAAACTTGAGGAATTAGAAAATGAAATTGAAAAACTTAAAGAATTAGAGGAAGATGAACTAGAAAAACTAGACGAATTAGATTCTGAAATTCAAGATATTAAGGACAAATTTCAATAAAGACTGTTTTCTTTTATATAAATTAACACTTCGGAAGGTAAGTCACTAACCTCAATATTTTTTTCTTTTATTTTATTTCGCAAAGTTGTTGAACTTAAATCTAATTTATCTCCAGAAATTATTTCATAATTAAACGGAAAATTATTTTTGAGAATGTCGATATTGTCTTCACTTCTTAATGCAATTAAAAAATTAGTTAAGTTTGGAAGTAATTCATAATTCTTCCAAGTTTTGATATTGATTGCAGCATCTGAGCCAAGAATAAAATATAACTTTTCTTTAGGATAATTCAATTTATTTAAAGTTTCATAAGTATATGATGGATTTTTCTGTGAATTTTCAATGTCACTTATTTCAAAATCATGAGAATCTCCGATAAGAATTTTTGTCATTTCATATCTATGGCGATATGATGTAGCATCTTTTTTTTGCCAAGGATTTCCTGACGGAATAAATATTACTCTATCTAAGTTAAATTGGTCAATTGACCTCTCAGCAATCCTAAGATGTGCATAATGTGGTGGATCAAATGTACCACCTAAGACCCCTATGTTCATTACCTTATTACTTTCTTGAAGTTAATTTTTATTATAAAATCTTTGAGCTGTTTAAAGTTTCTTACCTCACTGTAGTGTTCACAAATTTGTTGAAAATCCATAAATCTACTGTCTCCTGTATTCCAATATTGTGATCTCTCTGGGTTCATCCAATATATATCTTTAAAGCACTTTGAAAGTTTATCAGTAGTATCTTTATTAATTGAACGATAATTATTTCTTGCATCCCCAATAACAAGTAAGGAATTACTACTTGAATTAAGAATACTCCTAGAGGCTAACAAATCTTCAAAAGATCTTTGATAATCAGAATGACCATCGACTTTTACATATTCATTCCAATTATTTAAAATACTTTTAATATTATTAATTTTCAGATTTTGAAGATCTTTAGTTATCTCAGTTAAACCATCTATAAAAACAAAAGCTTTTACAGACCTAAATCTTTGTACAACTCCAAAAAGTAAAGTTAGTCCAAATAATGAGTAAAGCGCCATAGATCCACTTATATCACATAACAAGATAAGTCTCGGTTTTTTTCTTATTTGTGGTTTAAATACAGTTTTATACAAGCTTCCACCACTTTGTAATGATTTCCTTATAGTTTTTCGAAAATTTAATTTTCCTTTTGAGGAAGAATTAGAGTATCTAATAAATTTATTAGCCAAAATTAAACCAAGTTGTCTTGTTTCCCTAAGTAATTTATTTCTTTCATCACTGTCTGTAAATAGGAAATCTTTCTCTTGTAAATCTTCTTTCTTGCTTAAATCACTTGGCACATAAGGTTCTTTAAATTGATTTCTCAATTTCTGTATTCTCTCTAACAATGCCAAATCAAGCATTTCTACATATGTTTCTTTATTTTGATTGTTTACGATTGAATCTAAAGCAGAATTAAATTCAACATCAAAAAATGCTATTTCATCAATATAGTTTTGTGATTTTTTAATTTGGTTTAGCCAGTAAACATTTGAAACAGGTCTGCTGAAATCTATATCGCCAAAATTGTTTAATAAATCATCAGAAACATTTTTAAAATCAATATTAATTTGACCATCAGTCATTGAGTCAATTTTGTATTCATCTAAGTAAAGAAATTCCTCTTGACCAGCGCTGATTGAATAACCAAAAAATTCATTTATTAAGTCTCTGAGCCGTTCCTTTTCAAGTTTGTTTGTAGGAAGTAAATGGTATAAAAAATTTATTTCAGTATCTTGATTATCTAATTCATTTTTTTTAAGAAAAATGATTAAGTCTAACAGCCTGTCAGATGAAAAAAATAGTTCATTCTCTTTACAAAACTGCGAGAATTTAAGTAACTGATCCGTTTTTAAAATCATTATTCTGTTTTAATTTTTCTTTATAGAGCTTTTGATCATCTATATCTTTTATAAGGATACCTATGTTGGAATCAAGTTCTTCATGGTTGTTCTCATGGTTGTATTTAACCCATTCAACAGTTTCAATCAAGGAAGGAGGTTTGTTTAAATTGAGTTTTCTTATAAAAGAACTAAAGAGAGAATATTTCTTAGCTTTTTCCTCTGATATGCTCTCAACATTACTGAGTATTACTTTTGTTTCAATTTCAATGGAAGGATAATCAAGGAAGAAGTAAATGCATCTCCTTCTAAGTGCCTCTGAAAGATCTCTTGTGGCATTTGAAGTAAGGATTGTAAAATTATTACCTTCACCAGTAACTGTTCCTATTTCAGGTATAGTTACTTGTTTTTCTGCCAACACTTCCAAGAGAAGTGCTTCAAATTCTTCATCTGATCTATCTATCTCATCAACAAGAAATAATGAGTCTGGTGTTTTCAATGATTTTAAAATTGGTCTTTCTATTAGATACTCATCAGTAAATAAATCTTTTTCACTTTTGTCGTTTTGTATAGATAATAATTGTTTTTTATAATCCCATTCATAAATTGCTTTGTCCTCATCAATACCCTCATGACATTGAAGTCTGATGAGCTCTTTACTTAACATTTTTGATAACGACTTAGCTAGATAGGTCTTTCCAGTACCTGCTGGACCCTCAATTAAAAGAGGTTTATCTAAAAATAATGCTGCATTTACAACGTCAACCAATTCTTGGGTTGCAAAATAATTATTTTTCTCAAAATCTTTGATTTGCAATTTCTTATCACTCATTTTCTAATTTGTCCATTTCCTTTAACTACATACTTTTCAGAGGTCAGTGCTTCTAATCCCATAGGTCCTCTTACATGTAATTTTTGAGTACTGATACCTATCTCAGCACCAAACCCAAACATTTCACCATCAGTAAATCTTGTTGAACTATTAACAAACAACACAGAAGAATCAATTGAACTTGTAAATAAGTCAGCAGCTTCTGTTGATTCAGTCAAAATTGCTTCAGTGTGGCCTGAAGAAAATTTGTTTATATGGCTTATTGCTTCTTCAATATTATTTACTACTTTGATTGCTAGCTTCAAATCATGAAACTCTGTTTCAAAGTGTTCATCAGTTGCAATTGTAAGTGCTGGAAAGTCTTTTTTAATTACTGGATCTACATATAGCTCTACTTCCTCTTTAAGTAGAGAGTTAACAATTTCTTCACCCATTTCTTTATACACCTCTTCGTTAATTAATAATGTTTCCAATGCATTGCAAACCCCTGGTCTTTGAACTTTAGAATTTATAACAATATCAATAATATTGTCTTTTTTTGCATCAAAATGGATATATAAGTGGACGTTTCCATCTCCGTCTAAAATAAATGGTACTTTTGCATTTTCAACTAAAGTCTGAATTAATCCTTTGCCACCTCTAGGAACAATTAGATCTATATATTCAGTCATTTGCATAAATTTAATTGTGTCTTCTCTGTCTTTACTATCAATAATTTGGATTGCATTTTCATCAACTTGATTTTTCCTCAATGCATTTTGAAGTGTTTGCAGAATTACTTTATTTGAATCAAGACAATAGCTTGATCCTCTAAGAATTACTGCATTCCCTGATTTTAAACATAAGCCTGAAACATCACTTGTAACATTTGGTCTTGCTTCATAAATTACTCCAATTACACCAAAGGAAGCTCTAATTTTATTAATTAATAATCCATCATCCGTTGTCCAACTACTAGTAACTTCTCCAACAGGATCATTTAAAGGTATAATTTTTTTTAGTCCATTTGACATACCAACAATTCTTTCTTCGTTAAGAGTAAGTCTGTCAGTAAGTGCAGTTGATAATTTTAAGTCTTTAGAATTTTGAATATCTAATAAATTAGCTTTAAGTATATTTTCTTGATTGTTTAATAATTCTTCAGACATATCAAGAAGAATTTTGTTCTTTAATTCGGTATCGAGCCTTGCAATTTGCAATGAAGCTTTTTGCGCTTTGATTCCTATTTCATTTAACATATTTAAAGGTTAATTAAGAAATCTTATTAGTAAAATATTTTTACAAAATAATTAAATCATCTATATGAATTAATACAATATTGTCTGAAATTTCGTTAGATGAAATTTTGGCAATTCCTTTTGCTACATTTGTATCATTTAAAACAACATCAATTCCATCACCAATAATGAAATCTTCATGCACTTCTACTACCCCATTGCATAAAAGTGATGCGTTCTTTTTAATTGCATCAAATGCCCCTGCATCAATTTCTATTTTTGAAGTTGATTGCATTCCATAAGCTATCCATAATTTTCTAAGTCTAATTTTTTTATCAGATTCGAGTATTAAAGTTCCGACTTGTTTACCTTCTATAGCGTCCACAAAATTTTGTTCAGACCAACTAATTATTTGAGTTTGAATTCCGGAGAAACCTGCAATTTGTGCTGCCATTATCTTTGTTGAAAATCCTCCCTCGCCCTCACCATGGCTAGAGATTGGAATTAAATCGTTCAGTTGTGATGAATTAAATTGTATAAATTCAATCATTTTTGCATCTGAATTTTTATCTGGATTGAAGTTATATAAACCTTGTTTGTTAGTTACAAGTATCAACTTAGATGCATTCACAATTATGGAAACAATTGCTGATAATCTGTCGTTGTCTCCAAACTTTAATTCCTCAGTTGCAACAACATCGTTTTCATTAATTACGGGAATTATATTTTGAGCTAAAAGTTCATTCAGCGCCTGAGTAGTATTAACAAATTGTTCTCTATCATCAATAAGGTTTTTAGTAATCAATACTTGAGCAATCTGTAAATCGTTTTCATTAAATACTTTTTTGTATTCATTAACTAATCGAATTTGACCTACTGCTGAAGCAACTTGTAATTTTTTCATTGACTTTGGTCTTGTTTTATAATTTAACTCCATACCACCAAGACTTACTGCACCAGATGTAACAATGACAAAATTGTGAGTGTTTTGGTGTTGTTTTATTTTTTCTGCAAGTGAATGAAGAAGTGTTTGACTTAATTTACCTTCGTCTATTAAAGATGTAGTTCCAATCTTTATTACAATTGTTTTTTTATTTTTTATATTCAAATTCCAGGTTTCCTAACAAAATTGTATCTCCATCAACAACTCCGAGTTCTTCAAGTTTATTTGGCAAATATGAATTTTCATATCTGTAAAATATTTCATTATTTACTTCATCTTTGTTTCCGGATAATCCAATTATAGATTCAACAAACCTTCCGGTACATATAAATTTTCCTTGATCTTGATCAATTATTAGATCATCTTTTTGCAAGGTAATCTTTTGAAAGTCTCTGTAAAGCCTTCTCTTGTCAGATTGAAAAATTTCAACAATATTTTGAATTAACATTTCAATATTTAAACCAGTTTGCGCTGAAATATTTATAGAGTCATTAATGCTTATTTCAGATTTATCTAACTTATTTACTACTTTAATTGTTGGGATTTCAGAAAAATTTTGGTCGTATTCAATTATCTCTTTTTCTAACAAATTGACTTGATCCTCTAAACTATAGCTTTGATTCAATGGGTCTAATAAATAAACAATTAGTTTTGTATTTCTAATGTGTCTAAGAATTCTCTCTCCCATGCCAACGCCATCTGAAGCACCTTTTATCAGGCCAGGTAGATCACATATTTTTAATTTAAGATCTGAATTGTTTAATATACCCAAATTAGGAGATGTTGTTGTAAATTCATAATCTGCAATTTGAGCCTTTGAATTTGTTAATTTAGTTATCAGCGTACTTTTTCCTGCATTGGGTAAGCCAACAATAACAAGATCTGAATAGATTGAATAAGTTAATTTAATTTCAATTTTATTTCGTTTTTCACCATGTTCGCAAAACTGAGGATTTGGAACTCTTTTTGAAATTAAATCATAATTACCTCTACCTGCTTTTGATCCTTCTAAAACAATGAAAGATGATTTATTTTCATGGAGATCAGCATAAACTTCGTTATCTACTTTTATTTTTGTACCTTTTGGTACCTCAATTATTAAATCCTTGCCCTTTTTACCATTTTGAAAATTTTTATTCCCATCAGTTCCATTTTCTGCTTTAAGAGAGCTATTAGAGATTATATGTGATAAATCATTTAATTCTTCATTTACAGTGATAATTACACTTCCGCCAGATCCGCCAGATCCGCCAGAAGGAGATGACTTTGATGATGTTTTTTTAAAACTTACTGAACCCGAGCCGCCAGCTCCAGAATGAACTGATAGTTTAATTTCGTCAACGAACATGAGTTCATTGTGGGATTACATTGACTAATTTACGGCCATTTCTGGTAGAAAATTTTACAACACCGTCTGTTTTTGCAAATAAAGTATCATCTCCGCCTTTAGATACATTTTCACCAGGATGTATTTTTGTCCCTCTTTGACGGACCATTATAGAACCAGCAGAAATTTTTTCACCATCGAAAACTTTAGTCCCAAGTCGTTTTGACTCTGAGTCTCTACCGTTTCTTGTTGAACCTCCGGCTTTTGTCTTTGACATTATTCCTCCTCGCTACCCTCTAAGCCTACAATATTTTTTATTTGAATAATTTTATTGTCTTCTCTATAGCCCATTCTTCTTCTGTTACCAGTTTTATTTTTATATTGAAAGATATTTATTTTTTTAGACTTTGCATCACCAATATGTTCTATTTCTACTTTAAATTTTCCAAGCTCTTTAGAATCAGAAACAATTTGTCCTTTTTTTGGACTAACTAATATTGGAATTAAAGTTGTTTCTGAAAAGCTTGATGAAACAACTAGCTCGTCTCCAATGGAAACTTTTTCTTGTAAGGCACCAATTTTGACTACAGCGTATTTACTCATAACTAAATTACTCTACTACAGCTTCTGACTCAAGCAAACCTTCATCTATAGTTTTGTTAGAAAAAATATCATTGATAATAAGTCCTCTACCATTGCATTTTTCGCACTCATCTGAAAAGCTTTCTATTAAACCAGCTGCTACATTTTTCCTGGTCATTTCAACTAAACCTAATCTGGATATATCAAAAACTTGTGTTCTTGTTTTATCCTTGGCAAGCTCTTGTTTAAATTTATTTAATAAATTTTGTTGTTTTTTCTGAGATTCCATATCTATAAAATCAATTACAATAATTCCTCCGATGTCTCTTAACCTTAATTGCCTAGCGATTTCTTCTGCTGCTTCCAGATTATTTTCATAAACAGTCTCTTCTAGACTGTTCTTTCCAACAAATTTTCCAGTATTGACATCAATAACCGTTAGTGCTTCTGTTCTATCAATAATTAAATGACCACCTGAAGGCAACCAAACTTTTCTGTCTAAAGCTTTTTTAATTTGATCTTCAATATGATATCTTTCAAATAATCCAAGTTGGTCATCATAATGGTCAACAATATCTAAAATTTCAGGTGAAGTTAATTTAACATATTCTTTAACTTGATCATGTTGTGATTTTTTATCAATAAGTACTTTTTTAAATGTGGAATTTAAATGTTCACGAATTACTTTTATTGATACATCGGGTTCTTTATGTATTAGTTTAGGTGCGTCACCACTTTGATAATTACTTACTGTTTTCCATTCTTCAACCAATTTTTCTATATCAACTTTGAGAGACTCTTCACTGACCCCTTCTGCAGCTGTTCGAACAATCACTCCAAAATTATTTGGCTTTATTTTTCTAATGATTTTGTCTAACCGCTCTCTTTCGTTGTCTGCAAGCCTTCGTGAAATTCCTTTTGTTTTAGAGTTTGGGATTAAAACTAAATATCTTCCGGGTAGTGAAATTTGTCCTGTTAATCGCGCACCTTTTTCACCCATTGCATCTTTTACAACCTGCACTAAGATTTCTTGATCTGCTTTTAAAAGATTTTCGATTTTAGAATTTTTAGTTGAACCTTCAATATCTGCAACATATAAAACACCATTTTTCTCTTCACCAAATGAAACAAAAGCTGCTTCCATACCTGGTAGAACATTTTTAACTTTTCCAAGATAAATATTTCCAACTTTTGATTTTCCAGTATTTTCTGATGAATAATATTGCACTAAAGTAGGGCCTTCTAAAATTGCAACTTTAGATACACCATTAGAAAAACTTATCAACATTTGTTTTTTTTCAACAGATGGGACAGGTAAAGGTGTTTCTCTAAACCAAGTTGGGTTTTTTGGTCTTCTTGTCTGGTTTCTACGAGTGCTTGGTGCACTTGTACCAGATTTAATTTTTACTTTTTGACCATTAAACCACTTAGTTGTTGTATCGTTTAAATTATCACTTTTTCTTACTATTTTCGATTTTTTGAAAATACCAAACATTAAAACCTCCATGAAGACAATTATTATTAAAAACTTTCATATATGAAAGATTAGTGTGTTTAAAAATTAAATAACTTGGTTATTTTCAATAAAAATTCGATTAATTATTCCAAAAATTGACGAAACTGCAATTATTGATGATCCTCCTAGACTCAAAAGTGGGAATGGGTCTCCTGTTAAAGGGATTAAGCCCACAACAGTTGCTATGTTTATCAAGATCTGTAAATATAACAAAATCATAAATCCAGCAAGTAGAAACTTTTCAAATTCTGAATCTGTAGTAATAATTAATGAGTAAACTCTAAAACCAAAAAATAGCCACAAAAATAATAAAACAATACAACCGATAAAACCATAACTTTTTGCAAATGATGAAAATATGAAATCAGTAGTTTGTACCGGAACAAAAATAGAAATATTTTCTGTATTTGATAGATTATCACCTAAAAAACCTCCTAAAGATATTTGTAATCGACTTTGTTTTTGTGAAAAATCTTGGATTTCTGCTGAATAAAAATCAGTAATTCTTTGAACTTGAAATGAGCTTACTAAATCAAGTTCTAAAAGTATAAAAAATGACAAAAACATCGTAATTAAAAAAGCAAATAAAGTTTTTACCTTGACATCAGATATAAAATACATCCCTAATACAACTGAAAGCAAAATAATTGTTGTTCCGAGATCTGGCTGAGAATAAACTAATAAAACATTGAAAAATATTAAAGCTAAGGCCAATAAATTATTCCTTTGTTGAGAAATGACTGCGGCAAGAAATATTACAAATGCAATTTTAGTAAACTCTGATGGCTGAAAATCAAAAACTCCTAGGTCGTATCTTCTTCTTGCTCCCAATGATTCCGCAGTAAACAAAACTCCAATTAATAAAATAGTTGAAGAAATCATCAATACATTACTTAGTGCAAAAATATTACTTATTGACACATATGTAAATAAAAAGAACACAGTAAGTCCTAAAAGTGTAAATGTAATTTGTCTAACCAGCACATTCTGTATGTCTAGACCAATCTCATTTGTTATATTGAACAAAGTAAACCATGAAATCACACAAAAAATTAAATACTGAAAAATTACATAAATATTGGTTCCTTCAGGACCTAAGATAGTAATTCTTCTGTTAATCATTCTGTAATTTCTCCAAATTCTACAGGAGTCAGATTTTCTTTCAGTAAATACTGAATTATCCTTCTCGATACTGGTGCCGCTACAGCACTTCCTGATCCCCCTTCTTCAACCACTGTTACTATTAAATATTTAGGATTGGAAATAGAATCGACGCCTACAAACCAAGATGTATTATTTAAATCTCCAGCATTTTGCGCTGTACCTGTTTTTCCACCAATGTCGTAAGTCAAATCTCCCATTACTTGAAAAGATCTATAAGCAGTACCGCCAGGATTTGTAACTAAATTTAGGTCATCTAATAAAAAGTTTATAAACTCAGAACTTATATTTATATTTTCTTCATTTATATTTGAATCTCCATTAAAAAGATAAGGATTTGATTTTATGCCTGTAAGAAGTGCTCTATATGCATTAGATACTTGGATGGGTGTTGTAGTTATAGCACCTTGTCCTATGATGAGGTTCATCAAATCTCCACCTAACCATCCTTCTGGTCTTACTAACTCTGGTTTAGAAATTTTCCAATCCTCAAACAACTCTCTATCAGGGATAACACCTTCTTTTTCGAATGGTAGATCTATCTTAGATAAAGAACTAAAACCTAGTTCTTTTGAATATTCTTGTAACATTGCTTCAGAATCAGTATTACCAAATGTTCTCCAAATTTTTAAGGCAATATCCCAAAAATAAACATTACATGATTGTTTTAAAGCTTCACTTAAATTAACTCTTCCATGGCCTTCTGGTTTCCAATCTTGATAGACTTGCTTAGATCCATCGTCAAAACCAAAAGAAAGACTCCCTTCACAATTAACATACTGTCCTGAATTTGAGGCATCCTCAGGAAAAATTCCTTCATTAACTGCTAACCAATAAGCAACAACTTTAAATACAGACCCAGGAGGATAAAGTCCTTGTATCGCAAAATTATTAAACGCTTGAGTTCGGTTAAGTTTTTTAAATTCAAATTCTGAAATTCCCAAAACAAACTGATTAGGATCAAAATCAGGTAGTGATACCATTGCAGTTATCTCTCCAGTATCTATTTTCTGGACAACTACTGCTCCCCTTTCAATTAAATTGACTGTATCAAAAGATTTATTTGCCAGGAGTATTCCTTGTTGAAGCGATTCTTTAACTACTTCCTGAGCATTAACATCAACTGTAATTTGAATATCTTCACCTGGGACAGCAGGTGTAATTTCAATAATTTCTCCATTTTGTAATGTAATTTCAGATGGTGTACCGCTAAGAATATTTTCGTAATATCTTTCAATCCCATTTTTACCAACAGTTTTGTTTCCAAAAGCATTCGAATACTCAATAAGCTCATCTTGATTAGGCTTACCAATGTAACCTATAACATGCGAAAATAACTCTTTATATACATAAACTCTTTTTGGCTGGTTAAAAATTTCAAAAGCTTCATATTCTTGAATTTTTATTCTCAAATCTGTTTCATATTCATTTAAGTTGGCAATTTCTACAAATAATTCCTTTGAACTAAAAAAATTATCAATTTCTGAATTAGTTAAATCATTAAAATTAAAAGAGATAAACTGTTTATATATTGTTATATTTTCTTCGCTTATTTTCTTTTGGTTCAGAAACAAATATGGCTCAAGGATAGATTCTGCTAGTTTATTTCCATTGAGATCTAGTATTTCACCCCTTGGTGCGGGAATGTAAAAAGTTTCAAAATTTTGATTTACTATATCCTGAGTATTTTCATCATTATTTATGATTTGAAGAATAAAAAGTTCCCTGAATATTAACGACAAAAAAATAGCAAAAATCAAAAAAATAACGTTTAATCTAAATTTGCTAAACACGAGTACCTAAAGTTCTCTGATATAAAAAATAAATTAAATAATTAATTACAAGAGATGAAATAAAAAAACTTATAAAATTTGCTTCTGATAAATTAATTGTATTGTAGATTAGAAAACCAAACGTAAAAGATATGACTTCTTGATAATTAGTAGATTGAAATCTTTTTTGAATATAGTTAGAAATAATTGCAACAAAAAGAAATAATATTGAATAAACCCCCAAATAATTTTCACTTAGAAAAACATCATATGATAAACCAGAAATTACTAAAGGAATAATATTTTGATTATCAAATCTATTTGTCGAAACAAAATATATCAGTAGAAAAAAGGGACTAACCACAATCCAATCTAGGCCTATTAAAAAATTTATCAGTGTTTCAATAAATAATATAATTACAAAGTAAATTGATCTGAAAATGTTTCGAAAAAATATCATTTAAATTTTGGAATAAAAAGCTTTGTATTGAAAGTAAAGCTATCTAAAAATTTAACCGATGCATTTATTTGATTGTTTTGGAATTCAAAATTTATCAGTCTCGTATCAACAACAGGAAACTTTCCAGAGTGATTAAATGAGATATCGGTATATAGAAAATCAATATCGTCTTTATAGTTATCCAGCAATATAGAAGATATAAACATTTCAGATCCATTTGAAGTAATTAAATAAGTATTGTTGTATTTATCCATTACCTCCAAATTAAAATCTGAAGAGTAAGGAGACTCTAAAATAGAGTACGAATAAAAAACTTCTCTAAGATATCCAACTACAAAGCCTTTTTCGTTAATAACCAAATCTCCTACTTCTAACTGTTGATTGGTACCGCCATAAATTAAATACTCGAGATTTAAATTTTTTGTAATAAAACCACTGGATAAAAGTTCAAAATTTTGAATATTAGACACAGTTGAAATCGCTTCATAAGACTCTAGTTGAAGTTGTAAATCTTGATTCACAATTTCAAGACTTCGCAAATCTTGAACTTCTTGTTCCAACCTAATGTTCTCACTTACTAATTGTGCCCTTTGTTCAAATAAGGTATTAAATCTCTGAATGAACGTGAAATCACTGTTTTCTATTTCAAATTCAAAATTTACTGAATTTGGAAAATAACTAGACAATTCTCTATTAGAAAAGTAATCAATGAGAATTAACAAACTACTTAATAATATAAAAAGAATATAAAGGATATAACTCCTTTTTGGTAAAGCTTCTGTACTTTGCATGTTTTAATTTGGTCTTGGAGATAATTTTAATATAGATTTAAAATCTTGAAACCTTTCAAGACATATGCCTGATCCAATGACAACTGAGCTTAAAGGATCTTCTGATGTATTAATTGGTATACCAAGTTCTTCTGCAATCTTTTTATCTATCTGCTTTAAGAGAGATCCTCCACCAGTGATCCATGCTCCGTCCTTGTCTATGTCTGATACTAAAGCTGGAGGTGTCTGAGATAAAGAAATTCTGATTGCCTCAACTATATTATTAACAACTGGTGCTAAAGCATTTCTAACGTCACTAGCTTCTAATAGTACCTGTTTTGGTATTCCTTTGACGATATCTCTACCTGTTACAGTCACTTGAGGTTCTCTTTCATATTGATAAGCAGATCCAACAGCATGCTTGATGCTTTCAGCTATACCTGAATCAACCAATATTTGATGCTCCGCACGCAGCCAATCAATTAAAACCTCTGTCATGTCTTCTCCACCGACTCTTACCGAGTTTGCATTTACAATATCTCCCATTGAAATAACAGCAATTTCCGTAGTACCTCCACCAATATCAATAATCATATTTCCATAGGGCTCAAAAATATTTAAACCACTTCCAATAGCAGCTGCCATTGGTTCTTCTATAGTGAAAACTTCTGATGCTCCCGTTGCATGAGCAGCAGTCTCAATAGACCTTTGTTCAACACTTGTAACACCGTTAGGTACACAAATTACAATTCTTGGCGAAGAATATGATCTTCCTATAGCCTTTGTAAGTAATGTTTTAACAAGTTCCTCTGCCATTTCTATTTCAGAAATAACTCCATCTCTTAATGGCTTAACTAATTCAATAGAGTCTGGAACACGTCCAACTAATTTTTTTGCTTCTTTACCAATAGTTAAAATTGATTGATCTTCTTTGTTCACTGCCAGCAAAGTAGGTTCATCAACTACTACACCTACACCTTTTACATAAATTAATGTATTCGCAGTTCCCAAATCTATGGCAATATCATTACCACCAAATAATGTTCTTCTTAAATTTAAACCAGCCATGTATACCTAGATTAATCTATTAAATATGCATTTAAAATAAATTTATTACGAAAAGAATAAATTTAGTTCTCTCTCGGCACTTTCATCAGAATCTGACCCGTGTACTACATTTTTATCAAGTTCTGTTGCTAAATCTCCTCTGATTGAACCTGGAGTTGCATCTGAAGGGTTAGTAGCGCCCATAAGATTTCTTATTTGTGCTACTACATTTTCGCCCTCAACTTGCATAGCTACAACAGGGCCACTCGTTATAAAACTAACAAGATCGCTAAAAAATGGTTTATCTTTGTGTTCTCCGTAGTGTTCCTCAGCTAAATCTTCACTAATTGTCATCATTTTTATTTTTGTTATTTTAAAACCTTTTTCTTCAACTCGCGATATTATTTCACCAATGAGATTTCGTTTTACGCCATCTGGCTTAATCATAAAAAACGTTTTCATTACAATTCCCTTTTTTTATACTCTCCAATTAAATATAAACTACCTAACAATATAGAAGGATTTTTATTTTTTTTAAATTGCTCTAAAGATGCAATTTTATAATTTTTACCATATTTATCTAATAAATACCCGATTTCTTTTGTGGTCTCTTGGTCAAAAAAAGTGTCATCTTCAATTAAATGAAGATTGTAATTTGTTTTTCCAATGATCAGATTGAGAATGTTATTTATATCTTTTCCTTTTTTAAATCCAAGAAATATATCAGTATTTAAATGTCCATATTTGTTTTCATAATTACGCAAAAGTATTTCTACTCCTTCATAATTGTGTGCTCCATCAATTATTTTTACAGGAGAATCATTTACAATTTCAAATCTGCCTTTTGCCTCTTTAATTTTTATATTTGTTAAATCAGAATATTTTATGTCTTGAAGTAACAAATTTACAACCATTAAAGATAGGTAATAATTTAAATCTTTAAATATTAATTTAGAGAATGAAATATTTTTACTATTTAAGTATTCACTTAAAAAAATAGATTTTGAGTAATTTGTATATTCTGATTTAATAATCTCAATTAAATCATCATTCAAAACGCTAACAAACAGAGTTTCAATATTATTGGATACATAGATTTTTTGATCTAATATATCGGTTATTTTATTTCCCAATATATCAGTATGATCTAATCCAATTGAAGTTAAAACGACAGTTTTGCTTTGAATTATTGAAGTTGTATCGTATTTACCTCCAATACCTGCTTCACAAATAAAATAATCAAAATCATTGTGTAAAAATGCTTTAGCAGCAATTAAAAATGTAGATTCAAAATAACCTAAAATAATATTATTTTCCAACTCAAAGTTTTCTAAATATTCAATATATTGATTTAAATTCAAGTCTTTATGAGCGGTTATTCTTTCCTCATAGTCATATAAATGAGGAGAAGTAAATGCAATATATGATTTATCTAACCCTCCTAATAACATAGCTATATTATTCGCAGTTGAAGATTTACCATTTGTACCAACAATAGAAATTGTCTTCTTAGAAAGAATTGATAATTCAGTTTCTGAAAAAAAACTACTTAGGTAATTTAAATTTTTATTCCCACGACTATTTACTTTTGCTTCTAGATAGTTTTTTAAATTAGTCAATTATCAAGTGAAGATAGTGTTTTTTGAATAGTTTCTATTTCAGATGAAAGTTTTTCAATATTTGCTTTCTCTTCTTCAATCAACTCTTCTTTTGCATTTTTTACAAACTTATCGTTCTCTAAACGATTTTTAGAAACATCTAGTGATTTTCCTAACTTTTCAATTTTTTGACTTAGTCTTTTTATCTCACTTTGAATATCTATATACTTGTTAGCTGATATTTCAAAAACTACTTTGCCTGATTGAAACGTCAAGATTTTATCTTTTGATTTTCGTTCGGTATCAACATCTAATACATTGATTTTTGCAATACTTTCCAGTTGATTGTCATACCATTCTGGATAATTACTTTGCTTAACGACATCTAATACAAGATTATTTTTTAAATTATAATTTGATTTAAAGTTTCTAATTTGATTAATAATGGATTTTAAATCATCAAACTCACCTTTATCAGAAAATTTTATATCAAAATTAGAAGGCCAGGAACTGTCAATTATTAATTCATCATTGAATGTAGACCATATCTCTTCAGTTAGATGTGGCATTGCAGGATTTAATATTTTTATTGAGTTGAGAAAAACATTTAATAGCACCTTTTGTGTTTCATCTTTATAATTTTCATTATCGACCAAATTTTTTGAAAATTCGAAATACCAATCAAATAAATCAGACCAAAGAAAATTGTAAAGTAACTTATAAGCATCTGAAATTTTATATTCATTAAAAAGCTTATTAAATTCTTCCAAACAATTGTTAAATTCTTTTAATATCCAACGATTTTCTATTAACTGAACTTCAGTTAATTCACTATCTTCAAGACCTTTGGTATAAATATGAATAAATTTTGCTGCATTCCAAATCTTATTTCCAAATTTTTTAGCAGCCTGTGTCCACTCTTCATCAAATGGCACATCTTGACCGGGGTT
Source organism: uncultured Candidatus Actinomarina sp. (assembly GCA_902578135.1). Classification (GTDB taxonomy): domain Bacteria; phylum Actinomycetota; class Acidimicrobiia; order Actinomarinales; family Actinomarinaceae; genus Actinomarina. The sequence continues at coordinate 125,029 of CACHBU010000002.1, forward strand.
AGCTTTTTCAATTAACGAAAATCTTAGTGCATCTGCTCCATGTTTCTCAGATAATTCTAAAGGATCAAGTGTGTTTCCAAGGCTTTTGGACATTTTTCTGCCTTTTGAATCTCTAACAAGTCCATGAATTAAAATATCACTAAAAGGGATAGCATTCATTGAGTAAAGGCCCATCATTATCATTCGAGCAACCCAAAAGAAAATAATATCAAAACCAGTTACAAGAAGTGTGGTGGGATAATAGGTAGACAGGTCGTCTGTTGCTTCAGGCCAACCAAGAGTACTAAAAGGCCACAAGGCTGACGAAAACCAAGTATCAAGAACGTCTTCATCTTGAGTAAGTTGAATATTATTGTCTAATTTATATTTATCACGAACATCTTCTTCACTTAAGCCTACATATACATTTTTTTCAGAATCGTACCATGCCGGAATTCTGTGACCCCACCATTGTTGCCTTGAAACACACCAGTCTTGAATATTGTACATCCATTCAAAATAGGTTTTCTCCCAATTTTTGGGAATGAATTTAACTTCATCTTCTTCAACGACACGAATCGCATCTTTTGCAAGTTTTTCAGTTTTTACAAACCATTGATCAGAAATCATTGGTTCCAAAATAGTTTTTGATCTATCTCCTTTAGGAATTTGTATTTCATGATCTTCAACTTTCTCAAGAAGACCTTCTTTTTCCAAAATTTGGATTATTTTTTCTCTTGCTTCAAACCTTTCTAGGCTTCTTAGGTGCTCAGGAACAAAATCATCATTTACAATTTTTCCATCGAAATCAATGCATTGTATCAATTCAAGATCGTGCCTTTGGCCAATTTCATAATCATTAAAATCATGTGCTGGAGTTATCTTTACACATCCTGATCCAAAATCTTTATCAACATATTCATCAGCAATTATTTTTACATCTCTATTAACAACGGGAATTTGAATAGTTTTACCAATTAAATGTTTATATCTTTCGTCAGTTGGATTAACTGCTACTGCTGTATCCCCTAACAAAGTTTCAGGTCGTGTTGTTGCAATTGACAAAAACTCTTCACCGACTTTGTACTTAATTGTCCACAATTTTCCTAATTGCGACTCTGATGATACTTCAAGATCTGATACAGCAGACTTTAACTTTGTGTCCCAATTAACCATCCGGGTTCCTTTGTAAATTAAATCATTATCGTATAAAGAAACAAAAACTTCTAAAACAGCTTTAGATAAGCCTTCATCCATGGTGAATCTTTCTCTTGACCAATCACAACTCATTCCTAATGATTTCATTTGATTTGTGATATTGTCACCTGACTTTTCTTTCCATTCCCATACTTTTGATAAAAAATTATCTCTTCCTAAATCATGTTTTGTAACTCCAGATTCCTCAAGATCTTTTTCTACTAAAAGCTGAGTAATAATTCCTGCATGGTCTGTACCAGGAAGCCATAGAGTTTGAAAGCCTTTCATTCTTTTAACCCTCGTTATCACATCAATTATTGAGTGCTCTAATGCATGACCCATATGAAGTGAACCAGTCACATTCGGAGGAGGTATTACAATTGAAAACTTTTCATCAGATTCAATAGGTTGAAACTTTTTACCTTGTTCCCACTTTTCTTGCCATTTTGACTCTATAGATAATGGATCATAGGTTTCATTTTGCATAAGTATATTTTATGCTGTTTTGTCGTCTTTTGACTCCTTTAGAACCATTTTTGGAGCAATATCATCAAGTACATTTTCTTTGTCGATGATTATTTTGGTAATATCTTTCCTTGAAGGTGACTCATACATTTGCTGAAGAAGAATTTTTTCTAGAATTGATCTTAAACCTCTTGCACCAGTTTTTCTTGCTAACGCTAGATCAGCCATAGCTTCTAATGAATCGTCAGTGAAAACTAAATCAATATCATCTAATTGAAACATTTTTACAAATTGTTTTGTAATTGCATTTTTTGGTTTAGTCAAAATTTCAATTAACGCTTCTTTGTCTAATTCATTTACGCTTGTCGCTATTGGTAATCTGCCAATAAATTCTGGAATTAATCCATACTTGATTAGATCTTTTGGTTCAACAAATTTGAATAACTCTTCCTTCTTGTAATCTTTAACATCATTAATTGTTGTATTAAATCCAATTGTATTTTCTCCTAGACGTTTACTGATAATTTGATCAAGACCATCAAACGCCCCACCCACTATAAAAAGCACATTTGTTGTATCAATTTGCAAATATTCCTGCTGTGGATGCTTTCTGCCACCTTGCGGAGGAACTTGTGCAGTTGTTCCTTCAAGGATTTTTAATAAAGCTTGCTGAACGCCCTCTCCAGACACATCTCTAGTGATTGATGGGTTATCAGATTTTCTTGTAATCTTATCAATTTCATCAATATAAATTATTCCTTTTTCTGCACGTTGAATGTCATAGTCAGCAGCTTGAATCAATGTAAGTAGAATATTTTCAACATCTTCTCCAACATATCCGGCCTCAGTAAGAGTTGTAGCGTCTGCAATCGCAAAGGGCACATTTAGAGTTTTAGCTAAAGTTTGTGCAAGAAGAGTTTTTCCACTACCCGTTGGTCCAAGTAAAAGAACATTAGATTTTTGAATTTCTAAGTCACTATCAACTGAATCACCTTTGTAAATTCTTTTATAGTGATTGTAAACAGCTACAGAGAGTGTTTTTTTTGCTTCTTCTTGGCCTATGATAAATTCATTTAAAGACTGATTTATTTCCTTAGGTAAAGGTAGATATTCTTCAGGAGCGGTATCAAGTTTTTCTACTTTTTCTTCTTCTATAATTTCAACACAAAGCTCTATACATTCGTCACAAATATAAACACCTGGACCAGCAATGAGTTTTATTACTTGTTTTTGGGATTTACCACAAAAACTGCACTTAAGTGCTTGAGATGAGTCTTTATTTGCCATTTTTAACTACCCTGCTGTTTTTTAGTTATTTTTTTTCGGCTAACTCCCTTTGAATTAGCACCTCATCTACTATACCGTATTCTTTTGCTTCTTGCGCGGTCATCCAAAAATCTCTATCTGTATCTTCTGCAACTTTTTCAACGTCTTGACCAGTAAAATCAGCCAATAAACCATTTAATTGAGTTCTCATAGATACTATCAAATCAAAATTTCGCTCCATATCAGCCACAGTACCTTCCATTCCACCTGAAGGTTGATGCAACATAATCCTTGCATTCGGAAGACTGTATCTTTTTCCTTCTGTACCTCCAGCCAAGATAACTGAAGCAGCTGAAGCTGCTAAGCCCATGCAAACTGTTGAAATGTCAGGTTTTATGTACTTCATTGTGTCATAAATTGTAAACAGTGAAGTAATAGAGCCGCCCGGAGAATTAATATACATAAATATATCCTTGTCCGGATCTTCTGACTCTAAATGTAACAACTGAGCCATTATTGAGTTAGCAACGCCATCATCAATCGGTGTTCCTAAAAATATAATTCTGTCCTTTAAAAGTCTTGAATATATATCAAAGGCTCTTTCACCCCTATTAGTATTTTCAATTACTGTAGGGATAACATAGTTAGATGGTAAATCTTTCATATTATTCTTCCTCTCCTAAATCCTCTTCTTGATTGTACACATCTTGTAGGTATACTTTTTCACCATTCTTATCAATTGATATACCTTGCTGTAATATATGTAACATTGCCTTATTTCTTAGTGATTCTGCTTCAAGATTTAATTTGCGACTAGCAGCATCTACTTCGGTTCCATCTAAGCTAGCAACATGTTCATCAATTAAGCTAGCTTCTTTTTCATCAAGTTTTAATTCTTGGTCCTCAACTACCTTATCTAAAATTACTACCATGGATAAGTTTCGAGTTGCCTGATTTTTAAGATCCTCTTGAAGTGTTTCCTCAGTTAAACCAGTTATTTGCAAATAGTCCTCAATTTTTATGTTATTCTGTTGTAATTCGTTCATAAAATTTTGCAATATACTATCCATTTCGGCTATTACTAACTGCTCAGGAAGTTCTAATTTTGATTCCTCGATCAATTTTGAAGTCAACAGACCTTGGTATTGATTTGCTATCTGTCTTTTCTTAACACTCTCAATGTTTTTATATAATTCTTCATTCATCTCTTTAACACTGTCAAACTCCGTTACCGATGAAACCCAATCATCTGTAAGTTCTGGCATAATTTTTTCTTTAATCTCTTTAACTAGAACAGATATTTCAATATTACTCTTTCCTAAAGCCGGAATATCATCATTAAATTTGATAATAGCCCCGCTAGAAACACCTTCTAGTTTTGAATCTAAAGATGGAGTAAGTAACGCACTGCCCAGTTCATAAAGATAATCTTGATAATTAAAATCTTTTAACTCTATACCATTCTCTAAACCAAAAATATTGAGTAATAAATAATCTGCTTCTTTTGCAGGTCTATCAACTTTTTCAACATCTCCAAACTGAAGCTTAATTCTTTCAATTTGTTCATTTATTTCTTTTTCAGTAGGCTCTATAGATTCAACTTCAACTGTTTGGTTTAACTTAGGAAGCTTTGAAAGTTTTGGCCACAAAGTAATGAGGACTTCAATTTTATATGATTTTTTTTCTTTCTTTAAGTCTTTTATAACTGGCCTTACAGCAGGGCTTATTTCCTCTTTATTCAAAATCTCAAAAATTTGTTCAGGCAAATATATGTCTATAGCTTCTTCTAAAACGTAATCTTCGCCTACTTCTCTTACAACAATATTTTTTGGGATTTTACCTGGTCTAAACCCTTTTACTTTCAAAGTTTTACTAATTTTTGAAATTGCTTCATCTTTTTTTTCTTCTAAATCATCAAAATCAACAGTAATTTCAATAGACGACTCAAAATCACTAATTTTCTTTACTTTATATTTCATTTATCTCCTATAAATTGAGGGTGACCGACGGGATTCGAACCCGCGACCTCCTGGACCACAACCAGGCGCTCTAACCAACTGAGCTACGATCACCACGGCGCTCTCGGTAGGACTCGAACCTACAACCTACAGATTAGAAGTCTGTTGCTCTATCCATTTGAGCTACGAGAGCTCTGCCAGAGCGGGTGAAGGGAATCGAACCCTCATAGCCAGCTTGGAAGGCTGGAGCTTTGCCATTAAGCTACACCCGCTAGGATGTCGGGCTGGTGAGATTCGAACTCACGACCTCTTGGTCCCAAACCAAGCGCTCTAGCCAAACTGAGCCACAGCCCGCAACTTAATTATTTTTCTATGTTAACTGATTTTATTAAACAATAAATAGAAAAAATTTATACTTAACTATCATAATCTAAGTTATTCTTTAAAAGGGGTCGCTAGCTCAATTTGGCAGAGCATCGGACTCTTAATCCGCAGGTTCGGGGTTCAAGTCCCCGGCGACCCACGCGACATTTTAGCGGATGTGGCGGAACTGGTAGACGCGCTGGATTTAGGATCCAGTGAGCTTTGCTCGTGGAGGTTCGACTCCTCTCATCCGCACTATGTTTTGATTATTAGTTTAATGGAACTTCTACAACCAATTCTGTTGAGTTTGCAGTAGCATATACTTTTCCACTATTGTCATACAGTGAACCATTCACAAATATAACTTTTCTTCCTACTTTTTCAATTGTTGCTGTAGCTGTAAGCTCACCAGTTGATACAGTGATTGGTCGTAAATAATTTACTCTTATATCAGTGGTCATAGTCAAAAATCCTCTATCAAGTTGACAGTTTGCTGAAATACTGTTGCAAGAATCTAAGATTGTTGCGGCTAATCCACCGTGTACAGTCCCAAGTGGGTTGTAATGGAACTCTTGAGGAACAATATAAAATGAAACTTGTCCTTTATCGTCTACAGATATATTTGAAAAATCCATAAGAGAACCAATTGGTACATTGTTGATTGGAAGATTTGAAAAGAATTCTCTCCGATCTTTTTTGTCTAAACTAACTAGTTTTTGAACTGCATCATCTGGAAGATGCCATGAAAAGGTTCTCTCATTCATCGTCAGAATTTGAAGCTCTTGTTTGAAGCTCTGAAACAATATCAGCATTTGCTAAAGTTGTCACATCGCCTAATTTTCTTTCTTCTGAAATGTCTTTAAGTAATCTTCTCATAATTTTTCCACTTCTCGTTTTTGGGAGATCAGCAGTGATAACTATGCTTTTAGGTTTTGCAATCGGACCAATCTTGTCACTTACATGCTGTCTAAGTTCTGCAATCAAATCTTCATTGCCTTCCTCAGTGCCAATTAAAGAAACAAACGCGGCAATTGCTTCACCGGTTATTTCATCACTTCGACCAATTACTGCTGCCTCTGCAACAGCATTATGTGAAACTAACGCACTTTCAACTTCCGCAGTAGATATCCTATGTCCAGATATATTCATTACGTCATCAACACGACCTAAAAGCCAAATGTAACCCTCTTCATCATATTTTGCACCATCACCGGCAAAATATAAACTTTTATGTTGAGACCAATATGTATCAATATACCTTTCATCATCTCCATATACTGTCCGAAGCATTGATGGCCACGGAGATTTGATTGCTAAAAATCCACCTTCTCCTTTGCCCACTTCGTTTCCATCATTGTCAATAATTACAGATTCGATACCAGGTAAAGGACCACAGGCAGATCCTGGTTTAGTGCTTGTTACACCTGGCAAAGGTGAAATCATAATTGAACCTGTTTCTGTCTGCCACCAAGTATCAACAATTGCACAATTTTCTCCACCAATATTTTCGTGGTACCACATCCAGGCTTCTGGATTAATTGGCTCCCCAACAGTGCCAAGTATTCTCAATGAACTTAAATCGTGGGCTTGCGGATGCTCAACTCCCCATTTCATAAATGCTCTAATTGCCGTTGGTGCAGTATAAAAAATATTAACTTTATATTTTTCAATTATGCTCCATAATCTTTTTTCATTGGGGGCATTTGGTGCACCTTCGTACATTACGCTTGTTGCTTTATTTGCTAAAGGTCCATAAACAATATAACTATGGCCTGTTACCCAACCACAATCTGCAGCACACCAATAAATATCATCCTCTTTAACATCAAATACCTCATGATGAGTAGTTGTAACTCCAGTGAGGTAACCAGCCTGTGTATGGACGATACCTTTAGGTTTAGCTGTTGTTCCTGATGTATATAAAATGTATAACAAATCTTCAGCATTCATGACTTCAGGCTCACATTCAGAAGATTGTTTTTCTGTTATTTCGTGATACCAGTGATCCCTACCATCAGCCATATTTATTTCTTGTTCTGTTCGTTTTACAACTATTACATTTTCAACATAGTCTGTTAAATCAAGTGAGCCATCAACATTGTTTTTAAGTGGAACTATATCCCCTCTTCTCCATGCTCCATCAGCTGTAATAACAGTCTTTGCCTTTGCGTCATTAATTCTGTCAGAAAGTGCCTCCGAAGAAAAACCACCAAACACAACTGAATGAACTGCACCAATTCTTGCACATGCCAACATTGAAACAACAATCTCTGGAGTCATGCCTAAATAAATTGCTACCCTATCACCTTTTTGAACTCCAAGTTGTTTTAATGCATTAGATAACTTACAGACTCTTTCATAAAGATCTTGATAAGTTATTTTTTGGGTATCTCCAGGTTCACCTTCCCAATAAAAAGCTACTCTGTCTGAATCAGTTTCTAGATGGCGGTCTAAACAGTTGTAAGATAAATTAAGCTCTCCATCTTTAAACCATTTAAAAAAAGGAGGGTTTGAATCATCTAAAACTTCTTTTGGTTCTTTATACCAAGAGATTCTTGTTAAAGCTTGCTTCTGCCAAAATTCTAAGCGATTTTTATCCGCATCTTCGTACCATGAAGATGAAGCGTTTGCGTTTTCTGTGAGTTCTTTCGAAGGAGGGAATTTTCGTTCTTCTTTGAGTAAATTTTCGATTTTTTCATTCATATTTATATCCCCTCAAAATAGTATATATATCAAAGAAGTGAAAAATCTACTTAAGAAGTCATAAAATAATAATTAAAACCATCACACAAAGCATTCCATGAAGCATTGATTATGTTTTCATGAACTCCGATAGTACTCCATTTCTTGTTGGAATCTGTAAATTCAATCAAGACCCTTGTTTTAGCTTCAGTTCCATCTGAAGAATCTATAATTCTAACCTTGTAATCAATAAGCTTGATTTCATTTACTTTTGAATAATCATTTTCTAAAGCAGATTTCAAAGCTTTGCTTAAAGCATCAACTGGGCCGACTCCTTCTCCAGTTTTTACGTATCTATTTTCATCTACAATAATTTTACAAACTGCTTCTGAAACAACATTTTCAGAATTTCGTCTTTCAGAAAATACCCTAAAGCTTTCAAATTTGAAAAAGTTGGGTTCAATATTCTTGAGTTTGTTCATCAATATAAATAGCGATCCATCAGCTGCTTCAAATTGATATCCCATATGTTCAAGATTTTGCACTTCTTCAATTAATTTTTTGGCATCATCATTGTTAAATTCCAAACCAAATTCCTCTGCTTTTGTTAGAACACTAGCTCTACCAGCTAATTCAGATACTGTTGTCCTTGTAAAATTCCCTACCGCGGCTGAATCAATGTGTTCATAAAGTGAGCTATCCTTTGCCATTCCAGATGCATGTAATCCAGCTTTATGTGTAAAAGCTGAGGAACCTACATAGGGATGACGTGAATCAATCGCTACATTTACTAACTCAGCAATATGATTTGCTGTTTGAGTTAATTGGCCTAGTGAGTGTTCAGGAATTGTTTTACAGCCTTTTTTTAATGTTAAATTGGGTATTAAAGTACATAAATCAGCATTTCCTGTTCTTTCACCATACCCATTAATGGTTCCTTGAACATGATTTACACCTAAATCAACTGCAACCATTGAATTAGCTACTGCACAACCATTGTCGTTTTGGAAGTGTACGCCAAAGTTTGCTTTTGGATATTTTGAAATTACTTCTGAAATTATCTCATGGACTTCACTTGGAAGAGTTCCACCGTTTGTGTCACAAAATACAAAACATTCTACTTTTGTTGAAATTACAGCATCTAATATTTTTAAACTTGTTTCTGAATCTTCTTTGTAACCGTCAAAAAAATGTTCTGCATCAAAAAATACTTTCTTTTTATTTTGTACTAAATAATTAATAGTATCAACTGCCATCTCTATTGCTTCATCAACAGTGGCTTGTATAGCTTTTGTAATATGTAGTTTTGAAGTCTTTCCCACTATACATACATATTCTGTATCTGCATCAAGCAATGCTTTTACTTGAGGGTCTTTGTCAGCGCTCAAACTAAGTTTTCTTGTTGATCCAAAGCTAACAAGTTTTGCATTAGCAAGATTAAGTTCTGATTTTGCTTTTTTGAAAAACTCCTCTTCTTTAGGTGAAGCACCAGGCCAACCACCTTCAATAAAAGATACTCCAAGATTATCTAATAATTTTGCAATTTCGAGTTTATCTTTTACAGAAGGTGAAATTCCTTCTTGTTGAAAGCCGTCTCTTAAAGTTGTATCAAATATATCAATTTTCATTGTCTAAAAAAAAACCCTTGCCATGCAAGGGTAACAACGTTGCGAACGCTGCTCCTAAATAATAATTATAATTTTTTTCATTGAGACAATATTACTTCTTTTTGACAGATTGTCTAACAAAATAAATTATTAGACCAAAAATTGCTAATAGTGCAGCAATTTGCTCTGTCGTAAAAATTGGTTTAGTTCTTGTGACCAACTTAAAAGTTTTTACTGAAAGACCATCATTTTCAAAAATAATTGTATTATCTACTATTTCGCTAATATGAGGATCTGTAATCTTACCCGGAACAATAATTGATAGTTGGCCATCGAATATTCTTTTAAAACCCTCTAAGTTTTCTTCATCAGTTACAAAAATTTCTGCAAACTTGCCTGTAATTCCAAAATCACGTTCACTTTTATCAAATCGAATTTCCTGAATTGGTAACAATAGTAAAGCAGTATTTTCCTCAGACTTTAATTGTTCAAACTGTAATAACAACTCATCTGTATCTTCAAAATCGTTTCTAATAAGAATTCCCAAATAGTTTCCTTCTTGATAAACACTTGAACCGAAACCATCTGGAAGATTTGACAGTATTGCATCTAAGCCTCCAATTGAGGATTGCCCAGTCTCAACCGCATACATTTGTGCTTCTTGATCTATCAATACTGCTATTGAGTAACTTCCCGATAAGTCTTCTTCGAAAGAAATTTCCATGTCCCACTTAACTTCACATGCAGAAAATATAAGGAAAACAAATAGAAATTTTAATAATGTTTTATATTTCATTTAACAACTCAACCATCTTAATTGTCGCATTTTTTCTATGACTAATCTCCGATTTTTCTTCTAATGTCATTTCAGCAAGAGTTCTACCATTTACTTCAAATATAGGATCGTAACCAAAACCATTTTCTCCTCTGGGTGAAGATAAAATTTCACCATTTAGTTCACCTAAGGTATACATAAATTCTTTACCATCATAAAAACATAAAACTGTTTTGAAAGTTGCTGATCTATTTGAATTATTTTGAAGCAAATCTAATAATTTATCATTATTTTTTTCATCATTTGCATTTTCTCCTGAAAAACGAGCTGAATGAACACCGGGAGCACCATTAAGTGCATCTACAAAAAGACCTGAGTCATCTGCAATTACTGGTAAATCATAAAACTCAAAATACTCTAAGGCCTTTTTTTCAGCATTTTCTTTTATAGTTTCTTTATCCTCAATTACATTTAAAACTCTACTGGGAGACACCAAAGAATGTTTACTTGAATTTATTTGAAATATTGTAGATAATTCCTTTAACTTATTTTTATTCTGACTAGCTAAAATGATTTGCATTCTTATTAATTTTGTATCTTAAATATTTCTTCAACACATTCTTTTGCAATATTAAATAAGCTATCAAGATTATCTTTTGAAAATGGTTTACCTTCAGCTGTGCCTTGAATCTCCAAGATTTCAAATTTTTCATTTAAAACAAGGTTTAGGTCAACCTCAGCATTTGAATCCTTAGCATAATCTAAGTCAGCAACTAGCTCTCCATCTACAATACCAACAGAAATTGCACCAACTTTGCTTGTTAATGGGTTTTGTACTAATTTGTTTTCATTTACCATCTTTGTAAAGGTATCATTTAAAGCTATCCAAGCACCGTTAATTGATGCTGTTCTAGTTCCACCATCTGCTTCTAGAACATCACAATCTACAGTAAAAGAATAACCATTAATTATTCCTAAATTACAAACAGCTCTGAGAGAACGGCCGATTAATCTTGAAATTTCTTTTGACCTTCCACTTTCGAATGATTTTCTAGAAATTCTATTGCCAGATGAACCTGGAAGCATATTGTATTCAGCTGTAACCCAGCCTTTTTCAGCATTTGATAACCAATCAGGAACTCGGTCTGTAACTGAGACGGTAACCAATACTTTCGTGTTTCCAGACTCGTACAACACAGAATTTTCTGCTGAATTAATGAAATTTTTGGTAACTTTGATTTCTCTCATTATGGAGACAATCTTTCGATATTCCAACCTTGGGTGTTTTGAGTATAACAAAACCTATCATGAGTTCTATTTCTTCTTCCTTGCCAGAACTCCCAATAATTTACATCAATCTCAAAACCTCCCCAAAAATCTGGTCTTGGTACTTCTTGGTTTTCAAATTTTTTGTCTAACTCAGCTATTTTATTTGTTACTTCTTCTCTATTTTGGATAATTGAGCTTTGATCTGAAGCCCATGCACTTAGTTGACCTCCCCTAGGTCTAGTTGAAAAATATTCATCAGATATTGTTTTATCAGCTTTTTTTGCAATGCCTTGAAATCTCACTTGTCTGTGAATTTCTGCCCAATAGAATATTCCTGAAATATTTGGATTTGCAAGCATTTCAAGTGCTTTAGGACTCTCGTAATGAGTATGAAAAATTAATTTATCATCAACAATATTTTTAAAGAGTACATAACGAGATCTTGGTTGATCATCAACAGATGTAGCCAAAACCATAGCATTTGGTTCGTAAATTTTTGTTTCAATTGCATCATCTAGCCAGTTTGTAAATTGCTGTACTGGATTTTTGTCTAAATGTTCGATTAAAAAATCTGAATCGCTATATTCGTTTCTTAATTGTTTTATTTTTTCAGATAAGTTATCCATTAATTTTCTTTTATGTGATTTAAAGCTGAACCACTTTCAAACCATTTTATTTGCTCATCCGAAAGAGAATGATTAGCAGTAATGTCAACTGAGGAACCATCTTCTTTTTGGAGAGTTACTGTAACAGTGCTTCCTGGACTTATTTCATCAAGCTTAGTTATTGTAATTTTGTCGTTTTGTTCAATTTTCTCGTAGTCATTTTTGTCAGAGAAAGTTAAAGGCAAGATACCTTGTTTTTTTAAATTTGCTTCATGTATTCTTGCAAAGCTTTTTACTAAAACCACTCTACACCCTCTAAACCTTGGTTCCATTGCAGCGTGTTCTCTGGAAGATCCTTCGCCATAGTTTTCATCCCCAATAGCAATCCAGTTCACTGAGTTCTCATGATAAGCTTTAGCAAGATCTGGAAGTGTCATCACTTCATTGTTTAAAGTATTAATGCCTGTTCCGGACTCTTCGGTAAAAGCGTTATTTACACCAATAAACAAATTTTGTGAGATGTTTTCTAGGTGCCCCCTAAACCTTAACCATTTCCCAGCAGGTGAAATATGATCTGTAGTACATTTGCCAACAGCTTTCATAATTACAGTCATATCTAAATAATTGTTTGGAGTAAATGAATCAAATGGTGTTAAAACCTGGAGTCTTTCAGATTTTGGATCAATTTTCACCTCTACTTCATCTCCGTTTGCAGGCTGAATAAATCCTTCTAATGTATTTGCAAACCCCTCTGAAGGCAACTCTTCTGCAACAGGAGGTGTTAGTTTTACTTCTTCTCCTGAATCATTCATTAAAGAATCATTTAAAAAATCAAAATCTAATGAACCGCCTAGAGCTAATCCAATTACAGACTCTGGTGAGCCAATAAATGAAAGTGTTTCTTTATTTCCATCATTTCTAGCAGGAAAATTTCTGTTATACGAGGAAACAATTGTATTAATTTCACCTTCACCTATATCATCTCTTTTCCACTGACCAATGCAAGGCCCACAAGCATTTGCCAACACCGTAGCTCCAATAGATTCCAAATCTTTAAGGTATCCATCTCTTTCAATAGTTGCTCTTGTAACTTCTGAACCTGGAGTAACCATTAAAGGGACTTTTGACTTTAATCCTTTTTTTGCAGCTTCTCTCGCTATAAATGCTGCACGGCCTATATCTTCATAAGATGAATTAGTACAAGATCCTATTAAAGCATTGGAAATTTCTACAGGATAATTATTTTTTTCAGCATCTTCTTTTAACTCTGTAATCGGGCGAGCTAAATCTGGAGTATGTGGACCTACTATATGTGGAACAAGTGAATCTAAGTTTATCTCAATAACTTGATCAAAATATGATTTTGGATCTTCAATGACGTCCTGGTCAGCTGTTAACAAATGCATATTATTTTTTGCTAGTTTTGCAATATCAGACCTTCCAGTGGCAATTAAATATTCTTCACCTTTGGAGTCAAATGGAAATATTGAACAGGTTGCACCAATTTCAGCACCCATGTTAGTTATCGTAGCTTTTCCAGTTGTAGATATTGATTCGGTACCTTCTCCAAAATATTCGACAATTGCATTTGTACCTCCCTTTACAGTAAGCATCTCAGCGACTTTTAAGATAATGTCTTTTGGAGAAGTCCATCCAGTTAAAGAACCCGTCAATTTTATTCCGATTAGTTTTGGTATTTTTGTATTAAAAGGCATACCAGCCATTACATCTACAGCATCTGCGCCACCAACACCAATTGCAATCATGCCCATACCCCCAGCATTTGGAGTATGACTATCTGTTCCGATCATCATTCCGCCTGGAAAAGCATATTGTTCAAGAACTACTTGATGGATGATTCCAGCTCCAGGCCCCCAAAAACCAATATTATATTTTTGAGAAGCAGTTCTTAAAAAATCAAATACTTCCTTATGATTCTTGTTTGCTACTTTTAAGTCGCTATTTGCTCCTTCATAAGCTTGAATTAAGTGATCACAGTGTACTGTTGTGGGAACTGCAGTATTTGGAAGTTCAGCCTGCATAAATTGCAGTAAAGCCATTTGAGCTGTAGCATCTTGCATTGCAACTCTGTCAGGCAAGAAATCACCAAAGTCTTCTCCTCTATTCATAGATACTTCATTGACGTTTCTAGCATGACCATAAAGAATTTTCTCTGCCAAAGTCAATGAGTCGGATTTTCTTGATCTTAGTTTTGCTACATTATCTTCAAGTGTTGCATACACTTTTTCTACTAGCTCAATATGTGTTTTTGAAAGATTCATCTTAATAAGTATATATTTGTTTACATCTAAACATACACTTATCTATTTTCTAAACAGGTATTTTTAAACTCACAAAATTCACACCAGTCTCCTATGTTATAAGCAGGACTTAAAGCATCAAAGGGAATCCATGAAGCAGATTTGATTGCTAAAGATTCATATTTTTTCTCAGCCTCTGCTAATTCACTCTCGGAAAATTTTCTCTCTTTTATACTTGAGTCTTCATCCGGCAAATAAATATGCAATATTGTAATTTCTTTAACATTGAGTAGTTTTGACGCACCAAGAGCATAAAGTTGTGCTTCTAGAAAATCTTCAGATAATTCAGGCCTAGTTTTAAGTTCAATGATTATTGGAGTGCCATCAACTCGTCCTACTAAATCTGCACGTCCCATAAACACACTTGCAACTTTTTTATCAACTACTTCTCCATTTTTTAAACCTTTACCGTCAGCAACAATTGTGAACCCTAAATTAAATTCAGACTTTGTAATTGATAAATTGCTATATGGCTTTAACTTTTCAATCAGTTCCTTATATTTTCTAAAAAGTTTTTCACGTGTTATCGACTCCTCACTTTCAGTTATTTCATTAAATCTCTCAATGTCATCGTCGTTTGTAAAGCTGTTATTATTAACAAGCATTTCCTGTGAGTAATTATGAAACTTGGTTCCTGATGATTCAGACTCATATTCAATGTAGTCTTCTCTTGGTATTCCGTACTGAACATTCCAGGCAGCTCTTCTTTCACAGTTTTGTAACTTAATAGTATTTGTCTTTGATATTTTTACCTCTCTTATTCGATTAGTAAGCTTATCTATATTAATTAAAGGAAATTGACCACAACGTGATGCCATGTCACATCCCCTACTGCACAACTCACCTGGATTGCGAGCTTGTCTGTTGTTTAAAAAGTTTTCTAATATGGCAAAATGTTGATCAATAATTTCATCTGGATTTTCAACTAATTCAATTTCTTCTAAGTCTTCCCGCTCAATCGAGGCAGTATAAAAATCTTCATTCTCTGCTTTTAATTTTGAAATTATAGCTTTATCAATTAACTCAGGCTCGGGATCAAAAGCAGTTTTTAATTTTATAAATTCAGAAGATCCCTGGTCAATGAACTCATATGTGAAGTATGTTGTTAAAGCATACTCTTCACCATTAATTTCTTTATTTATTTCTTTAATCGGAAAATCATGATTGAACTCAGCATCTCTTTTTGGATATATTGTTCTAAATCTTGTAAATAAATCAGATAATATTGCTTTTTGAATTTTGTCGTAAAATTGAAAATTATTTTGCTCAGCTATTTTTATAGAGGTCTCTTCAATAGCATCGTTATTCATCCAATCAATAATTGCATTATTTAAATCTTTCCAACGATCTAATTTAGGCTTAGCTAACTGATTATTTTTTCCAAAAGAACTATGACATTGAGAAATATTATTTAATTTACTGGACGTAAAAGTGTTATCAACATCAGCCATACTAAAATTCTATCAACAAAATGCGCATGTAATGAGCATGCAAAAAGTATTTTTTAAACATTAAGAATTAAAGCTAAATTTTGTTATGACAAATAGTACGTCAACGAACTACCTGTAGAATATATATATGGATAACAGAATATCAAAGACATTTAGGGTCATTTTTTCAAGTTTGTACCCAGATTTCAACGAAGAAGAAACAAAAAACTCAGAAAAGTATTTTAATTTTATTCTTGAGAATTTACCTGATAGATCAGAAATTGTACTGCTTAAAGTTGTCTTTTTTATATTTTCTTTTGAAGCAAGAAAAATTTTTATAAAGGATTCAAGTATTCCAAAATTTGTGAGAAATCTACAAAGCTCCAACTTATCGTTATTGAGAAAACTTGGTTCTGGTATCACTGCATTATTTGGATTAAGTACTGCAAGATCTCTTAATGGAGAGGGATCTGTATATAAACATCTTGATTATCCAATATATAAAAATACAAAAATTGAAAAGAAGAATATATCAATTCCTAAGAGTATTGAAGTAGCAGTAATTGGAAGTGGTTCTGGTGGAGGTATCGCAGCTAGTGTTCTCAATGAAAAATATGAAGTAGGTATTTTTGAAAAAGGAAGTTCCGGAAATGGTATGACCAACAATGAAACATTTGGATATCACAACTTTTACGACACTTATGGAATTCAACAAACGAGAGGGTATAAAGTTTTACTCTTAGCTGGAATGGGAATTGGTGGTGGCACAAGTGTGAACTGGACAACTTCACTCAGGACTCCAGATAAAATTTTGAATGAATGGGATACACTAACCAAACAAGCTAACTATTTCAATTCCAGCGAATTTAAAAACAGTATGGATTATGTATGCAAGGAATTAAATGTTGATATAAAAAATAATCGAATACCGCAAAAAGAAAAAAAATTGGCTGAGGGGTTAGAGCTGAATAATTTAAGTTATAAAATTATTCCAAGGAATACAAGTAACGCAGATTGCACAGAATCAGGTTTCAGTACTTTTGGTCGTTATGACGAAAGCATCAACTCCTCCAACAAAATTTGGTTTTCAGAAGAAAGATTTGAACCTAATAAAGTATTTAGTGATACAAATATCAGAAGTCTCAAAATATCTAATGGAAAAGCTACCCATATTAATGTTGAAAATAATGGTACATTACATGAGATTACTGTTGACAGAGTAATTCTTGCAGCAGGTTCCTTAAATACTCCTAAAATTTTGCTCGATAGCGGATATAAAAATAAACATCTTGGTCGTAATTTAAAACTTCATCCTGTTTCAGGTGTTGCAGGTAAGTTTTCAGAGGAACAAAAACCATGGGCAGGTACAATGCAGGGAATTTATTCAGATGACAATTTATTTCTAAAAGATAATTACGGTTACCTATTAGAAGGTCTTCCAATGCATCCAAGCCTTTTCTTCCCGTTTTTTCCAAATAATTTAGATAGTTTTAGCGAATTCATAAAAAGTTACAATAATTGGTCTGGAAGTATTGTTTTGACATCCGATACAAGTTCTGGTTCCATAATCAATAAATACCCTCAACATTTATGGGATTATAAGTTAAATGACTTTGATCACACTAATTTAATTCATGGAATTGTAAATCTTGTAAAGGCTAATTACTTAGCTGGAGCAGAAGAAATTATGGTTGCAAGTTCACCGACGATGCATTGGAAAAAATCTTCAAATGAAAGTATCGAAGAGTTTATTAACAAAGTTGAATTAATGAAAAATGAACCGTATCGAATGCTTCTCGGGTCAGCACATCAAATGGGTACTGCGAGAATCAATCCTAACCCCGAACATGGTGTGGTTGATTTAGATGGAAAAGTGCATGGTTTAGACAATGTCTATATTGTCGATGCTTCTACCTTCCCTCGTTGTTCAGGTGTGAATCCAATGATTAGTATTCAGTCTATGAGTCACTTTTTAATGTCAAAAATTTAAATCATGGGTAATTTTTGTTTGGTGCAAAAAACTCTGCTGCATCTAATCCTAAATCAATAAACAATGCAGAAGACTCTACATGAGTTTGCTCATCTGACTTGATCAACGACTCGGTGTAAATTTTTTTTCCGTCTATATCTTTAACCCATGCAAATATTTCAAATTCTTTTAATACAGGTGTTGGAATTAGGAAATTAAGTTCAAGATTTGCAGTAACTGCAAACTTGTTATGAATTATTGTTGAGTAGCCCATCATATCATCTAAAGCAGCTGATAAAATTCCACCATGTACCAATCCAGGGCCACCTTCGAATCTTTTTTCAAATGTATATTTTGCGTATACTTTTCTATCTTTTATAAATGGTTTCATCATCATGCTTTCTGGATTATTACCACTAACAAAAGAAGAGTCGGGATAAATTTCTTCTAAAAGCATACCGTCTTTCCAACCAGATTTTGGATCAATCTCTAAAACTTTTCCAGTTATATATTTATATTTCATCTTTCTTTATATTAGAGATATCATTTCTTAATGACTCATTGACAAATGCATTTGTTATATCGGATCTTGTTCTTTCAATAATACCTCTGGCATTATCAGCATATCTTCTTAATCCCCCAGTTAAAGCATCTGGATAATCAAGCTCGTTTAGAATTCCTAAACCTTCTTCCATAATATTGAGATAAGATTCTGACTTTACAAGTTCTAAGTTTCTTAAATTATCCAAAGCTTTTCTTCTCCACTCTCCAACAGTATCCCCAAGTCCCTGAATATAACTTGATGGATGAACATTAAATTTCTCAAAAGGTTCAATGTATCCCTTTGATTCATATATATAAAATAGAACTGCTTCTACATACTCTCTCTCTGCATCGAGAACATATCCAGCAAAACTAATTTCAGATACATTTTCAGTAAGCTTTTTTAGCTCTGTTATTTTCTTTTTTGCACTATCAATAAATTCCTCAGCACCATTTATATCGTTTCTATGAATAAATCTGATGCTCTTTGAACAATCTCTAACAATGGCTCTAGATATAGTTAGAGAAGTCTCTCGAATTTCATTTAATTTATCAAATATTTCAGAAAGATTATTTAAATTAGACTCTAAATTGGCCAAATTAAACAGCTTGCTTTAAATACTCGTATTCATCAAGCTCATGAATATCTTCATCAACAGAGCTAATATTTTGCATCTGTATCAAGGAAGCTCTTACTTGGAATGATGCATAAGCATAAATACCAAAAACTACATCTAATAAAAGGTGAAGTACAAATATACTTACAGAAAGAGTTTGAATAGAGGTAAAAAAAGTAAGAAGCGCTGATAGTCCTAAAATTAAAAAACCTTTACGTTGTTTACTTACCATATATTCAAATTCTGAAGAAAACAAAGAATTTCTAGTTTCAGAATATTTCATTTCTGGAAAAATCACCGCTATTGATAGCGATAACATTAAACATATTAATACTAGTGTTGATCCCATTGCCCTGTCCCAACTGAACGTTTACTTGTTTTAATATTAACGAATTAATTTTTATTTTTCTTTTTTTTCAGAATTTATTTTCTCTACCCTCATTAAGTCTTTTAATGTTTTCAGAATGTTTGAAAACAATTAACCAAAATAACAAAAAGACAATAAATCGATCTTGAAAAACATTAAATGACATAAATAATATTAGGCTGGATATAAATACGGTTAACAAACTTGCAATCGCAGAAATTCTAGAAATTTTAAAAACTACAAAATAAAAAATTGCAAGTACAGGAATATTCAAAAATAAGAAATAAGAATTTTCAAATAAATCATACGAAATAGGGTTAAGTGTAGAAAAAGCAATGTACACACCTATGTACGTTGCAACCCCTTTACCACCTTTAAATTTATAAAATATTGGATATATATGCCCAACAACAGCAGCAAATCCACATAAAAGTAAATTTTCATCAAATAGAAAAATTGGAATAATGCCTTTAAATAGATCTCCAATTAACACAATTGCGGCATACTTTTTCCCAATGGTTCTCATTACATTTGAAGTTCCAGGATTTCCGCTTCCTGAAGAAGATATATCTAATTTTTTATATTTTGCCACTAAATATGCAAAATTTATAGAACCAATTAGGTAACTTAAAGCAACAAATAAATAACTCACAGTTCTAACTTTACTTTAAAAAAAATAAATTAGTTAGAGCACATATATACATTTTTCAAATTTAATGTAATTAATGTGATGAAAAAAGAAAATAGATGTAAGGATAAACGTAGATACAACGACGAAGTTGATGCAAGAAAGGAAAGACTGTACATAGAAAAGGAATACAATAAGAAATTTCGTATATATAATTGCAGTGATTGTAATGGCTGGCATTTTTCAACAATAAACTGACATGACTGAAATATTTTTAGGAATTGTTCAAGGTATAACAGAGTTTTTACCAATATCTTCTAGTGGTCACTTAGTTATTTTTGATGAATTATTACCTGAAGTTGACCTAAACACAAATGATATTGCATTTCTTCATATAGGAACTTTGTTTTCAATTTTGATTTTTTATAGGACTAGAATTTTAAATATTTTTTATAATTTTGAAGTTTTTAAATATTATCTCAAAATTATTACTGTTGGAATTATTCCAGCTGTTGTAGTTGGATTATTGACACCAATACAAGAAATAATAGATAACAGCTCTCAAATATTGATTTACACAGGAATTGCTTATTTTGTCGTCTCTGTATTGTTAATATTTTCTGAAAAAATTAAAACTAAAAATGTTTTTAGTATTAATGAAATAACTATTAGCCATGCATTTATAATTGGAATAGTTCAAGCTTTTGCTCTTTTTCCAGGAGTCTCAAGGTCTGGAATTACTCTCCTAACTGCCATGTACATAGGTGTTAAAAAAGCTGATGCAATATATTATTCTCTATTGCTTGGAATACCAACAATCTTTGGAGCATGGAGCCTAACATTTGTTAATCAATCTTTTGAAATAAATACAAATATTATTATTCCAACAGTTGCTGCTATGTTTACTGGAATCTTAGCAATTAACCTTCTTGTAAAATTCACCACAAATTCAAAATTGCAATATTTTGGATTTTACTGTTTGCTTCTTTCAGTTGTAAGTTTCGTTATTAATTAATTTTTAAATCGATAGGTTTTTTCTTCGGTTGAAATTTTAAAATTTCATTAGCTATTGAAAGTATATTTTGAAATTCTGAACTTTCTTTAAATGCAAATAAATTACTACCCTCCGAAGATACAGTTATATCCTCTAAAAGGGGGATTTCTCCTATAAACGGTACATCTAACTTGTTAGACAATTCTTTTCCCCCATCTTTGCCAAAAGGATATATTTTATTTCCTTCTGCTTCCATGTATGACATGTTTTCAATGACACCAATAATGCTGGCATTTACTTTTTTTGACATAATTCCAGATCTTTCAGCCACTATAGTTGCATTTGTTTGTGGTGTTGTAACAACTATATTTTCAAAATATTTTAAAAATTGAGATAAGGAAATAGAAACATCGCCAGTGCCAGGTGGCATATCTATAAGCAAAATATCAATGTCATGCCACAAAACTTCAAATAAAAATTGTTCTATTGCTTTATGTAACATTGGACCTCTCCAAATTACTGCTTCATCCTGTTTAACAAAATAATCCATTGAGATAACATTAAGATTATTTATACGTGATGGGAATATTCTCTCATTAAATGGTATTGGTGGAAATTTTGCTCCTAATATTTTTGGCACTGAATAACCCCAAATATCTGAATCCATAATTCCAACTTTTTTACCCAACTCATCAAATGCAATACCCAATAGTGAAGTTATAGTAGATTTTCCAACCCCACCTTTTCCAGAAGTAATCCCAATGATTCTTTTATTTTTATGAAAATTATTTTTTAACTCATCCATATCAATATCAGCACCAACAATTTTTGATACAGATTCAATTTCTTCCTCTGTCGGTTTTCTAAATTTAATGTCATAAGAGCCGATTTCCTCTACTCTATGTCGCAAAACATCACGTACCCATTCAATTTCTGTTAAATCAACAATTTCACATGATTTCTTTTTGACTTTCGAAAGAGCTTTTAATTCGGATAATGTTTTATTAAATCCAGGATAAATAATGTTTTCTAATTCCATTATTAGTATTGTATTTGTATTAGGTTATTAAATTAAATTATGTTCAAAAGAAATTTTATTCTCTTACTGCTAACTATGACTTTAATAATTGTCTTAATCAATTCAACAAATAACGATGAATTAGAAATTGTTAGCGTCACAAATATAAATGATGGCATTGTACTGGAAGATTTGAAAGAGATCTCTAACTTAAATTCAAATGAAAAATTCGTCATTTTAAATATTTGGGCAAGTTGGTGTATTCCGTGTCAAAACGAAGTGAGTGAGTTAAAAATATTATCAGAGACCCAAGGATATTCTGTTATCGGAATTTTAGTTGAAGATTCAGAAGAAAATGGCAAAGAGTTTATTAAAGAAAATGATATATCATATCAAAACATATTGGATAATGTCGTCGCAGAGAGTATTCTTATACAATTTATTTGGAGTGGTATTCCTACTACTCTAGTGCTAAATGACAATTTAGAAATTATCTCGACAATCAATGGTGAAATAACGGCCAATGAAATTTTTGAATTAACCAGGTAGTGATTAACTAGAGGCAGTTTATAATTTAATTATGGACACAATTTTATTTTGGAGAATTTTTTTAGTATTAGGTAGCTTACTTTATCTAGGT
Source organism: uncultured Candidatus Actinomarina sp. (assembly GCA_902578135.1). GTDB lineage: Bacteria > Actinomycetota > Acidimicrobiia > Actinomarinales > Actinomarinaceae > Actinomarina. The sequence continues at coordinate 147,722 of CACHBU010000002.1, forward strand.
GCTTCTGGGCTATTTACTCTTAAATTAATTGCTGCTTCTACTGGAAGAAAAAGAATAATAGACCTATTTATAAGGTAGCTAGTAGCGGGGGTAGGATTTGAACCTACGACCTCTGGGTTATGAGCCCAGCGAGCTACCAGACTGCTCCACCCCGCGCTGAATATTAATAGTAACTTACTTTAAATTAAACTCAAGATAAAAATTTTTGTTATTTGTTTAATAGTTCAATTGCAAGATCAACAAACTGTTGAGCTTGATCAATTAATTCTTGATATTTACCAAGATTACCTTTTTGCAATTCTTCCTGTGCTTGTTCAAAAGCTTTCGTTGCTTTAGCTAATATATCTAACGGGTTTTCACCTTCAGTGTCCTGTACAACATCACTAATCAATTCATCCCCAAAAATATTTGCAAGGGCTTCAGAGAGTGTCTCTCTCATTATGATCCTGTCCTGAAAGACAACAACAACAAATTTAAATTCTGGTAAAGGGTTTTGTTCACCTTGAAGGTAAATTGGTTGATAGTAAAGAATTGACTGATTGATCGGAACAACAAACAAATTACCCTTTATAACGCTAGAACCTTGCTGGTCTAACAATGTAAATATTTGAGATATGTCCGGATCTTGATTTATTCTAGTCGCTACCTGACTTGGTCCGTCAACAAATTCTCCCTTTGGTAGCCTAAAGTCTATTAGTTGACCATAGTTTTCCGGATCAGCATCTGCAACTAAAAATGACTGCATGTTAGGTCTGTTTTCTGGATTAAATGGCTGAAAAATTAAATAACTTAAATCACTTTCACCTGGCAAGCTCATTAAAAGATAGTAGGGCAACATCGGCTTAAAACCTATTTCCGTAAATTCACCTCTCAAAGTACCAACTCTCGGAGTTGTTGATGAATCAGATGGAATAACCCATGGATCCTCGTCGGCATAAAAAACCCTTGGATCAGTCATGTGATAATCCCGATACATATCAGACTGAATTGTGAATAAATCTTCCGGATACCTGATGTGATCTAATAATTTTGGACTCATTTCATTCTTTGATGAAAACAAATTTGGAAAAATGTCATTATATGCAGACATTAAAGGGTCATTTTCATCAACGATATAAAAATTCATTGTGCCGTCATAAGCATTAACAACTGCTTTTACAGAGTTTCTTAGGTAGTTGAAGTTTATTGGCAATCCTGAATTTTCATTTAATCTCCTAGTATCTGCAGGTTGAGCATATGGATATTTGTCACTTACTGTATACATATCAATAATCCAGAATAAATTTCCATCGATTAGGGCTAAATATGGATCGTTGTCTGTATAAAGAAATGGAGCAGCTTTTTTGACTCTACTTACAATATTTCTTTCCATAATCAATTTGGAATCATCTGATAACTGATTAGAAATTAGAAGATTCAGCTCACCATATCTTAATGCAAAACCAAGTCTCCTAAAGAAAGAGCCAATTCCTACTCCACCATCTCCAGAATAATTTGTGTAGGCAACAGATTGACCTTCAGTTGATAATGGATAATCAACTTCATCTTGAAGCGAATTAACAACAACATACTCTACAGAATCAGCAGATTCACCAAAGTAAATTCTTGGTTGTTCTACCTCTAGCTCAGTAACGGTGGTGGTTGCTGGAACGCCTTTGACATAAAAATCAGGTTGGCCTTGACTTGCAACATTATTAGCTGGACTAAAAACTACACCAAAACCGTGAGTGTATTGTAGTCTTTCATTAACCCAACCAACAGCTGGTAAATTTGTTTGATCAAGCTCTCTTGCTGCAACCATTACTTGTGTCAACTCTCCGTTGATTTTATATCTATCAACATCGACTTCTTGAAGTGCATAGTATGCCCTAATTTCCTGCAGCTGACTATATGTCTCTGCTAATACCGTTGGGTCCCAAAGTCTGATATTATCTACAGTCTGCTTATTGTTGGAAATATCATTTTGTGATAAATCAGGGGATGCTGCAAACGACTTTTCCTCTATACTATCTAATCCATAAGCAAGCCTTGTATAGTCAATGTGACTATCGACATAGGGCAGCTCTTTATTTAATTCGTCAGGAACTACTCTAAATCTCTGTATTGCTGCAGGGACAAGACCTCCAACAATTATCGATACTGCCAACCATAAGCTAATAGCTGTTGCAGGAAGTAACCATCCTCTTCTTTTTATATTTACTAAAAGCAAAACTGCACCAAAAAGGGAGATTAGGATAAGTAAGTTTAAAGCTGGTAGGTGTGCAACAACATCTGTATAGCTTGCACCAAAAACCTTTCCTCTCGGTGAGTAAAGAAGTTCCATGGAGTCAAGACGATATGCAAAGGCTTTCAAGATTGCTATGAATGCAAGAAGGACAGACAAATGTGCTTTTGCACCACTACTAACTTCAGGTAGTCTTCCTTGTCTGAGTTGTAATGCACCAGTCGCAACAAAAAATAATAAAATTATTAATGACGTAAAAATTACAAGTTGAAAACCCCAAGAGACAAATAGTCTATAAAGAGGTAATCCAAAAACATATCTAGAGACATCTGCCTGAAAGACTGGATCATTGACACCAAAGTTGTGTTGATTCAAAAACAGTAAAACTTGTTCCCATAATTGTGATGCTCCTGCACCCAAAAAAAGTGAAAGACCAATTGATCCCAAAAGTCGGTATCTTAAGAATCTTTCGTTTGTCCAGGCTCTAAATCTTGATAAAGGGTCTTGAGATTCAAAAGATTCAAAAATATCCATTACTGGAGTTGCT
>CACHBU010000003.1:0-78830 GCA_902578135.1 uncultured Candidatus Actinomarina sp.
AGCCAATGATAAATCCCCAACATCATTAACTATTATCGAAGAAAAATTAATATCTTTAGTCATTAATACTCCAACGTATGCGAATGAATACACTGACGGATGGAAAATTAGAAGACTTTCGCACGATTCAGGAGTCGCAGTAGTATCTTCAGTTAGAGAAGCAGAAGCATTTTTAGAGGCATTTTTACTTCAAGAGAAAGTTTTAGATGATATGGAGGCTATACAAAATGTCAGTTAAACCTATATTCTTTGCATTAGATGGACCTAATCTTAACGAATTTGAATTTATGTTAAAAAAATTAGAAGGTCACATTTTTGGAATAAAAGTTGGTCTTGAAATGTTTATCTCTGAAGGGCCAAAAGTAGTTGAAAAGTTGAAAAAAGATGGATGGACTGTTTTTCTTGATCTTAAACTTCATGATATTCCCAACACAGTAAAAAAAGCCACAAAAAGTGCTAATAATCTGGGAGCAGATTTTTTAACTATACACATTGCGTCGGGTAAAGATGCTTTACAAAAAGCCTCTTCAAGCAAAAATGATTCTTTAAAAATTTTAGGAGTTAGTCAAGCTCTTACAAGCTCAATAATGAATGCAAAAATGAGTAAGGGTGTATCTGAAGATTTTCTTTTGGCTAAGCAATGTGGCGTTGACGGTGTTATTTGTCCTCCAAGTGAAATAGAGAGAACGAAAAATCTTTATGATTTAATTGTTACACCAGGAATCAGATTAAACAACGATACCAAAGATGATCAAAAAAATACTACAACTCCAGAAAATGCTATAGTTGCAGGAGCAAAATATATAGTTATGGGAAGATCCATAATAAATAATTTGGATTATGTAATGAATGAATTAGATATATGAAAAAATTTATAGCTGCACCATTTGGAAATTATATAAAAACAAAAAGTACAATTTCCGTATCAGGTAGCTGGACTATTGAGAAAAGAACAGGGCGAATAATACAAATAGCAAAAACTCTGCGCTACACCAAAAGAGGCTGGGTAAATAAAATTGGCCTAAGAAATCCTGGCTTAAATATTGGACTTGTCAAACACAAAGAAGATGAAGTATTTTCTATCGCAGGTATTGAAAGAAACGACTGGAGAATTTTTGCGGAAAGATTGCCAGAAAATTTTAATATTGAAGTCAATATGTCATGTCCAAACATTGATGAACATTACTTAGATGGTATTGAAAAATTTAATCCGGATAGTCGAGATTGGTTCATTGGAAAAATTTCACCACTTACAACTTTTATTGAGCTCGAAAATTACATTACTAAATTTAACTTTAAACAAATTCATGCTTGTAACACTCTGCCTGTTGAGAAAGGTGGTCTAAGTGGAAAAGAACTAATTCCTTATACTGAAAAGTTTATTAAACACATAAAACATCACTTTCCTCAAGTTGAAGTAATTGCTGGCGGAGGAATAGATTCCATGGAAGATATTCAAAACTATGCAAATATTGGAGCCGATCATGTAAGTCTTGGAACTGTATGTTTTAATCCGCTAAAATTGAGAAAGTTAGTATGAACTTATTTATAAAAGAAGACTTTATCTCACATGCGGGACTTCCATTAACTTGGAAAGTAGAATGTGATGCTTTAACCGAAAAAGATTATGAAGCTCTGGCGAAAATTGTAAGCGAAAAACTTACTTTTTGTGATGTTAAAGGTATTCCTAGAGGGGGAATTCCCTTTGAAAAAGCTTTAAAAAAATACTGCACATACAATGAATCAGATCCTTTGCTTATATGCGATGATGTCTATACAACTGGAACTTCAATGAGAGAAGTTTATGAAGAAGGCGCGATCGGAGTAGTTGTATTTGCAAGAAATGAAATTAATGATGATTGGATAAAAGCTATTTGGCAAATGGCAATCTAGTTTTCTATTTTGCCAACTCTGCGAATATATCTTTCTTCTTCAAGCATGTAAGTATTCAAAAACTTTAGAACTATACTCAATGCATTTTCATTCGAAACATTATTAGATCCCAAGCACAATACGTTGACATTATTATGCTCAACACTTTGAATAGCGGTTAATTCATCTACAACATTGGCAGCTCTGATTCCCTTGATTTTATTTGCTGCAATTGACATACCAACACCGCTACCACAAATTAATAGACCTCTATAAGAAGAATTGTTTTCATTTATAAAATTGCATAATTCTTGCGCGAAATCAGGAAAATCACAACTATTTTCATTATCAGTACCAAAGTCTTTTATATTTATATCAGAATCTAATTGGTTTATAAGGAATGTTTTCAAATTGTATCCAGCGTGATCCGAAGCAATTGCGAGATTTTGAATCATTAAATAAGTTTTTCTATATCTAATAGATTGTCTATTTCATCGCTAGAAAAAAGATTGCTATCTAAAAGAACTTCTTTTATTGTTTTGTTTGAACTCATAGCCTCTTTTGCTATTTCAGCAGCTTTATCATATCCAAGTTGAGGTACTAATGCAGTAACTAATATAGAATTTCTTTGTATATTTTCCTGTAACTTGTCAGTATTAGCTTCAAGATCTTTAATTAATTTATCATTAAAAACATCAGTACTACTTGAAAGAATTGAAATACTCTCTAATAAATTATGCGCCATTACTGGCAACATTGTATTGAGTTCAAAATTGCCGTTAGCAGAGGAAAATGTAATGGTATTATCATTGCCTATAACCTGAGCTGATACCTGCATCATCATTTCTGAAATAACTGGATTTACTTTTCCTGGCATGATTGAAGAACCTGGTTGTAGTGCAGGCAGTTTTAATTCATTCAGTCCAGAAACAGGACCACTTCCCATCCATCTAATGTCATTTGCTATTTTAAACATTGAAGCTGCATATGCTTTCAAGCAACCTGAGAGATGTACAATTTCTTCACGAGAGCCTTGGCGAGTAAAATGATTTTCAATTTCTTGAAATGAAATTTCTAAAGATTTAGAAATTTCAATACAAACATCACTTCCAAAGTTTTCAGGTGCATTTATTCCAGTTCCAACTGCAGTTCCACCAATTGCTAATTTTGAGACATTTACTAATGAATTTTCTATATCTGTTTTCCTCTCTTTAATTAAAGCTGCATAACCACTAAATTCTTGGCCTAGAGATACAGGGGTAGCGTCCATTAAGTGTGTTCTACCATTCTTATATACCTTCTCCCACAGTTTTCCTTTTTCTTCAAAGGAGACAATTAATTTATCAATCGCTGGGATCAAATTTTCTTTAATTTCTAACACGGCGGCAATATTTGTAGCTGTAGGAATAACATCGTTTGATGATTGACTCATGTTTACATGATCATTAGGATGAATTTCTTTATTTAACTCTTGTGAAGCAAGTGCAGCAATCACCTCATTGGCGTTCATATTAGTTGAGGTTCCTGAACCTGTTTGAAATATGTCTAAAACAAAATCGTCATCATTAACACCATCTATTACTTTTTGAGAGGAATTGATAATTGCTTCTGCTATTTCCTTATTTAACAAATTGAGATTTAAATTAACATAAGCACAAGCTTTCTTAATTTCTCCAAGTGCTCTAATGAATGATCTTGTAAATTTTATATTGGATATTGGAAAGTTTTCAACAGCTCTTGCAGTTGATGCACCGTAATTTGCGTCTATCGGAACCTGGAACTCTCCCATGGAGTCTTTTTCAGTTCTAAATTCTTCTGTCATTTATGCCCTAATACTGAGTATATCCACCAGAATCGACTTCTTCAATGAGTTCTTTTGATCCTGACTTTGCAATATTCCCTTTTACAACTACATGTACTTTATCTACTTCAAGATATTTAAGAATTCTACTGTAATGGGTAACGATTAAATAAGAAGTTTCAGAATCTCTGTTATTATTTATTAGCTCTGCAACAGTTTTGATTGCGTCGATATCCAACCCTGAGTCAATTTCATCTAGTAATGCTATATTCGGTTTGCTTAAAGCAAGTTGAAAAAGTTCACATCGCTTTTTTTCACCACCAGATAAATCAACATTAACTTCTCTATCTAAAAATTCATCAACATTAAATTTATTAGCTATTTCCAAGATTTCTTCCGTAGTAAGTTCGGGATTAATGTTTTGAGAAAACTCTAATAGCGTAACCCCTGGGAGTCCTACTGGATACTGAAATGATTGAAAAACTCCAGAATCATATCTTTCATTCTGTTTCATTTTTGATATATCATTGCCATTTACTTCGATCACTCCTTCATGTGTAAAGTTTTCGTTACCCATAACTACATGGCAAAGAGTTGATTTACCAGATCCATTCGGACCCATAATTGCATGGAGCTCCCCTGGTTTTATTGATAAATCTATACCTTTAAGTATTTCAACGTCACCTACTGAAGCTTTAAGATTTTTTATATTAAGCATCTTCATTCATTTCTATGTACAAATAACCATCCTCAACATAAACAGGATATGTTTTAACCGGTTTTGTTGCAGGTAATGTTACGGCTTCTCCTGTATTAAGATCAAACTCTGCCCCATGAAGTGGGCACTCAACTTTACAGTCGTAGACTTCTCCTTCTGACAAACTAGCTTCTGAATGAGAGCAGAGGTCGTCAATTGCATAAAATTTACCTTCGCAATTAAACAAAGCTATTTCTTTGTCATCGATGTTGAAAACTTTTGAAGCATTTTGCATTATATCTGTTGTATTAAAAGTTTTTACTTTAACCATTTTTTCTTCCAATTAAATTCATATATTTTCTTTCGATAATTTCAGAAACTTTGTCATGAACTATATCCCATTTACTGTCATTAATTACCTCATTAAAAAAACCTTTTATAAGTAATTTGTCTGCATCAACTTTTTTTATACCTCTAGACATAACATAGTGGTATATATTTTCTTCAATGGGGCCTACAGAAGATCCATGACTGCAGATTACATCGTCACACAAAATTTCTAAATTAGGTACTGATTGAGCAGTTGCTTCTTTGCTCAGTAATATATTCCTATTTTCTTGATGAGATTCTGTTTTTTCTGCTCCCTCAGCTATGTGTATTGTGCCGGTAAATATTGAGCTACTTTGGTCACCTAACACACCTTTAGTAATCATGTTTGATGACGTATTTTTTCCTAAGTGATTTACAAATACTCTATTGTCGTGAATTTGCGTTTCTTCACCAAAATATATTCCATCTAAACTGAATTCTGAACCGTTGCCTAAAAGATCTATATCCATTCTTGAACGAGACAATGCTGCTCCTGTGCTTATATTATGTATTGTCAAATTTGAATCTTTCTCTAGCTGTGCATATATGGAATTTACAATATTGATCTCTTTTAGAGAAGTTGCAGATAGTATTATTTCCAAATTTGAATTATCGTTAAGTAAAATTTCAATAATTGGATAAATGTTTCCGGTAACTAATTGGTCAAAATTTAAATATAATTTTCCAGATTTGTTCTTATCTACATAAATTCCCATATAAGGAATCGCATTATCCTCAGATTGGAAATTTACTGAAAAATATTGTTCGCTATCTCCATTTATATTTAGTTGAAAGCCACCAGTTACTTTTTCAAATTGTTCAATATTAAATTTATCAAACGGCCTTTTTATTGACTTTTTGATTAAAGGTTTTTTGACTTCATCAATGTTAACTATTGCAATATGATTATGCTCTGAATTGATTTCATAAGTAAAACAATTGGAATCAATATCAAATGTTTTTGAAGCCTCTATATCACTAGATTTGCCAATTTCAATATCATTAAGTTCAAATATCTTCTTTCCAAGATACTTCCAGTCTTCATCTTTAGCAGTAATGTTTTTGAAGTCTTTGGATGAAAGTGACTGTAATTTTTTTTCAAATAATTTATTTTTCAATTTTTACCTATTCATTAACCAACGGCGCCAGCTTCTATCATGTTTAATTCAATCAGTTGATTGAATTCCATGGCATATTCCATTGGTAACGTTTTAGTAAATTCTTCTACAAATCCTGCGACAATCATAGATGTTGCTTCAGATTCAGAAAGACCTCTGCTCATAAGATAGAATAGTTGATCTTCTCCCACTTTTGACACTGTTGCCTCATGACCAATCACTGCTGATGCTTCTTCTATCTCCATATAAGGATAGGTATCCGATCTTGATTCATCATCAAGAATCAAAGCATCACATCTTACAAAACTTTTTGCTGTTTCTGAGCCGTCTTCAACTCTGACTAAGCCTCTGTATGCTCCTCTTCCACCACCTTTTGAAACTGATTTTGATGTAATCAAAGAAGTTGTATCTGGAGCAAGATGAACCATTTTTGCACCTGTATCTTGGTGTTGGCCTGAGTTAGCAAAAGCTACGGATAACACTTCTCCATGAGCGCCTGGTTCCATTAAATAAACAGAAGGATATTTAACTGTTAGACCTGAACCCAGATTCGCATCAATCCATTCCATTGTTGCATTTCCAAAAGCTTGTGCTCTTTTTGTGACTAGGTTATAAACATCATTTGACCAGTTTTGAATTGTTGTGTATCTACAAGTTCCAGATGCTTTGACAACAATCTCTACAACTGCGGAATGTAAAGCATCCGTTGTATAAACAGGTGCTGAACAACCTTCAATGTAATGTACAGAAGCTCCTTCGTCGACAAGAATTAAGGTTCTCTCGAATTGACCCATATTTTCTGCATTAATTCTAAAATATGCCTGCAGAGGATCTTCGACATGTACACCTTTTGGGACATAAATAAATGATCCACCTGACCAAACAGCTGAATTTAGTGCAGCAAACTTGTTGTCACCTGGAGGAATAACTGTTCCAAAATATTCTTGAACTAATTCCGGATACTCTCTAACTGCTGTATCCATATCACAAAATAATACGCCTAATTTTTCTAAATCTTCTCTATTTTTGTGATAAACAACTTCGCTCTCATACTGTGCCGTAACTCCAGCAAGATATGTTCTCTCCGCCTCAGGTATACCAAGTTTTTCATAAGTTTGTTTAATTTCTTCTGGTACTTCATCCCAAGAGTTTGCTTGATTTTCAGTAGGTTTTATGTAGTAATAAATATCATCAAAATCTAATTGACTTAATTTTTCCTTTGCAACCCATTCTGGCATAGGCTTATCAAGAAATCTTTTATATGCTTTAAGTCTAAAATCGAGCATCCATTCGGGTTCTTCTTTGATTTCAGACATTTTACGGATAATTTCTTCACTCAAACCTTTCTCAGGTTTAAAGACGTTTTTTTCAGGGTCAGACCACCCTAAAGAGTATTTTCCTAAATCAATATCTACATTTGCCATATATTTATATTAATAAAGTGCTGAGCCAATAAGAAAAAGTATTGATTTAAATTATTTTTTATTTTTGATTACTCTTTTACTATGCCTGTTTTTTTTATTAACCCAATAGATGAAGAACATATTGAGTTGTTAAATAGACTTGATGTGCAAAATCAAGATTTAAGGGTATTTGTATCAGATAAAAATTCACAAGATTTTATCGATAAAATTCCTGGTAAAAAGGCCATCGGTGATATAACAGATGATTCACATATTTCGACAGCATCTAAGGGAGCATATTGTGGAATATTTTTCGAGGAAGAAAACAAGAAATTAAGTGAAATTTTTTTAAATGCAATTCAAAATTCGAATTTGCAAAGAATTCTATGGATTTCAAAAGAAGAACCTAGAAATAATATTTTAGAGATTGATAATCTTACTTATATTAAACATTCAAGTGAAAATGATTATTTTAATACGGTATTAAGTCTTGAAGAAGATGAAGAAGTTAATGAAAAATTTATTGACTTAAAATAAATTTAAGCCAATCCTTTAAGAAAAACGAATAAATTTATTAAATCTAAACCATGAATCTTTTATATATTGATAAACATCAAATGACTTACCTATATAAAATTTAGATATGAAAAAAAATTCCTTTTTCAAAAGTGGATCAGGCTCGAGAAAAGCTTTTGTATCAAGTTTTCAAAATGAGAAAGAACTAAAAGAAATACATCAAGATAATAATACCTCCACTGTTAAAAATGAAATATTCAACAAGAGTTCTGAAAATATGGCAGAACTTGTTGATAACTGTGTTTCACTTACAGTCACTTCACCTCCATACAATATTGGAAAAGATAGTGACTTAGATTTAAATGATGAAGAATATTGGAAAATGATAAATAAAGTTTTTTCAGAAACTTATAGAGTTACAAATTCTGGGGGAAGACTTGTAGTAAACGTCGCAAATTTAGGTAGAAAGCCATATATTCCGTTTTCAAAATATTTTACAGATGTTTTAATTGAAATTGGTTTCATTATGAGAGGTGAAATTATTTGGCAAAAGTCCAAAGGAGCAAATGCAAATTTTGCCTGGGGAAGCTGGCTGTCAGCCTCAAATCCAGTTATCAGAGATATACACGAGTACTGTCTTGTTTTTTCAAAAGATTCAATGAAAAATTCTAACGGAGGAATTTCAACAATTGAAAAAGATGAGTTTATGGAATCTACATTATCTATATGGAATATTAATCCCGAAAAGGCAAAAAAAATTGGCCATCCAGCACCATTCCCTGTTGAGCTTCCAAAGAGGTTCATCAATCTTTATAGCTTTAAAAAAGACTTAGTTCTTGATCCTTTTATTGGAAGTGGCACTACAGCAATAGCATCTAAACAACTGCAGAGAAATTATGTAGGTTATGAAATAAATAAAGATTATATTAAAATAGCTGATAAAAGGTTGCGAGCAGAAACTAGTTAACTAAGTTCCAAGCTGAAAATAATTCTTGATAGATTTCATTATCTTTTAATAAATTTTTATGATTATCGAAACCTACTAATTTTCCATTGTGCATGACCATTATTTTTTCTGCGTTAATTATTGTTTCTAATCTATGTGCGATGACGATTGAAGTTTGATATGCGAGTAATGTATCTGTCGCGTCAAGAATAGAATTTTCTGACTCAATATCAAGATTTGCAGTAGCCTCATCAAAAACAATTATCTCTCTTTTGGCCAAAACAGCTCTTAGTAATGCTATAAATTGTCTTTCTCCAGCTGAGACATTAGCCCCTCTTTCACCAACTTCTTGGTCTAATCCATTTTTATATCTTTCAAACCAATTAAGTACTCCGATTTCTTGAAGTTCTTGTTCTAAATTAATACCTTCCGGATTTGAGTATATTAAATTGTTTTTAATTGAACCCCTAAATAAAAAGCTTTCCTGGGGTACATAAGCAATGTTTTTTCTGGCCCATTTTTGTGAAACTTGTCTTGATGATTCACCATAAAAATTGACATCCCCTTCGTTAGGTAGATAGAACCTTAAAATAAGTTTTGCTATAGTACTTTTTCCAGCACCAGTCTCCCCGACAATTGCGATTTTTTCACCTTTATTAATAGAGAATGAAACATCATGTAAAACCCTCTCTCTGCCGTAAGAAAAGTTAACTTTATCAAACTCAATTACATTATTGTTGTGCATATCTGGAGTAATTGTTCCAGTATTGCTTAGAACAGGCTCTTCATCCAAAATTGAAAAGACTTTTTTCATAGAAGATCCTGCGGATCTCAATAAGTCATAATTAAATGACAACATTATCAATGGATCAAAAAAATAGTTTAAGTAAAAAAGTAATGCGACTAGTTCTCCCACACTCAATGTTCCTTGATCTATTCTTTGAGCAGCAAACCAGATAACAATAGCTATAGAAGTTACTCTTGTTATTTCTAAAAATGGAAAATAAAAGGCAATATTCTTTGCAGATTGCATATTAGCTTTAAAGTGCTCATTGTTTACTTTCTTAAAATTATCTAGTTGAGAAGTTTCATCTGCGTAAGCTTGTATAATCCTAACCCCAGAAATTCCCTCCTGTAGTGAAGATAAAACTTGTCCAATCCATTCTCGAACAGACCAATATGCCTTATCTGCATAGTTTCTGAAAATTTTTGTTGCAATTCCAAGTAGTGGAAGGATTAAAAATGATAAGAAAGCAAGTCGAACATCTACAAGAAATACGGCAATTGTAGCTCCAAAGATTGTTAGTAGTGCAGTAATAATGCTACTTGCACCCTCTCTTGCAAATTCATTTAAGCTTTGCATGTCTGAGGTCATTCTTGCAACTAAAACACCTGTCTTATTTTTTTCAAAATAATTAATATCTAATGATGAAAGATGTCTAAATAGTTTTTCTCTGACTCTTCTAACATATAACTCTCCAACCAATCCGATTGATAAAAGTGCTTTGCTAGCTACAAAATATAAAGCAACTAGTGTTAAAAAATAATAAAAACTTTGCTCAAGAAGGTAGTTGTAGTCTGATTTAAGTACTCCATTGTCTATTCCTCTAGAAATTAATTGTGGACCAATCATTCTGATTAGGGTTGCAGCCAGCGCAATTAAAGAGCTATACAAAAATGGTCTGTTAACTTCTGGAACTAATTTGTATGATCTTAAAAAAGTATTATCTAACATTATTGAGTATCCACTGATTCATTTTCTAAAAACAAAGATTTGTAAGTGTCAACATTATCAATTAATTCTGCATGAGTACCTTGTGCTTTAACAGATCCATCTTCAATAAACACCACCTCATCACAAAGCTCAATAGTAGGAGCTCTATTTGTAATAATTAATGTTGTCATGTTTTTCATCACAGTTTTCAATTCGTTTCTTATCTCTTCTTCCGTTGATGCATCAACAGCGGAAAGAGCGTCATCTAAAATTAATACTCTTGGTTTTCTCAGGATTGCTCTTGCTAAAGCTATTCTTTGTCTTTGACCTCCTGATAGCCCATAGCCTCTTTCACCGACTTTTGTTTCATAAGACTCAGGTAGTAATGAAATAAATTCATGTGCTCTTGCAGTTAAAGCAGCTCTTTCAACTTCTTCTTGAGTGGCATTTCCTAGACCAAGAGATATGTTTTCTCGAGCTGTATTTGAAAATAAGAAACTTTCTTCAAAAGCTAGGCTTACGTTACTTCTTAATTCATTGAGTTTTAAATCGTTAATATTGACACCATCGATTTCTATTGATCCCGATTCTATTTCATAAAGTCTTGGCAGTAAATAAGCTAGTGTTGATTTACCAGAACCAGTAGCTCCAACAATTGCAACCGTTTTCTTTCCTTTAACATTAAAACTTAAATTATCGAATATTTTTTCTTTACCATATTTAAAATTCACCTGATTGAATGAAATACTTCCATTGCCATCAGTCGGAAGAGATTTTGTAGATTTACTATCGGTAATTAAAGGTACCTCATTTAACAACTCTAAAATTCTTGTGCCAGCTGCAACACTCGATGGAATTTCAGATAAGAACCAAGCTGTAATTCTTAATGGCCATAAAAGTAGAAAGACATATTGTGTAAAAGCAATAAATTCTCCTAGAGAAATAAATTCATTTATTGATAAATATCCACCAAGAAGTAAAACAGCTAATGTAATAATCATTGGAATTAATTCAAACATCGGGACAAATCGAGTTCTTAGTTTCAAGTAATCAAGGGATGTATCATATATGTCCGAGACGGCAGACTCAACTTTGCTGGAAGCATATTCTTCATTGCCAAATGCTTTTACAACTCTAATTCCTCCTAGCTGCTCTTCAACTTCAGTTGTCATTCTTGCTTCTGACTCTTTAACTTTTAAAGATACACTCATTGCTTTTGAAGAAAAGTTCGATGCTAACCAAAGAACTGCAGGGATGGAAAGTATTACAATTGCACCTAGTGGGAGGCTTAAGGTCAAAAGAGTAATGCTTAGAATTAACAGCAAAAATATATTAGCTGTAGCGAGAGGAGCAATAGCAAAAGCAAGTCTAACTTGAGATGCATCACTAGATGCACGGGCCATTAATTCACCAGTAGGAACTTTGTCATGATAATTGAAGGCCAACTTTTGCATATGAGTAAAAATTTTATTCCTTATTCCTGCTTCAACGTTATATGAAACATGCATGCCAAAGTATCTTCTCGTGCCAATTGAAATTGCTCTTGAATATCCTGCTAAAACCATAAATGAAATTAAAACAATAAGATTTCTTTGATTTCCTGTAACAATTCCATCATCAATAATTATTTTTATTAAATATGGTTGAACAACTACAAGAAAACACCACAAAACTGCTGATGACATAGCAATTATAAAATTTCTTTTATTTTCTATAATTTCTGCTTTGTAAAAATTTAATGCTTTTTTAAATTCTGGTGTTTTAAAGACTTTAAACATATTAAACAATACTAAATGGGTTAAAAATTTAAAAATATAATAGAAATACTTTGTGCATTATTTCACAAGCATATTATCGTTCAAATTATGGCTGATGTGTTAGATAACAAAATAGAAAATGTATTAGATTCGGCAGATCGTATGTTTATTGCGACCAGTGTTGGTGGTAATTCTTCGGGTGCTTCTGTATTTTTCAGTAGAGATGGAGAAGACTTGGTTTTCTTTACATTTCACCCTACTCGTAAAGCAGAACAGATTAGACTGAATCCTCGTGTTCATGTTGTCATATGGCCTAAAGGTCAAGAAGGAATTGAAGGTCTTCAAATTGATGGAGAATGTTACAAAATAAAAGATGAAGATGAGAAAAAAAGAGCCTATGAGTTAGTTCTTAAAACTACTGATGCGTTCAAAGAATACATGGAAGATGAATTTTTAATAAAAAATGATGTAGTTGGATATTACAGAGTAAAACCTACAACAATCAAATACGTAAATTTTTATGAAGAAGAACAATTTCAATGGAAGACAATTCCAGGAAATAAAACTTCTGCTGTCAAAATGGCTTTTAAGCTCGGTCTCAAAAGAATAGGACTTTGGCTCAGAACAATTAGGGCTCCTTTCCTCACAGCAACATTTGCACCAATTTTTATTGGAGCTGCCGTTGCCTGGAATGATTTGAGAGAGGCTGGTTTAGATTCTTCATGGTCATGGAGAATGTTTTGGTTAGTTTTAGGAGGAGCTTCACTAGCTCAAGTAGCAACAAATGCTTCGAATGATTATTTTGATCATACTTCTAACGCAGACGAAATAAACAAAGTACCAAGTCCCTTTAATGGTGGAAGTAGAGTCATACAAGTTGGCTTAATGACACCGGGACAAGTCTTAATCACAGCACTTGTGAGTATTGCAGGTACCGTAGCTATTGGTTTATATCTTAACCAACAAGTTAGTGGTTCATTTTTCGGAAATACTCCTATTTTATGGACAGGTATTATAGGAACATTTTTAGCTCTTGGTTATACCGGAGATCCCGTCCGATTAGGCTATAAAGGATTTGGAGAGATAGCAATTGCATTAGGTTTTGGCCCTGTAATGGTAATGGGAGCACATTATGTTCTTACAGCATCTATTCATGAAAATGTAGTCTCTAATTGGAACTGGATAGAGGCATTGATTGCATCTGTGCCAATTGCAATACTTGTAATGTTGATTGTGTGGATTAATCAATTCCAAGACGCACCTTCAGATGCAGCTGTAGGAAAAAACACCTGGGTAGTAAGGACTGCAGAAAAAGGTGAGTGGATGAAACTTGAAAAACCACTTAGGTTGTACAAACAGTTTATGATTGAGGCTTTTGTTGCAGTAGCTTTGGTTGGAGCACTAAGTTTCTTTACAGATTTTGGTACTATGTATGCCTTCATGGCACTTATCCCCCTAGCGCTGGTATGGAAAGCCTTCAAAATGGCTGATGAGTGGATGATTAAGTGGAATAATCCAAATGCTGATCGACAAAAAGTTCCCTATGAGCTTCTGTTAGTCAACGTATCCACAATTGGAATTCATTTCTTAACAGGAATTCTCTTAGCTGTAGCTTACATTTTGTAATTGTCTGAAAAAGCTAACTTTTCAAACATATATAATTTCTACGATTTAATTAATACTGTTTTGACGCTTGGTTTTGATAAGTCATGGAGAGAAAAAGCAGCAGATAATCTTATTGGAACTTCAGTCCTTGATTTAGGAAGTGGAACTGGTGCTGCTTTTGACCAACTCCTTAATTATGAAACTACTGCTATAGATCCAGATAAAAAGATGTTGGAGTTAAATACATTTGAAAATAAAGTTCTAGGAACTGCTGAAAACTTGCCTTTTGAGGACAATAGCTTTGACAATGTTTTTTGCAGTTTCGTGTGGAGAAATGTATCAGATACAAATAAAGCTCTTGAAGAAGTTTATAGAGTCTTAAGACCAGGTGGAAAGTTTATCCTTCTAGACATGACAAGACCTAAAAACTCTTTCTTAAGGATGCTACATAAAATTGGAACGTTTAAAGTTCTGCATTTGATTGGTCTTCTTACATTTAATTTAAAAGAGTATAGATTTCTTTATAAGTCTTTAGACTTTTATCCTCAGCCGGAAGAACATTTAAATAAAGATAATTTTATAGATCTCAAAATTGAGAGAATGGGCGTCTTTAATTTTGTCTACCTTGCAGTTTTTACTAAATAATTTTTTATAAAGCTATA
Source organism: uncultured Candidatus Actinomarina sp. (assembly GCA_902578135.1). Lineage (GTDB taxonomy): Bacteria > Actinomycetota > Acidimicrobiia > Actinomarinales > Actinomarinaceae > Actinomarina. The sequence continues at coordinate 14,461 of CACHBU010000003.1, forward strand.
AATTATTGATTAGCCAAAGCAATAAGTAACTGTCCTACTTGATCTTGGGGTAAATTACCAGTTCTTCTAGCAACAACTTTTAAATCTTTGTCTAAAAATACCCAGTATGGAAAAGAGTTCACTCCATAAGCTGTGCCGATATCTCTATCTATATCATAAATCTGCGTTTCTGACCAACCCTCTCTCTCAAGCCAGTCATGTGGTGGATAATTATCTCTTGACCTATCTATTGACGTAGCTACGGCAATAATTTCTACACCTTGGGGAATACCAATGATGTCAATATATTCTTGTACAATTGGAACTTCTTTTTGACAGAATCCACACCAGTGAGCTAAAAACAGAAGAACTTTTGCATTACCATTTTTCTCTAACGAGACAATCTCAGAATTTTCATTTGGTCCTGAAAATATTGGTGCATCAAGGCCTCTTGCAACATTGTCATCATTGTCTCCAGAATATTCTGGTAAGCCTTGTCCAGTAATCGTTGTCTCACCTTCAGGTAAATTCCCATCTAAAGGCTCATCAACTAAAGAGACACCGATAGCAACAGCTAAACCTACTACCAAAACTACTGCTCCTGCGATGATAAAGTTTTTATTCAACTGTTTCCTTTCTCGAAATATCATAATACAACAAAGACAAGAATATTGTTAAAAATCCTGTAGTTGCCATAACGGGAATGCTTATGAATCCAAATATATCTACATACTTTAAATTACATGGAACATCTATTGCACAAGAGCCGCCTCCTCCACCGCCATTTTGCAAATATATGTGATAGATACCAATACCAGCCCCAACAGCACTGAGATACCCTGCTTTAATTACTGATTTATTAAATAAACCTATTATTAAAAAAAGGGCTATTGGATACATTAGATAGCGCTGGTACCAGCAAAACTTACATGGAATAAAACCAACAACTTCAGAATACACAAGACTTCCAATTGAACAGAAGAGTGCGACACTGGCTGCAAAATTATAAAACTGATCATTGATTAATTTACTAAATCTTTTTTTTGTAAAGATGAAATACAAAATTAGAGCACTTATGGCCCATGCAACAAATGTGAAGAAGCCAAATAAAGTATTGAAAAAAACAATTAAGTCCATATAAGATTTTACCCCAAAAAAAATGATAGGCGGACTTTGCCGCCTATCATAAAATATCTATTGTAAAAAGTCTTAGACTTTTTCTCCAGATTTGATTCTTGCCATTCCAAGTACCAATACACCAAGACCAACTTTATTAATAATGTCAGCAATTGTGTAAAGAACTTCTCTAATAGCATCAAAATCACCTGCTACAGGTGCTAGATATCCTAATGGATAAATAATCCAGCCAACAAGTATAAGGTTTTTGATTTTTTCAAACTGTTCTGCCTCTGCAGCTTTTAGTCCCATACCTTCTGCTTGAAGATTTCTCATCAAGTATATGTATGCAACCATTGCTACTACGAATCCAGTCCAGTATGCATCACTACCTGCAGATGTTACTTCACCATAATAACCGCCACCAATCATCACGACAGCAGCTAATCCCCAGTTTCTAACTTTCTCGTTATACTCTGCACCTGAAGATGTTACGGCAAGTACCTCTACGAACATTAATGGTACTGTTAGGATCCAGTCGACATATCTTAAGCCTGTATCAAAATCTCCACCAGCCCATGAGCCAGTCATTTTGTTGTAATGATACCAAGCTATTCCTGTCACAAGAGCGGAGATATATACTCCTCTTCTGTGTTTTGGATCTACTTCTCTAGATGATGCCAGTAAAAATACTGTACCAGCGAGCATACCCACTGTTGCAACCATAAAGAGTCTGTAAGTAAGTTCAGCCATTTTAGCTTACTCCTTTGTTTTTAAATAATTTGTGAAACTAATCACATAATAATTTTATTTAGTTTGTGCACTTGTGATATGTATTTTTAAAATTTTTTTTAAATTTATGTAACTTTATTTTTTATAACTACTACCTGCAAATTCTTTAGAATTACCCCATTTTTCTAAATAAGGCTTTAAATTAAACTTTCTAGCTGCTGAATCTGATGTCATATACCTTATTTTTCCATATATTTGTCTTTCTGGACCCCAAGCTCTGTCATATCTGCCCAAGATCCAAAAAACTCCAGAATAAGAGTTAGGATCTCGTCCATCTAGTGAATATCTGTCATTTAAAGTAATCATATAAGATAATGCAATTTGAGGATTCGGAGACCACTCTAATATCTTTTTTCCCCATAACATTCTTAGATAATTCTGAATTACACCTTGTTCTCTAAGTTGATTTTGTGCTGCATTCCAAATTTCATCATGGGTCTGGGAGTAAGTCAGTTGCTCAAGATTATAAATATGTTCCCTTTCATCACTTGAATGTTCATCAAGAGTTTTAATTGCCCACTCTGGCAAACTTGAATATTGATTGTAGTTAGCACGTCTTACGCAAGTATGATATCCAAGTTCACGCCAAGTAATTAATTCATCTAAAAAGCTTTCAAAATTGAGTGATCCTCCCCACCAGCCTTCTCTTCTTCCAACTAAAGTGGGATTAATTTTTTCAGGTGACCATGACTCATGTTCAACTAATCTCTCAAATACTTCATGTGTAGATATTTGCCCAAAGTGAAAGTAAGGTGACATTTGACTACTTGCTTTTTTTGATGGATCGCTTCTATATTGTGCATAGTCACTGTATCCCTCAGAAAGAAAATCATTAAATCTTTTTAAAGCATTTGAATATCCACCTTTAATTGAACTGACTTTTACAGACTTATCTATTGCCAGTTGGTCAATAAATAAATCTATGTCTGTATGTTTAAAATCAAAAGGTTTCCAAATTTTTTCTACTGAAGAAATTATTGAATTATCAAAATCTTGAATTAACTGATCTAATGGGTCTTCCAATGGAGTCTCAACTATAAAATCTTCCAAATTTTTATGTAGATATCTTCTAAAATCATGAGCACGTACATACTCTTTTTCAGAGAGCCTAATCGGCACAAGTCCATTTGAATCGACCAGCTCATATCTTGATGGTATTTCACCAGATGCCTTAGCTGTCATTTGTGGAACAAAGTAGGTTGGATAGTCATCGGTTATTACTACGGATGCCTGCTTAGAAATCTCCATAAGAAGTCCTTCAGACTGTTTTGGTTCTGTTTCAACAAAAGGATAGTAATAAGCTTTTGTTTTTGATATAACTTCAGAGACCTCCTTCATTCCATCCATCATAAATTTATGGAATCTCAGACTCGACATTGGATAATCAAGAATTAATGGTTCCAAAATTACTAAAGGCTGAGATAATTTATTCGCCCATTCGACTGCGCGCTGTAGAGCAAAATTATATTTTGTTCTTTTAAATGCGATACACCAATAAATAACAAACTTTGAAGAATCCACATCAGGGTTTATATCATTTAATGTTTTTACTCTTGAGTAAGGAACTTGGTCCATAAAAATATTATAAGTCGATTAGGAAAGAAGTAAAAATAATTAGATTTGAAATAGGTTTTAAATTTATATTAAATTAGCTACAATATAAAAGATTGAATCATGGGTGCAATAAATATTAATAATGTTGGAAAAATTTATCCAAATGGAACTAGAGCACTAGAAGACGTAAATATAGAAATTAATGATGGTGAATTTGTTGTTCTAGTTGGCCCATCTGGCTGTGGTAAAACAACACTGCTTCGGATGGTTGCTGGACTTGAAGATATCACTGAGGGTGAGATATCTATTGCTGATAAAGTTGTGAATGAAATTGCTCCTAAAGATCGTGATATAGCAATGGTTTTCCAAAACTATGCACTGTACCCTCATATGTCAGTTTACGACAACATGGCCTTCTCTCTTAAGCTTCGGAAATTACCAAAAAATGAAATTGATCAAAAAGTTAAAGATGCTGCAAAAACTTTAGAAATTGATGAGTTGTTAGAAAGAAAACCAAAGGCTTTATCTGGTGGTCAGAGACAAAGAGTTGCTATGGGAAGAGCAATTGTGAGAAACCCACAAGCATTTTTAATGGACGAACCGTTATCTAATCTAGATGCTAAATTACGGGTTCAAATGAGAGCTGAGTTAGGACAGCTTCATTCACAACTTGAAACTACTACCTTATATGTTACACATGACCAAGTTGAGGCAATGACTATGGGTGATCGTGTTGCGGTTATAAGAAAAGGTGTTCTCCAACAAATAGACACACCAAGAGAAATTTATTTATATCCAAAAAATATTTTTGTAGCGGGATTTATAGGAAGTCCAGCTATGAACTTTGTATATGCAGACATTAAAACATCCGCAAAAGGAACGACATTGATTTTTGGTAACGATAAAATTTTGGCTAAAGATGCTCCCGAGGCCTTAAAAAACTTTGAGGGAAAACAAATTGTTCTTGGAATAAGACCAGAAGCTTTTGAAGATTCCGTATATGCAAACAAAAAAGAGTTTACAGAAGAGATAAATATTGATGTATCTCTTTTAGAACAACTTGGTTCAGATACTTACATTCATTTTTTCAAAGATATAAAACCTGTACAAACTGAAGCTATTGAAGAAATTTTAGCTGATGAAGGTGAAGATATTTCAGTATTAGGAACACAGACAAAATTCATTGCAAGAATTAATCCAAATGCGACTATAGAAGAAGGACAAAACATAAACCTCGCAATTGATCCAACAAAATTGCATTATTTTGATCCTGAAACTGGGATGGCTATAACTTAAATTTCTCTATCAAGTTGGTTTAGAAGTTTAACTAAATTTTGAGGACCTTCACTAATATATTCTCTAAAGAGCTCCCACAACAAATTTGAACCAATAGATCTAGCCATGATTTCTGAAGCATCATATCTGAATAAATCTTTTTGTAATGCATCATGAACAATTGAGTACTCAAACTTTGTTAATTCATTATTTATTATTTGTTTATTAAAATTTTGATTAGCAGATATAAATTCTGTGTCTTGATAAGACGACCAAATTTCACCAAAATTTTTTGAAAGAATTTTAGAAATGACTATCTTTGATAATTCATTATCTTTTGTCAAAACTATATTGTCTCCAATACCTACAACAGAATTTTCAAAATTTATTTTTGGTACGTTAGTTACCGCAAAGTCTCTTAAGTATTGATAATCCTCAGGAATATAGTATCTAAAATAATGTCCACTCCAAGACATAAAGCACTCTGTTGAATCATCTAACAATACCTTGGGGAGATTTCTAAACTCTTTATCTGTTATTGAGCCTGGACCGTTATATATATGATTATCGTAAAATATAAAATCTTCAATATGTTTAATTGATAAGAAAATTTTAACATTTGAAGCATTAATTTTTAGCCTTGACCATTCATCATATACTTTTGGACCGTATTTTGTTAAAAGCATATCTTCCATCCAGTTGGTCTGAACCCAACCTGTAGAAGCGGCGCTTTCTGAATTCGCACACCATGGGCTTGTACCATTATCTGCAATTTTCTTTGTACCTTCAAGTAAGGTTTCAAAGCTATCAAATTTAACATTATGTTGTTCAAATTTTGAAATGTCATACCAAATTAATGAATTTGGGAATAACCTTGTCCAGCCTCCGTAAATACTATCTTCATGAGAAACAATAGAGATAAGGTGATTTGGATATAAATTGAAAATTGAGTTGTTATCTACAAGTACATCATCCAGACTGTATATCAACTTTCTTTCAGCGAGATTAACTACTCCTTGAGGATTTGGAATTATAGCAATTGAACTTGAGCTATTTGGATTATCTATAATGAAAGTCTCAGCATCAGAAACTGGTTCATATTTAATTTTTATTCCAAGTTCATTTGCAATCAAATTCAGTTCTTCAACAAAATATTGTTGCTCATGAAATTCAGGTCCAATAATCACTACTTCTGGTGGATCATTTGCAAAAAGTGAGAATATAGTAGTAATTAAAACAGTTAGAGAAAAAAATATTATTTTCTTATTCAAAGTTTAATCCCATAATAAAGCTGCACCTCTTACACCGCTTGAAGAGCCGTGTTCAGATTTTAAAATTGGAGTGTTAAAAAAATTAGAGGCAATATATGGGATAATTCTTTTTGGCACTTCTTCATACAACTCTTCAATATCTGACATTCCTCCTCCACAAACTATTACATCTGGATCTAAGAGATTAACTATAGAGCTAAATGCACGTGCTGTACGTTCAAAATATTTGTCCATGACTTCTTTTGAGTTTTTATCTCCATCTCTAAAATTATCAACTATCTCTCTCGAAGGTTTTTTTTCATTAGTAACAAACGAATAATAATTTTCTAAACCTGGACCAGATAGAAAAACCTCAATTGCTCCTATTCTCCCGCAATGTCTCTGAACTGACTTTTCATAATCGTCCATTGGTCCTGGGATAGGATTTTGACCCCATTCTCCAGTTAATTTATTTGGACCTACAACAAGTTGTTTTCTGAAAGTATAACCCGCACCTACTCCTGTACCCATAATTACTGCAAATACAGAGTCATAATTTTGGCCAGCACCATCTATGGACTCAGATACTGCTAGGCAATCTGCATCGTTTGCAATTTTCACTTCAAATCCAAGCTTTTTTTCCAAATCCTTTTTAACATCTTGTCCTTCTAAAGCTTTTGTATTTGAAACTTGAACTAAACCTGTATTGGGATGGAGCGATCCGGGCATTCCAATCCCTACAGTGAATTTTTTAAAATCTGAAGAGATATCAGTGATTAATTTAAATACCGTATTAATTATTTCAAAATAATTTTCTTTAGGTGCATCAACTCGTTTTCTTAAAAGTTCTTTTCCGTTTAAGGGATCAAGCACAATGGCTTCAATCTTTGTACCTCCCCAATCTATGCCAACTTTCATGTCAATTACTCAATTCGAAATTTATATTATATTTATTTATATTACTAGTGCCTGCTACTTCTATTTGGTTTAATTTGTTTTGATTATAAAGTGTTTAAAATCTCAATTATTATTTAAGAAATCTTGTACATCCTATAAAAAATATAATAACTAGTGCCTTATCCTTTGACAGCACCACCAATTAATCCTCTTATAAAATATCTTTGCAGACTAAAGAAAACAATTAACGGAACAATCATTGAAATAACAGCGCCTGAAAGCCTGAGATGCCATGCTTCACCAAATAAACCAACAACAATCTGAGACATGTGAGATGTCACAACTAAATTTTCTGGCTTATATACACCAAGAAATACATTTGCTACCAAGAAATCGTTGTAAACCCATAAAAATTGAAAAGTTGCAAATGCAGCAATTCCTGAAATGGATAGTGGCACAACTAATTTAAAAAACGTTGTCATATTACTAGCACCATCTATCTTGGCCGATTCGATAACACTTTTTGGAAGGCCCATCATAAAGTCACGTAAAAGAAATGTGGCTAAAGGCAATCCAAACCCCGTGTGTGCAAACCATGTTGCAACAAAAGTTCCATTAATGTCTAATGCAGGTATTAAAGTAACACCTCCTAATTCAAGTCCACTTTTGAATAACTGAATTAAAGGAACCAAAGACATTTGCAAAGGTATTATCATTGAAGCAACTACCATCATAAAAAGAAAGTTTTTTCCTTTGAAATCCATAAAAGCAAAAGCATATGCGGCAAAAGCAGCAATAGTTATTGGAATAATTGTGGACGGGATTGTAATTGCTAATGAATTATAAAATGACCGGTCTAAATTTTCAGTAAAAAATACCTCGCTATAGTTTTGAAGCGTTAACTCTCGCCAGTACTCACCGGTATAAATTGACTCCCACCAAGAAGCTCTTTTAATTGCTTCAGCAGGGCGGAATGAGCTAAGGAGAAAACCAAAAATTGGAAATATCCATGTTAAAGCAATCGCTATAAGGATTAACTTAGTTAGAGGTTTGTCATACCACTTTTGATCACTCCTGTTCATAAGCTTGAGTTTTCTTTCTCTCTATAAGTATTACCTATAATTATTGGGATTACACATATAAATATAAGAACTGCAACAGTTGAAGATCTTCCAATATTTCTGTACTTTGAGAATTCATCTAACATTTTGACCGCGAGTAAATTAGTTTCTAAATCACCTCTTGTTGTTACATAAACGATATCAAATGCTTTAAGTACAGTAATGACCATATAAGTGCCAACTACTACGATTGTACTTTTTATATAAGGTATAACAATTGATACAAAAATTTTAAACTCTGATGCACCATCTATTTGTCCAGCTTCCATTATGTCTACTGGTATTGCTTTTATTCCAGCAGAAAAAACTACTGCTGCAAATCCAGTGTAAGCCCATATCATGATGACTAACAATAAAACTGTATTCAATGGTAAATTAACAAGTATTTTGTCTAGCCAACTTGCATATTCTATATTTTCCCCTATTTGTAAATTTGAGAGATCTCTTTGTTGTAACCATCCTATTGCTCGATTACATGAGGAATCGGCATAATCTCTTAGAGCTCCATCAACTACTCTGTTGTTGTAACACTTTTCTCCTATTGACACCCTAATACCATTTAAAATTCCAATTTGTGTAAGTGGTGGTGGTCTGTACTCATAAATAAATTTAAAAATTGCAGATGCTCCAACGGCAGAAATAGCCATAGGCATAAATACAATTGATTTGAAAAATGCTTCGCCTTTGTTCAGCCTATCAGTAAGCCATCCAACAATTAATCCAAAAAATAAAGTAAAGAAAACAACAAAAACTAGCCAAATTATTTGATTTCTAATCGTAACTAACATCTCAGTGTCACTAAAAGACCACAGATAATTTTCAAAACCAACAAATGAAGTTCCGTATCTATCTTTAAAACTCAAATATATAGTTCTTATTGCTGGGTAAAAAAGAAAAAGGCCAATCATAAACAATGATGGTCCTGCAAACATCTTGGCTTCTAATGAATCTCTTTTTTCTGTTGGAGCTAATTTTATTAATCTTTCCATACCAGCAAATAAAAGAAAAACGAAGGATGAACCAACTAACAGACCAATTACTACCAACATATTTCTAGAAATTAATTCAGTTAATTCTCTAAACAATATTGCTTGAGACAAAAACCAAACTAAAGGAAATGCACCCAATGCAAGAAATGAAATGCCGAAATTAAACAATTTTTCTTGTTGAGTATATTTTTTCATAATAATTTACTAATTAATTATAGATGGCCACCTATGAAGGTGGCCATCTAAATAGTTAAACAATTCTTAGCTTACGGCCAAGATTTTTCTATATTATCTAATGCTGTATCGATATATCCTGGGCCTTCAACAGCTAAGTTCATCATTTCTTTCCAGAAAGAACCAGCTCCTACCTCAGGAGGCATTAAGTCAGAAGCGTCAAATCTGAATGCATTTTCTGCCAATGCACCAGTAATAGCATCTGCTAATGTCCTTGTAATATCTTTTGAATATAGTGATGAATCAAAATCAACATGACCATAAATTCTTGAGTTATCCGGTCTTTGCGCGGCTGCCTCAAAGAAAGTTGGACTTAACATATATTCTACAACTGCTTTTACTGCATCTCTGTCGTTGTAAACAGCGAACATGTCTCCAGCACCTAAAGCGGCTTTTGGAAGTCCATCATCCATAGCTGGGAATGGAAACACTGTAGTTTCTACTCCTGCTTGGCTTTGAACTTCATCAGGCCAGAAGCTAGTGATGAAAGATGCTTGCCTGTGCATAAAACACCCAGGGTTACCGTTTGCGTCTTTAACAAACATTGGATCCTGTGCATTACCAAAGTATGTTGAAACAATAGCATCAGTACCACCTACAACATAACCCTCAGTATGCATAATTTGACTTAAAAGCGTTGCTGCATTTTTTACAACTGGATCGTTAAATGGAATTTCGTGACTTACCCACTTATCATAGGTTACTGTTCCTTCACCTGTTCTAAGCATGATGTCTTCCATCCAGTCAGTTGCAAGCCAACCTGAAGCACCCTCTGATTCCATACCAAAGCAGAATGGATTCATTCCATCTGCAACGATTTGATCTGCAAGAGCAATCATTTCATCCCATGTAGCTGGAACTGAATAACCTCTAGCCTCAAATTCTGCTGGTTGATACCAAATAATACTTTTTAGGTTGAATGCGTGAGCTCCACCATAATGTGCACCATCTACTTCTCCTAGACCTACAATATATGATGAAAAACTTGCTCTATATTCATCCATGTCAACACCTAAATCTTCAAGCGAAACGAGATAACCTCTTTTCGCTGCATCTACAACACCACCAGGTTGTGGGAATAGTGCAATATCGGGTGTATCGCCAGATTCCATTTGAATTTGAATTTCCTGCTCAAAGTTATCTGAACCTTGGAAACTAACAATGATTCCTGTTTCTTCTGTAAAAGAATCAAAGTTTTCTTGGAATCCATCTGCATCGTTACCGACTAAGGCACCGGTGATAAAGACTTCTTCTCCTTCAAGACTGCCTCCACCGCATGCTACAGCTATCATGGACAAAATAACTAATAGTCCAAAAATAGACTTTTTCATTATATTTCTCCCCCTATGTATACGTACGTATGCTAAAAATAAGGAATTTTTAGCTTTTTATATTTTATTTAAATCAATGAGTATTTTCATGTTGAAAGTCAAAAAAAATTTAATTTTACTTGGTTTTTTTTTTGATTTTGTTATGTGCCCGGGGGGGGACTCGAACCCCCACATCCTTTCGAATAACGGATTTTAAGTCCGTCGCGTCTACCAATTCCGCCACCCGGGCTAATATCTAATTTAGTATTTTTTGAGTATTAGACCCTCTAAAATATCGTTTTTTGAAATTATAATTGGAGTATTGCTGTAATAGCTAAGAATTATTTCTAATAAAAATATACCAGATGTAATAGTTGAGGCTCTTTTAGGATCGATTCCTCTAAATTTTGTAATAATTTCTGCTTCAGTCATTTTTAATATTCTTTTATTTATCTCTTGAACATTATCAATATCAATTTTGATTTCATGAAGCTCTTCTTCATTAAAATTTTCTTGATCTAGAAATATTGATGCTAGTGAAAGTGCTGTACCTGACACCCCAATCACATTTTTTTTATCATTAATATCTAACTGAGATAGTTCTGTTTCAATTTTTAGTTTTGCCTTATCAATTAATTCTTGACCAATAGGAAGATTTGAAAAATATTTTTCAGATAATGTTACTACACCTAAGTTGAGCGACTTCGATACAATTTTATTCTCATACTCATAAATAAATTCAGTGCTTCTTCCACCAATATCAATAATCAAAAAATTTTCAGTATTTTGCATAAAATGCAGTACTCCAACGCTTGTTGTAATTCCCTCTTCATGACCAGATAAAACTTCGACTTCAAAGTCATATTTATTCCTGATATTTTCAATTATTTCGTCAGAATTTTTTGCATCTCTTAGTGCAGCTGTACCAACAACAAAAACGTCATCAACATCGTTTGCAATCAACAATTTTTTAAAATCCCTTAAAGTAGAATTTACTCTTTTAAAAGCCTCAGTTGAGATTACTCCTGTCTGCTCTATGTTTTCCGACATTTTTGTTACAACATGCTTTCGAATCAATGCATTAAACTCCTGGTCATCAACCTCTGCGATTAAAAGTCTTGTGGAGTTTGATCCAAGATCAATCGAAGCAAGCTTTACCATTCAACTTTCCATTCGGGGTTTCTTTGAAAATTATTTTCGTCAATGCAAGATTTTTCGCAATTAAATGATCCTATTGATTCTATTACAATTTTCCCAATGGGATTTTTTCCTGTTGAGATTTCATCTGCTGTATGAGAATGTAAGCACTTGATTGACTCTGTAGCTCCGCCGACACCGCCTGTTGGTAAATGTTCATTTGATAGATCATGAGAGTTCTCTCTTTCTTGCTGATAGCTAATCTGGCGTTTACTCCATTCAGCTTTAAGGTTTGGATTATTTAAAATTTCATTATCTAATTCAGCTATTAAACCTTGTGATTCTAATGAACCTATTTTTTTGTTATACATTGGACAAGTTAACCAGTAAGTAGTTGGAAAAGGCGTACCATCATCCAAGTTGGGAGGGACTTTAATTGCTGCTGGCAAATTTAAATGACATCTTGATGAAACAGTAACATTACTTCTTAAGCTTCTATTAATTTGGGCTTCGACAATCTTTTTGTCTTTATCCACCTTCTTGACCAACTATAAATTCAACAACATATTCAAAAACAGATTTAGATCTATCACTGTTCATTACTTCTTCTATTGGAGTGACCGGTTCCGGGATATCGTAAACATAAAGTATCTCTCCCTCTTTACCGTATCCTCTCTCTCTTAAAACAAGTTCTAGCTTGTCTGGATCATCTAAATCTGAGATTTGTCTATTCCATTCCTCAATTTGATTTTCAATAACTTGCTTTTCTAACTTACTGTTTTCTATTGCCTTTTCTAAATCTTTATATGAGTTGTAGGTTGTTTGAACATTATCGAAAAAAAAGATTAGAAAAGAGACGACAAAAGCAATGACTAAAATACGTGTAAGTACGTTATTCCCTGTTTTTTTTAAAGTTCCCATTTTTTATTATTTAAATTCTCAAATCCAACTTGTTCTGCGATTCTTAAAAGTTCATTGTATTTTGCTGTTCTCTCTCCTCTTGCAGGTGCACCCGTTTTGATTTGCCCACTTGAGGTTCCAACTACTAAGTGACTAATAAATGAATCCTCCGTTTCTCCAGATCGGTGGGATACCATGCTTGTATAATTGTTCTTATTTGCAAGTTTCATAGTTTTAATAGTCTCTGTAACACTCCCAACTTGATTAACCTTTATCAAGATTGAATTTGCACATTTTTCATCAATTCCTTTTTGTAAAATTTTCTCTTGGGTGACAAAAAGATCGTCGCCAACTAGTTGTACGTTTTCACCAATTTTTGATGTCAAATACTTCCAGCCTTCCCAATCGTCTTCAGCTAAACCATCTTCTATAGATACAATCGGATATAAATTAGACAATTCAATTAAATAATCTGACATTTCAGTATTTGATAGAGCATTTCCTTCAATAAGGTAGCTTCCATCATTAAAAAACTCTGAAGATGCTGCATCAAGAGCAAGGGAGATTTGTTCTCCAGGCTTGTAACCTGATTCTGCAATTGACATCATTATTTCATCTAAAACTTCTTTACTCGATGAAAAGTTTGGAGCAAAACCACCCTCATCGCCAACATTTGTAGCTAATCCGTTATCTTTGAGTCTTTTTTTAAGAGTATGATAAACTTCAACGCCAGATCTAAGTGCATCGTTAAATTTTTCAAAACCATGAGGTACGATCATAAATTCTTGAATATCAACTGAATTATCAGCATGTGCGCCACCATTTAAAATATTCATAAATGGAACTGGAAGGGATGGGTCTCCATAAATATTTGGTATTAATTCATATACATATTTTTGAACTGATTTGCTATGAGCAACTATATTTGCCATTGAAACTGCAAGTATTGAATTAGCACCAAGACTACTTTTATTTGGTGTTTCATCAAGTTGAATTAAAGTAGAGTCTATATTTTCTTGATCTGCAGCATCTTGCCCAATTAATGCCTTCGAGATAACTTTATTAACATTTTCTACTGCCTTAGTGACTCCTTTTCCGTTAAACTCTTTTGAATTATCTCTTAATTCATGCGCTTCAAGAGTGCCTGTTGAGGCACCCGAAGGGACAGCAGCTCTTCCCCATGAGCCATCATCCAAAGTAATTTCAGCTTCAACTGTAGGATTAGCTCTTGAATCTAGGACATACCTAGCGAAAACGTTAGTAATTTTATTATTCATAACCCTGTTACTTAAAATTTAGCAGAAAAAGGATAGTTTGTTACTTTAATTGACTTTTCTTAGCTTCTTCCCAAAGTTTTTCTATATCAATACTTGGGTCTGCATTCTTTTCAACATATTTTGCACGCTCAATAAATCTCTGAGTTGATTTATTAAGTTGTATTTCTGGATCTGCCTCAAGATATCTGCAGATATTTACCACTGAAAATAAAATATCTCCTATTTCACTTTTTCTATCTTCATCATTTTTTGCATCTTTTAATTCTTCTACTTCAGATAATAAATCCAATAATGCTTCTTGGTAGTTTGTGTACGTTAAATCTAGTTTTTTTGCTTTACGCTGTGTTTTAAATGCTTTGGTTATAGATGGTAATTTTTGATCAATATCATCAAATATGGAGTCTGAGGTTTCCTGCTTTTTTATTTCTTCCCATTGCTTTTCAACATCTTCAGCACTGTCTAATTCTACGTCCCCATAAACATGTGGATGTCGTTTAATAAGTTTTTCCTGTAAGTTAGTAACTACATCTACAATTGAAAAATATTTGTTTTCCTCTGCAATTTTTGAATGTAAAAGGATTTGTAATAATAAATCACCTAACTCTTCATTCAACATATCGTGATTCTCAGGATTAGTTTGCATAGCTGCAAGTGCATCAAGAAGTTCATATGCTTCCTCAATTAAATGCTTTGCCAAAGATTCGTGAGTCTGCTCTCTATCCCACGGACATTCTTTTCGCAATCGTGAAATAATATCAACTAAATCATCGAATTCTTTCATAATCAAAGAATACTATCTAATAATTCGTAGGTGCTTTCAGGAGTTAAAGAGTGTTGAAAATTTAATACCAAACGTTTGTTTCTAAAAATAAACCTTTTATCAAATTTTTCGATTGAAAGTTTAAGATCCTCAGTCAAATCAACAGGAAATAATTCAACTTGAAATTCTCTAATTTTGCACCTTAGTATTTCTTTTGTTTGTAATATTGATCTGATTTTTGCAGTTGAAAACAAGTTATCAGTAATCTCTGGAACATTTCCAAACCTATCAATAATCTCATTTTTAATCTCATCAACTTTATTAGGTTCAGAATGTTCAAGTCTTTTGTAAATATCTATTCTTTCAGAATCAGCATCAATGTAACTCTTGGGTATTGAAGAACCCCAGTAGCAATCTAATTTAATTTCTGTTTCTAAAATACTACTTTTATCTTCACTCTTGCCCTCTATAGAATCTATGACATATTTATTGAAAATATTTAAGCCAACATTGGCAATAAAACCAGACTGTATATCTCCAAGAATGCTTCCTGATCCACGCAACTGTAAATCTTTCATTGCTAGAGAATATCCTGTTGACGTCTGCCCTATGGACTTTATTGCATCAAGTCTTAATTCTGCATCAACGCCTAAATTTGTGTTATGAAAAAAGTAAGCAAAACTCTGTTCTCTTCTTCTTCCTACTCTACCTTTCAATTGATACAGTTGAGACATTCCCAAGAGCTCAGACCTTAAAGTAATTAAAGTATTTACTTTAGGTAGATCTATTCCTGCTTCAACAATGGTTGTAGCAAATAAAACATCCACCTTTTTATCCCATACATCCTGCATTGTTTGTTCAATCTGATTAGTTGCCAACTGTCCATGTAAAAGTCTGTGATTTAAATTTGGAAACACCTCCTGAATTTTTTTCATCCAAACCTGCAATTCTTCAATTCGGTTCAACACAAAAAAGACCTGTCCACCCCTAGAAATTTCACGTTGAATAGCAAGTGCGATAGTTGACTCATCAATATTTCCAACATGTGTAAGTGTCTCTAAACGATTTTCAGGTGGCGTTTCAATTCGAGATGTTTCTCTAATTCCCATTAGTGACTGTTCGAGTGTCCTTGGTATTGGTGTTGCTGTCAGAGTGAGCTTATGAACCTGATTAGAGAGTGACTGAAGTCTATCTTTATCTTCTACACCAAACCTATGTTCTTCATCAATAATCAACAATTTGAGATTTTGAAATTCAATATCATCACTTAAAATCCTATGAGTTCCTATGAGAATATCTACAGAGCCATCTTTGACTCCTTCAACAATGTTTTGTACTTCTTTTTTTGTAACGAATCTACTTAAGTGTTTTATATTGAGTGGATAATCTTTTAAGCGATCTACAAAAGTATCAATGTGTTGTTGAACAAGAATTGTAGTTGGAGCTAATAATGCAACTTGGCCTCCTGAAAAAGCAACTTTAATTGCAGCTCTTAATGCAACCTCAGTCTTGCCAAATCCAACATCGCCAAAAATTAGACGATCCATTGGTATATTTTTTTCTAGATCTTTTTTAACATCGTTGATGGCAGTCAATTGATCTGGTGTTTCAATATACTCAAAAATATTTTCTATTTCATTTTGCCAAGGGGTATCCTCACCAATGATTAATGAGTCGTTTCTTATATTTCGTAATTTGTATAAATTCAAGACTCTATCTGCAATTATCTTTGCATTTTGCTTGGCTTTTTCTTTTGCTCTTTCCCATTCTGCACCACCAAGATGAGATAGCCTAGGGTTCTCTCCTCCAATATAAACTTCAAGCTCATTAATTTGTTCTGATGGTACAAAAAGCTTATCAGTACCAGCAAATTTAATCTCTAGATAGTCTTTCTCAACTCCTTTTATCTTTTTTACAACTGTGCCTTCATATAATCCAATTCCATGAAAATTGTGAACAATATAAGTATTTGGAACAAGAATTGCTTCTTCACTAATCTTTTTTGTCTTTCTTTTAGATTTAATCATTTTTCTTTTTTGAAAAAGCGATTCATCAATAATGGCTATATTTAGGTCTTTAAAAGATGCAGAAAATGAAAATGGATTATCAACGGTGATTACATTGGAAAGCATTGAAAACTTTTCTGTTATAACTTTGTTTTTTGTTGAGAGATAAATTTTTCCTATTTCCTTTAGAGAATCAATAATATTTTCTGTGTTGATTGAGTCTAAATAATTCGGAAGATTTTCTAGGTTTATTAAATCTGATGTTGAATAGAAATTAATATCATACTCACCAAAATATTGAGAGATATCTTTGTAACGTGACTTAAAATTTCTGATTTCTAATGAGAAATATTGTTTAAGATTTTCAAAGGTATCCTTTTCGATATCAATAATTTCCTTAAGTTGATTATCTACTATATTTTTATCAACAATGTGTATAGCGACATTGTTTGTTAAGTCTAGAAGACACTTCTCTACATCTAGATTTTGGGAGTATTGGAACAATTCGTAATCATCTAAATTTTCTTTTTTGTTAGAAGATAAGTTTAAAATATCTGACTGTTGTATTTGAAACAGTTCAGTTGCCGGCACTATGAGGATATCTTTCTTTTCACTAACAGATCGTTGTGAAATTGTATCAAAAGTTTTTATTTCATTAACTAAATCTCCATCAAAAATCACCCGAAGGGGTAAATCGTAATTGATTGGGAAAACATCTAATTGTCCTCCTCTAATCGCAAAACTTCCCTTTGATTCAACTCTATCTTTTCTTTGATACTTTAGATGAATAAGATTCTCAATTAATAAATCAAAATCAATTTCTTCATTTAATGAAATTTTACAAATTTCTAATTCTTCAAAATATATTCTTTGAGATATTGCCTTAATGCTAGTTGCAATATTGTAGGTATCAGTTGTGAGTAGTAGGTGTGCAATTTCTAATCTTTTTCCCTGTATGTCGAGAGATGGAGCAAAAGAATCATAAGAAAGAGTATCCCATGAAGGCAAATGATATATGTTTTTGTTTAAATTAGAAAAATCTGTAGAAAACTCAATAGCCTCTTTATCGGTTGGGAAAATGATAATATTTTTATTCGATTTAATGTTTAAAGCTAATAAAGGGACAAGAGACTCTTTAGAGGTTTTAAAAGATTCTAAATTCATAAATTAAATTTTTGATAATGAAATATAATTTTCATCAATCAGCCAATTGATTGTCTTTTTAATGAACTCATCCAAACTGGTATATTGAATATTTAACTTTTCTTTAGCTTTTAAACCTTCATATTTATGTCCATGCGTAAGAACTCTTGCAGACTCTGAACAAAGAAGAGGTGTGTTGTTTGAGATTAATTTATAAATATCCCCAAGTGGTGCAATTACTTTTAATAAAACTTTTGGAATATATAGTGGTCTTCCATTCCAAGATGAAATAGTTGTTAATTTATTAACTAAATCTTGACTCGATGTTTGAAAACTATTCAGGACATATCTTTCATTATTTTCACCAAACTCTAGGGCGTTATAATGTCCAGAAGTACAATCATCAATATCAACAATTGAGATATTATTTCGTATCAGTGGAGGATAAGTTTTTGATAGTGTTGAAATCAATAACTTAGCAGTGCCAGAAACTCTTCCAGGTCCTTGAACTGAAGATGGATTGACTGAAACAAACTCAAAATTTTTTTCAAAATTAAAGGCCTCTTTTTCAGCTAAAAATTTTGACTCCTCATATTTGCTTAGATAATAACCTCTATGAGTTGAAGATTCGTTTCCGATACTGCCCAGATCCTCACCAAGCGTTACTGCAGAAGATGTATAAACAAATTTAGAAATTCCTAATTGATTACCTAAATTTAAAATATTTTTAGTTCCATCAATGTTTGCATCAAACATATATTTTGGATTTTTTGAACACATTTTATTTACTCCAGCAACATGAAATATTGCATCAATATTTATATTTTTAAATTGATTAATAAGATTTGAAGTCAAAATATTTCCACTGATAACAAATGCACCCTTAGATTCTAAAATTTTTTTATTCTCCTCAGATCTACTTAATGCGTAAACGTTGTGACCATTTTCAATTAATTTTTTAAGAAGCGGCTTACCCACAACTCCTGTTGAGCCAGTAATAAATATATTTTTATATTTCATTTTGATTGTTTCAAATAACCTAAAAGATACTGATATCCTGAAATATAAGAAAATATTAGAGCATGTAGTACAAATAAGTCTGCGATACTAAAACTTAGAATACTTAATGAAAAATCCATCATTACAAATCCTATTGCCCAAAACTGTAAACTTGCTTTAGCTTTTCCAAACTTACTTGGAGGAATCATAATCCCTTCATTCCCAGCTAGTCCTCTCAGGCCAGTAATAATAAATTCTCTAGCAATTAATAATGTTGTAATCCAGATACTTACTCTGTCGATATAGGTAAAGCCTATAAAAATAAAAGTTATGAATATTTTGTCAGCAATGGTATCGAGAAATGCCCCCATTTTTGATGTGACGTTCCACTTTCTAGCAAGACGTCCATCAAAAAAATCTGTCCATGCAGCTATAAATGCAATTATTGCTGGGATTAACATCAGTCCTTCACTAGAACCGTCTAAAAGTAATAAATATAAAATGACTGGTGCAGAAAATATTCTAAAAAGTGCTAATCCATCTGGTATATACTGTTTCATTAAATCACATCAATTATTCTTCGCTCAGAAGCTGCTTTCACAGCAGATTCTCTATCATTTAAAAACGTTCCAATAATATCTACAGAATCTTCTATCAAAAATTCAACTTCTTCTTCCTCATTATTATAAAACCTAGATAAAACGAAATCTGCAGGGTTAACTTCTTTAGGGGGTCTACCAACTCCAACTTTTAATCTAAAATATTCATTAGATTGCAAGTAAGAATTTATAGACTTAATTCCGTTGTGTCCTCCATCAGAACTTCCACTTTTTAAACGCAATCTACCAAAACCAAGATCTATATCATCGTGAATCACTAATATATTTGAAGCTTCAACATTATTGTATTTTAAATAAGCTTTGAGAGCCTCTCCAGAGTTATTCATGGAAACCATTGGAAAGATTATATCTACATCTGAATTTTCAAAAGATATTTGACCAATCTTAAAACTACCTGATTTGTCTAATTTCACTTCTATAGAATTTTTGATACAGAACTTTTCTAGAATATCTGCACCAATATTGTGTCTTGTTTTTAAGTATTTTGATTGAGGATTCCAGAGACCAACTAAGAGAGTTTTATTATTCTCCAGATTCATCTGAGGACTCTTCCTCAACAGCTTCTTCAGAAGATTCACCTTCGGCTCCCTCTTCGCCTTCTTCACCCTCTTCGCCTTCAAGACCTTCAATGTCTTCTTCCTCTTCAATTGCAGCTCTTGGAAGCGTTATGGTTACCAAAATTGATTCATCGTCTTCTGACGCTAGTTCTACTCCATCTGGTAACTCAACATCAGTGGCAGTTGCATTTTCACCAACATTTAATTCTGAAATATCTAAATCTAATGAAGAAGGGATGCTTGTTGGCAATGTTGAAATAGTTATCGTTGCGTTAACGGTTTGTACTAAGCCACCTTCTTCTTTTACTCCAATAGGTGTGCCAATAAAATTAATCTGAACATCTGCTTCAACTGTTTTTGTAAGATCAATTTGAATGAGATCTACATGCAAAAATTCATTTCTATACGGATGTTTTTGAATCTCTCTCGCTAAAGCTGTATATTTCTTTTTTCCAACTTCTAAATTTAAAATAGTGTTTGCACCAGTTTCACTTCTAAGAGCGTTATTAAATTCTCTTGCATCTAAAACTACAGAAACTGGATCCATACCCATACCATAAATAACTGCTGGTAATGAACCATCATTTCTTAATCTTCTTGATTCAGAAGAGCCAATGCGTTCTCTTAAACTTGCTTTTAAGTTTGCTTCCATATTTATCCTTACGAATTATATAGAGTAATAAATTTTATTTGCTACTCAAAGCAGTATTTATGCTTTTTCTGTAGCCTTTCGAGCTGAAATAACCGCAAGTGTAAGGGTTAGTGCAGCAAATAATCCAGCAGAAAGATAGCCTCTGAATAAAACATCAAGTTCCCATCCATCAACCATAACTGCTCTCATTGCTTCAATAACATATGTTGTTGGGTTATATGCTGCAGCAGTTTCAAGCCAACCTTTTAGTGCTTCTCGTGGAACAAATGTTGGTGCAAGAAAAATAGCAGGAAAAAATAAAAAAGTAGCTGCTTGTGCTCCCTGTGATGAGCCAGATTTAACACCTGCTGCTACTGAATATCCGGCAAAGCCCATTCCCCAGATAAAGGCAATTGACAGAACTACCAAAAATCCAATATTGCCAACAGCAGGATCTGCACCAATTATTATTCCAATAAATAAAATAAGACCTGATTGCAATAACACTCGCAAGGCACCTACATTCATTGGTGCCAAAATAATAGCCCATCTTGAGATTGGCATACTCTGATAACGTTTAAAAACACCAGATTCAATATCTTCTACCAAATAAATTCCTGATGCTGCCCCACTCAAGGAGGCTGAAACTATTGAAACTGGGAGAATAAAATTTATAAAGTTTCCTTTAGCAAAATCAAAAGGTGTTCCGCTAGCAGTACCACCAAAAACACCCCCTAAGGCGCCGTCATATACAAATAAGAAAAATGCTGAAATAATTAAATTTGGTAATTCAGCAAGTGGTCTTCTTACAACTCTCAAAACCATTCGTTTTGTCAGAATTTGTAGCTGAACTAAAAAAGACCTATTTGATTTCATTATCTCTTACTCTTTTCTTCTTCGTTTGTAATGTCTTCAGAACCTTCTAGTCTATATCCAGTTACTTCGAGAAAAACATCGTCTAACGTAGGTTTGTTCGCTGAAACTGAACTTACTTCCACTCCATTACTACCAAGGTCTTTTAGATATCCAGGAATTTTTGACGCCCCATCCTCAACTGTGATTCTTAATTCATTTTTTTCTTGAACTGTATTTTTTAGTATATTTTTTGCATTTTCTAAATCATTATTATTTTCAAATGCAAAAGTTATTACATCACCACCTATTCCTGCTTTTAATTCATCTGATGTTCCCTCTGCAACAACCAAGCCCTCATCGATGATTGCAATCCTATCTGCTAACTCATCAGCTTCTTCAAGATACTGTGTTGTAAGAATAATTGTTACTCCATTATCACGAAGTCTTTTAATTTCATCCCATAAAACTCTTCTAGATCCAGGATCTAAGCCTGTTGTTGGTTCATCTAAAAATAGAATTTCGGGAGAGTGAACTAAACTTAAGCCAAGGTCTAACCTACGTTTCATACCACCGGAATAAGTTTTTACTCTTCTGTCAGCAGCTTCAATTAAGCCAACCAGTTCTAAAAGCTCTGTTGTTCTCTTTTCAGAATCTTTATTTGAATATCCCCAAAGTCTGCATGTTGTAAAAAATAATTCTCTGCCAGTTAACAAATTATCTATACCAGTATCTTGAAGGGCTACACCAATTTTCTCTCTAACTTCTTTATCTTTAGAGGAAACATCTAGTCCTAAAATAGATGCGCTTCCTTCTGTAATGCTTAGTAAAGTTGTAAGCATCAATATTGTTGTAGACTTACCAGCCCCGTTAGGACCAAGTAGCCCAAAGATTTCGCCTTGTTTTACTTGAAAACTAACATCTTTTACAGCTTCAACATAGTCCTGCTTGCTCACAAAAGTTTTCTTAATATTTTTAACGTCAACTGCTAACATAATGTACCTATAAGCCGAAATCTATTTGATACTAATGTTATCAGAATTTAACTGGCCTCGTAGCTCAGGGGATAGAGCACAGGTTTCCTAAACCTGGTGTCGCAGGTTCGAATCCTGCCGAGGCCGCAATGAAATTAAAAACGACCCTTTAATTCATCATGTATATTTGAAAAAACTATATTTTTAAACTCATCATGAATTTCAGAACTAGATGCTACTAATAAATTTGACTTTGTAGAAGGAAAATTATCAGTTTCATCAACTACTTTTCCACCCGCTTCTTCCAAGATTAAGCTTGCACCTAATGTGTCCCATGGCTTCATAAAAAATTCAAAATAAGCATCAAATTTGTTATCTGCAATCCAACAAACATCTAATGCTGCACTACCAAATCTTCTTATTCCACCACAAGATTTTAATACAGCTTCAAATGTTGGTATATATTGATCAGAATGGTGGACTCTGTCATATGGAAAACCCGTTGCGACAATTGCTTTCTGCATGGAAGTGCTTTTTGAAACCTCTAGTTTTTCGCTATTTTTAAATGCACCACTACCTTTATATCCCTCATATAAAATCTCATTGTAAATATCAAAAACATAGGCTTGTGTTGGTGAGCTATCTTCTATAAGCATTAATGTAATTGCAACCTGGGGTATATCATTTGCATAATTTACAGTCCCATCTAGTGGATCAATTACCCAAAATCTGTTTGCTTTTGGATTAATTGTTTCTGACTCTTCAGAGATTATTCCGTCATTTGGAAATTCTTTTTTAATAGCATTTATAAGAATTTCTTCTGATCTTAAGTCAGCTTCCGTGACCAAATCTACTTCATGTTTTTTTGAAAATACCTTTACTCCTTCTCGTAGTTGTTTGATCGTTGATGCAGATTCGTAAACTGCATTTTTTAATAAATGAATATCAAAATTTTGATTCATATTTTATACAGAGTGTTGCTGTCCAGAATTAATAAAGTCTTGAGCATATATACCTGCCCTTGAGATTGACTTAAGCTCAAGCCAAGTAAATGGGTTTTCTGAAATATTTTTCACATAGTCAAAAAATATTTGAAGAGACTCCTTATGCCCTTTTCCTGATGAAAATACTTTACTTTTATCTTGATTGTTTTCTAAATATCTCAATAACTGGAAGTCTTCAATTATGTATGAATTTCCTCCACCATGGATTTCTATTCTCTCTTTTGCAAGGCTTTGATTTGTTTCAGAAAAATATTGAATTGCAGCATGAGAGCCATTAGCAAAGTTAACACTAATAAATACTTGGTTTTCATTGGCTTCACTGTTGTCTTTATTAATTGGGGCTGAAGATGCAACACTTTGTGGCAGAGAATCAAACAAATAGCAAGCTAAATCAATTGCGTGAATGGCTTCACCAACAATTCTTCCACCACCTATCTCTTTCATGTTTGTCCAATGATCTTTATCTAAAGGAGGAACGCTAAATCTAAAAGTTATACTGTTTGCAGCTTTAGCGTTGAGTTGCTGTTTTACAAATTGTGTAGCAGTTGCAAATCTTCTATTAAATCCTACAAACAGTTTTGGATTCTCAGAGTTATAGATTGCTTCTTCAATTTCAATTAATGACTCTTCAGTCAGTGCTAAAGGCTTTTCTACATAGATTGCCTTTCCTTTATTAAGAGCTTTAATTACAAGTTCACTGTGATTGAAATGCGGGGTCAAAATTAACACAGCATCAATTTCTTCAGAATTAAGTATTTCCTCTTCTGTAGGATATTTATTTTTTATTTTAAAATTTGTTGCAAGGGATTCTGAGCTCAAACCTGTTGACGATGCAATGCCTAAGACTTGACAGTCTTTTTTCAATTCTTTTAAAATTGGCAAAATTGTCGTAGAAGCAAAATTGCCAGCACCTAGAATCCCCAAATTAACTTTTTCAGTTTTTGGTTCAAGCTCGACAGTTCTCTGAAGATCTATTTTAGGTTCTGACTTATTGTCATATCTCAAAACAATTGAAAGTGGCTTATCTTCTCCAGAAAATTTTTTGTATATAGAAGGTGCGTTTTCAAATGAAACCTCCTCGGTAACTAAATCTAATAAGTGAATTTGATTTTGTGACAGTAGCTTAATAAAGGCTTCGAAATTTCTATTCTCAGTCCACCTAACATACTCAATTGGATAATCTTTTCCAAGAATTTCATATTGCTTATCATATCTACCTGGACCATAAGACTTTGAAACAACAAGCTCCAATTCTTTATAATAAAAATCATTTCTTGAAATATTTAACGGTATATCTCCAACAACTACAATCTTTGCTTTGTTTCTTGCAACTTTAGTAGCAACCTCTATTGGTTCGTTACTAGATGTTGCTGCAGTGATAATTACAGAATCTACATTTGTCATATTTGCTTCTTCAACAGAAGTGTAAAAATTTGTACTCATATCAGTTCTTTTTGTATCTGGATCAATACCAATAACCTCAGATCCTTGTGCTTCAGCTAAACGGCAAACTAATTGTCCAATAATTCCTAAACCAATTACAACTACTTTTGATCCAAGTGAAGTCTCTGAAAGTCTCAATCCATGTAGAGCGATGCTACCTAGTACAGTAAAAGAAGCTTCTTTAATGTCTGTATTATCTGGAATTCGAGTACAAAGGTTCTGATTTACGACAACATATTCGGCATGATTTCCATTTGAAACTACTTTATCTCCGGTATGAAAATCGCTTACACCTTTTCCAGTTTGCACAACTTCACCTGAAGAGCTGTAGCCTAACTGAAGAGGTAATATATTTTTTGGAAATACTGCATTCCAGACTGCTCTAATTCCATCGTCTTTCAATAGTTTTAAGCCTTTTTCTATATTCGAAGAATTTTGTAGCTTTTCACTTACTCCTGTGTTTGCAAATTCGATAGCTGCTAATTCTGTCCCGGAAGAGACAACAGAATAATGGTTTTTAATAAGCACTTCTCCCGGACCAGGTTTCGGAATTGGTGTATCCAAAAGAATTGGATCTGGATTATTCTTCTCAACTACTAATTGTTTCATTTGTTTCCTGCTTATTAATGATAACTAATTTACTTCTGAAATTAAGGGAGAGGTTAAATTTATAATCTCTCCTTCAGTTGTCTTAATTCTTAATGAACCATTTTCATTTATGTCTTCTGCCCAACCTCTTCCTTCCGGATATTCAACAATCTTTCCTAATGTTTGCAGTTTTGCTTTATAACGTTCTAATGAAAAACTATTTTTTGTTATAGACTCATAAACTTTTTCAGCCCATTTAATTGCATGATCTTTAATTAACTCTTCTTCCTGAGCTTCAGTAAAAAGTGCACCAGCATTAGGTACTTCAGGATTTTTCCAAAAGTAATTAACACCTATACCAATACAAATTTTTTCCTCAACACGTTGAACTAAAACACCCCCAACTTTTAAATCATTAACTATTAAGTCATTGGGCCATTTTAAAAATATTGGTGACTCTGAAAGCACTTCTGTAAAACACAATCCAGAAAGTAACGGTATTAATGTTTCATCTAACTTACTGTCGTCTTTGTTAAAAGCAAGAGAACAAGCTAATGATTGGTCAGCATTTAACCAGCTTCTGTTTGAAGTACCTTTCCCTTTTTCTTGGTGAAAGCTAATTACAAGTATTGGTTCACTGTTTAATTCCTCTAATGCAAATTCTTGTGTATTGTATATGGAATCAAAAAAAAAGGCCTTCATAGTGTTACTTCTTTACATATATATGGGTCAAATACATACATTAACAATAAACAGGAAAGATGGGCATGTCAGACGAAAATTTAGCTGAAATTCGCAATGAAAAAGCTAAAAAAATTCAACATCCTAAAGGAAAATTAACAGCTTATGAAAGGCTTAATTTACTTTTAGATGAGGGGTCTTTTAGCGAAATTGATCAGCATGTAGCATCAGATGAAAACCCTGAGGGTGAAGCTGTTATCACAGGAACTGGCACAATACATGGAAGACCAGTTTTTGTATTTAGTGAAGATTTTTCTGTGATGGGAGGAAGCCTTGGTGAAGTAGTTGCCAAAAAAATTCTAAAGATTATGGACCATGCTCTAGAAGCTAGAGCTCCAATTATTGGAATTAAAGATTCGGGTGGTGCAAGAATTCAAGAAGGAATTTCATCGCTCTTTGGCTATGCTCAAATATTTAAAAAAAATGTAGAAGCCTCAGGCAAAGTTCCGCAAATTTCTGTTGTAGTTGGACCGTCTGCAGGAGGAGCTGTATATAGTCCTGCTTTAACAGACTTTATTTTTCAAGTAAAAGACATAGGACAATTATATGTGACCGGTCCAGCAGTAGTCAAAACTGTAACAGGTGAAGATGTAACATTTGAAGAACTGGGTGGTGTTGAAGCTCATGGAACAAAATCTGGAGTTACTCATCAAGTGTGTGAGACTGAAGAACAAGCTTTTGAAGAAATTAGATACCTTATGAGCTTTCTTCCTCAGTCTTCTTCTCAAAAACCTCCTATGTTTATAACTGAAGATGAACCATCACGAGTTATTGAGTCACTCGATAGTTTTATACCTGAAAACAGAAATCAACCTTATGATATGGAAAAAATAATTTTGGATATTGTTGATGATGGTGAACATTATCCCATACAAAGTAATTACGCTACAAACATCATTACTTCGTTTACAAGAATAAATGGAAATACAACAGGCATAGTTGCTAACCAACCAATGGAGCTTGCAGGAGTATTAGATATTAAAGCCTCAGAAAAAGCCGCAAGGTTTGTAAGGTTTTGTGATGCCTTCAATATACCTATTTTGACACTAGTTGATGTGCCTGGATTTCTGCCCGGAGTTGAGCAAGAACATAGTGGAATAATTAGAAGTGGTGCAAAGCTTTTGTATGCTTACTCTGAGGCGACTGTTCCAAGAGTTTGTGTAGTAATTAGAAAAGCATATGGAGGAGCATATATTGTAATGGATTCAATTGGACTTGGTGCTGACAAGCTTTTTGCATGGCCGAGTGGTGAAATTGCAGTAATGGGGGCCGAAGGTGCTGTAGATATTATTAACAGAAGAGAGTTAGCTGAAGCAGAGGATAGAGACTCCTATAAAGAAAAACTTGTTGAGGAGTATAATAAAAAATTCAGTAATCCTGATATTGCTGCTCAACTTGGATTAATTGATAATATTATTAAACCAAGTGAGACAAGAAAAGTTATTGTTGACTCATTTAAAGATTTAGTAAATAAGGGAGAGTTGGGAGATAAGCATGGAAACATACCCCTCTAAAAATATTGCAATATCTTGGGTTGAAAAAGGAAGCTTGGCAAGAAACCTATTTCTTTCACTTGGTTTTGCAATCGTTACAGCTTTAAGCGCACAAATACGAATAGTAATTCCAATATCACCAGTCCCAATAACTGGACAAACATTTGTAGTTTTATTAGCTGGTCTTGTTTTAGGAAGCACTTTTGGTGCAGTAAGCATGTTGATGTATTTATTTATAGGAATGTCAGGTCTTCCATTCTTTTCTGCAGGTGTTGCCGGTTTAGCAATTCTTAAGAGCCCAACTATCGGATATATCGTTGGATTTTTTCTTGCTGCATATGCAATAGGACAGTTTGCGAATAGACCTATTACTGGAATTCTACTTGGTTCGTTAATCATTTATTCGTGTGGAGTAGCTGGGTTAATTTTAATTTTGAATACATCATTACAAAATGCAATCACAATTGGAGTTATTCCATTCTTGATTGGTGACTTTATAAAATCATTTTTAGCAATAGCTCTTGCATATAAATTAAAGTAATAATGTCACAACAAAGAATCCTTATTGCAAACCGTGGTGAAATTGCTTTACGTATAATTCGCTCAGCAAAAGAAATGGATATGTACACAATTGCTGTTTATTCGGATGCGGATGAAGATGCCCTTCATGTCAAAAGAGCAGATGAAGCTTATTATCTAGGTGGTTCTCTTCCTGCAGAAAGCTATAGAAATTTAAAAAAACTAGTGAAAGCAGCCACAGACACAAAGGCTGATTTAGTTCATCCAGGTTATGGATTTCTAGCTGAAAATTCAGACTTTGCGAAAGCTATTCAAAAAAAAGGGATTGTCTGGATAGGACCAAGTCCTGAAATAATTAGATCAATGGGAGACAAGATTGAATCAAGAAAGCTTGTTTCAAAATTAGGTTTAAATCCCGTACCGGGTCAACTTAAGCCATCAAGACTAAGACGTGAAGCTATAAAAGATGCTGAGAGCTTCGGGTATCCAGTTGCTTTAAAGGCCGCACATGGTGGTGGTGGAAAAGGTTTAAGGATTGTTCAGAATGAAGCAGAACTAATCGAAAATTTTGAGATAGTAAAAAGAGAAAGTGAAGCATATTTTGGTTCAGACCAGATTTATGTTGAGAAATTTATAAAACCAGCTCGTCACATTGAAACACAAATTCTTTCAGATAAATACGGAAATACACTTTATTTGGGTGAAAGGGACTGTTCACTACAAAGAAGAAACCAAAAATTAATTGAAGAAAGTCCACCTGAATGGCTCTCAGATTACGGAAGAGAAAGACTCAAAGAATATACTTTGAAAATTGCTAGTAGTTCTAATTACATAAATGCAGGTACAGTTGAGTTTTTAGCAGATGGTGATGAAAATTTTTACTTTTTAGAAATGAAC
The DNA here is from genome assembly GCA_902578135.1 of uncultured Candidatus Actinomarina sp. Lineage (GTDB taxonomy): Bacteria > Actinomycetota > Acidimicrobiia > Actinomarinales > Actinomarinaceae > Actinomarina. The sequence goes on from CACHBU010000003.1 coordinate 43,519, forward strand.
ACACGACTGCAAGTTGAACATACTGTAACAGAAATGAGATACGGTATTGATTTAGTAAAGGAGCAAATCAAAATTGCACTTGGAAACTCTCTTGAAGATTACAAGTTAGAACCTAGAGGGCACAGTATCGAATTCAGAATAAATGCTGAAGACCCTACTAATAATTTTTTACCAACCCCTGGAACAATTACTGAATACAGAGAACCGACTGGCAATGGTGTGCGTGTCGATGGATGGGCAAGAACTGGAACGCAAATAACACATTTTTATGACAATCTAATTTCGAAACTTATTGTCTGGGGGGTCTCAAGAGAAGAAGCAAGATCAAAAGGTATAAGGTGCTTAGAGGAATATATTATAGGAGGAATCCCAACAACAATAAATGTGCTGGCTGATATTTTAAAAACTAAAGAATTTATAAATAGTCAAATTCACGTTAAGTTTCTTGAAGAAAATTTTGAAATTCGTGATATTGAAGATGAAGAAATTTCATCAGATAGGCCAAGTAAAGTAAAAATATCTCTTGATGACAACAACAATCCAACTCTTGCTCCACAAAGACCAAAGAAAATTGGAATGGATCTGACAGGAAATATTAGAAATCCAGGATTAATTTTTGCTGAAATGCAGGGAACAATTATGGAAACTATGACGAAGCAGGGTAAAAAAGTTAAAAAAGGTGACTCCTTATTTGTTCTTGAAGCTATGAAAATGGAAAATGTAATAATTTCACCGATTGATGGAGTTATAAAAACTTACAATGTTCAAAAAGGACAACCTGTAAAAAAAGGTGACCTTTTAGTAGAGATAGAAACAAGATTCTAATGATTTTTGGTATTGGTGTTGACCAGGTTGATATAAAAAGAGTTCGATCTCTGTTAAAGAAATCAGGAAGTAGATTTGAAAATAGATGCTTTACAGTTGATGAAATTTTGTATTCAAAAAGATTTGCTGATCCAGCAAAAAGATTAAGTGCAAGATTTGCTGCAAAAGAGGCCATTATGAAATCTTTAGGAAAAGGTTGGAGACAAATTAATTGGAAAGATATTGAAATAACTGGTGGGGGTAAGCCCGAGGTAATTCTATATGGAAAAGCTAAAGAGTTAGCTAAACAAATGAATATATTTAATATTCATATTTCTTTATCTCACGAAGAGGATAAGGCAATTGCTTTTGCTATATCAGAATTAGACAAATGAGTTGGGTTGCAATGTTCCCCGGACAAGGCTCTCAACAAGCCGGAATGGGTAAAGAGTTACTAGACAAATACTCAAATTTACTTATTGATGATTTTGAAGAGACCCTTGGATGGTCATTACAGGAAATTATATTAAAAGGTAATCAAGAAGAGGTAACAAAAACAAACATTGCACAACCATACATTTTTGCTATTTCATATTGCTATGGCTTAGAAGTAATTGAAAAAATTGGTTTACCTAAAGTAGGTATCGGACACTCGCTTGGTGAATACACAGCTCTATCACTTTCAGGAATTTTGAGTTACAGAGATGCACTAGAAATTATTGCTGTAAGAGGTAAGGCGATGCAGGAAGCTGTAGAGGGATCAAATACAGCTTTGGCTGCAGTGCTTACTTCAAATTTAGAGGCAACAATTAAGGCTGTGGAGGGTTTGATTGAACAAGGTATAGGTATAAATATTTCAAACTACAACGATGCTTCTCAGATTGTTATTGGCGGTTCTCACGAAGATATTAATTATTTGAAATCAAACCCTAAAGATTTAGATGCAAAAAGAGTTATTCCACTCGATGTGGCGGGTGCATTCCATTCTCCAGTAGTCTCTTCTGCAAAAAAAGAAGTCGAGAAAGTAATTGAACAAATTGAATTAAAAGATGGTCAATTTAGTGTTTATATGAATATTGATGCAAATATCGCAGAACTTTCAACAATTAAAGAACGGTTGGTAAATCAAATAGATAATAGTGTTATGTTTTATAACCAGATACTAAATATTGAAAAATTTGAACAACCTGAGAGTTGGTATCATATCGGACCTGGAAATGTAACTGCTGGGATGGTTAAAAAGTCTATATCTAGTAAGAGTGTTAAGGTAGTTAATTCGTTAGACTCTTTAAACAATATTTAAATAGGAGAAATTTTTGAAATCAACAATTACCGGTTGGGGTAAATGCGCACCTGATAACATCATGACAAATGATGATTTAGCAGTTTTTGTGGACACTTCCGATGAATGGATTCAGCAAAGGACTGGAATACAGGAGAGAAGATTTTGCCATGTAAACAATTCTGATATGGCAACAGTTGCTGGTCACCATGCAATAGCTTGTGCGGGATTAACACCAGAGGATATTGATGTTGTAATACTTGCAACTTGTACTCCTGACAGCATTGTTCCATCTGCAGCAGCTCATGTGCAGAAAAAATTAGGTGCAGTTAATGCTGCAGTATATGATGTCAATGCAGCATGTGCCGGTTTTGTTTATGCTTTGGAGCAAGGAAAAGCTTTTGTTGAAAGTGGTTTGTATAAACGAGCTTTAGTTATTGGTTCAGAGCATATTACATGGTTATTAGATTGGTCTGATAGAAATACTGCTGTTTTATTTGGAGATGGTGCAGGAGCTGTTGTTGTAGAAGAAAGCAAAGATTCTGAAGATGGTGAAATATTTTCTTTTGTAAATGGACTGAGTTCAGATAAGTTAGACATTCTTGAGGTTCCGAACTTTGGATCAGCTATGGATAGGTTCAAAACAGATGAAGCTGCAAGAGTTAGATGGACATTCGATGGGCAAGAAATTTTTAAAGGTGGAATAAGAGCCATGGCAAAAGCATCAGATGAAGTGATTACTAAATCTGGTTTATCTAAAGCAGATGTTGATATATTGATTCCACATCAAGCGAATTTAAGAATTGTTGAAGGTCTAGAAAAAATGTTGAAATTACCTAATGCAACGACAATAAAAAAGGTTCATAAGTACGGAAACACCTCAGCAGCCTCAATACCAACAGCTTTAGTTGATGCATTAGAAGAAGGTGAAATTAAAGGTGGCGAAGTTGCTGTTTTTACAGCAGTTGGTGCTGGACTTTCTTGGGGCGCATGCGCAGTACGTTTAGGTAAGAGAACTACTCCAATCAATACTTCTGATGCTAAGCTTCCTGATTTTGATGGAAAAGCAGTTGATACGATTAGAAGAGCTATTGAGTATCAGATTCCTGACAAACTAGATCTGATATGAAAACAGCATTTGTAACAGGAGGCTCTAGGGGCATAGGAAGTGCTATTGCATTAGCTCTTGGAAAAACTTTTCATGTAGTAGTTGGTTTTGCTAACTCAGAAGACAAAGCCAGTGATGTTGTTAAAGAAATTGTCGCTGCTGGTGGAAGCGCAAGTACAGTTCAGATTGATATATCTGATGCTGAATCTGTAGATAATGCCTTTACAACAATAGAAAAAGAGTACAACTCTGTAGATGTTTTAATCAATAATGCGGGGGTTACAAAAGATAATATATTGCCGAGAATGAAGGAAGATGAGTGGCTTGAAGTAATTCAGACAAACCTAACAGGAAGTTTTTATACATCGCAAAGAGCTATAAAGCTTATGATGAAAAATAAATGGGGAAGAATCGTATTTATATCTTCCGTAGTTGGACTATCAGGCAACCAGGGTCAGGCAAACTATGCTGCATCAAAAGCTGGATTAATAGGGTTGGCGAAATCGATAAGTAAAGAGATGGGTTCAAGAAATATAACATCAAACGTAGTTGCCCCGGGATATATTGAAACAGACATGACTTCTTTTTTAGATGATCAAAATAAGGAAAATATTATAGAGCAACTATCAATTAAACGCATAGGTAAGCCAGAAGATATTTCAAACATAGTATCTTTTTTATGCAATGACGAGTCAGAATATATAACAGGACAAGTTATACCAGTAGATGGCGGTTTAACAACGTAATTAGGGAGTAATTATGGAAACAAATGAAGTTTTTGATAAAGTAAAGGGTCTTTTTGTTGAAGATCTAGGAATAGATGAATCAAAAGTCACAATGGAAGCAAAATTAGAAGAAGATTTAGAAATTGATTCATTAGGAATAGTAGAAGTAGTAATGGCTTTTGAAGATGAGTTTGACATTGAAATTGATGATGAAGAACTAGCAGATGTCTCAACTGTTGGTGAAGCTGTTAAATTACTTCATTCTAAGATCTAAATCTTATCATGTCTAAAAGACGTGTAGTCATTACCGGACTAGGTACCATTAATCCTCTTGGTAATAGTGTTTCTGAGTCGTGGGAAAAGCTTATTAATGGAATTTCTGGTATTGATAATATAACAAGTTTTGATACCGGAGATCTTCCAGTTACTTTTGCAGGCGAGGTCAAAAATTTTGATGCAAATGAGTACATGGGTAAACAACATGCACGTAAATTAGACAGGTCAGGTCATTTATCAATTTATGCTGCGGAACAAGCTTTATTAGATGCTGGGTTTAATCCAGAGGAACGCATGGGTTCCAATTGTGGAATTGTATTTGGAACTGGCATTGGAGGAATTGGTGCAACAGAAGATGCAGTAAGAGTTTACGATGAAAGAGGAGCATCAAGGATTAATCCTTTGGCAATAACTCAGTTGATGCCAAATTCAAGCACCGGACAAGTTGCAATTAAGTTTGGAATAGAGGGACCATCGCTAACAATTACAACTGCATGCGCTGCATCGGCAAATGCTGTTGGTGAAGCAAAAAATATGATTGAAAATGGAATTGTTGACATCGTAGTAGCTGGAGGCACAGAGTCAGGCACTACACCAATGACAATTGGAGCTTTTGCCCAAATAAGAGCGCTCTCTACAAAAAATGATACACCTGCTGAAGCCTGTAGTCCTTTTGATAAAAATAGAGATGGATTTGTTATGGCTGAAGGTTCAACTGTTTTGATATTAGAGAGTGAGGAATCTGCTAAGAGTCGTGATGCTAAAATTTATGGTTACGTTGTTGGTTACGGGTCTACAACTGATGCTCACCACATAACAGCTCCTGCTGAAGGTGGAGAAGGTGCAGTTCGAGCTATGGATAAAGCGTTGAAAGATGCTAGCTTATCTTTGGATGATGTTGATTATATTAATGCACATGGAACATCTACACCAGCAAATGATAAAAATGAGACTTCTGCAATCAAGACATTATTTGGTACCAAAGCCTACGAAGTTGATATTTCTTCAACAAAATCCATGACTGGACATCTTCTTGGTGGTGCCGGAGCTTTTGAGTCAATGGTTTGCATACTCTCTCTTCAAAATGGTGTAATTCCTCCAACAATTAATTTAAATAATAAAGATGAGGAATGTGATTTAAACTACACTCCCAATAATGCAGTCAATAAAGATATGAATATTGCTATGTCGAATTCTTTTGGTTTTGGTGGCCACAATGGAGTGCTTGTTTTTTCAAAAACCTAACTAGTTGGGAAGCATTGACCCGCCGATTGAGTGAACTCCTCCATCTGCATGTATAATTTCTCCAGTTACAGCTTCTGATAAATCAGAGAGTAAAAAATTTACAACCTTTGCAACAGGTTCTGGGTTTTTAGTATCCCAACCAAGAGGAGCCCTTTGATCCCATTCTTCATTCATTTCTGAAAATCCTGGAATATTTTTTGCAGCTGTAGTTGCTAAAGGACCAGAAGCAACTGCGTTTACTCTAACCCCATCTTTTCCCATATAATATGCAAGATATCTAACAATTGATTGCAAACTAGATTTTGCAACACCTTGCCAATCGTATCCTGGCCATGCCTGAGAATTATCAAAATCTAAAGCAACAATTGAAGAAGGATTATTAAGAATTGGCTGGAAAGATGTTGCTAAAGTTTTTAAAGAAAATGCAGAAATTTCGAAACTTTTGACAGCATCTGTAATATTTGTATTTAAGAAATTTCCACCCATTGCCTCTGTTGGTGAAAATGCTATTGCGTGCAAAATGCCATCTAAAGAATCTACTTCTTTTTCGATGCTTTTTACTGCTTCATCTACTTCTGATTGGTCCTCAATGTCCATTGAATATACCTTTATGTCACCAGAGAGTCTTTTTACTGCTCTTTCAGTTATACGAAGACCTTTGCCAAAACCAGTAGTAACAACCGTAGCTCCATTTTCAATAGCAATTTTTGCTGATGCATAGGCTATGCTTTTGTCTGTAAGAATTCCAGTGATGAGAAATTTTTTATCTTTTAAAATCATATTTGTCCTATAAATATTTGACCAATTAAATAGTCAATATGTATCAGGAAATAATATCTTTTATTGTTCTTCAGTTGTGAAGCTACCTGTTGCTTGCTCTTCTTTTTTTATAGAATTGCCTGTTACAACTGCGAGTCCTATCTCAACTAATCCAAAAAGAAAAAATCCATTGAAATCAGTAAATACTGCGAAAGCTATCAATCCGAGACCGCCACTATATCTTATTATGTTTAGCTGTTTACCGTTCTCGGCATTGCCACCAAGCAAAAAGAAGGCCATTGCAGCAAAATAAAGGGGCAAGCCTATAGATCTAACTATCATTGCCTCTTGGTTTGTTGCAAATTCAGCGGTAAAGTCAAACAAAAATAACCTGTAGACGACCTCTGGTAATATAAACCCAACCAATACTAAACCCAAGTAGATTAATGGATCTAGTCTGTTAATTAATTTGTAATTCATAAAAGCAATTATATCTTAAAATGTTAAATCTTATTATTGATTTGTTTTAATTATTTCAGCTTGAGCTGCAGCGAGTTTAGCTGTTGGAATTCTGAAGGGAGAACACGAAATATAGTCGATTTGTAGAGTGTTAAAGAATTTTATTGAGTTTGCTTCACCTGCATGCTCACCACACACTCCTATTTTTAAATCTTTATTAAAGCTTTTACCTTCACTAACTGACATCTCTACAACTCTTCCAACGGACCCTTTATCAATTGACACAAAGGGATCTTCTGAAAAAATATCATTTTCTACATATGTGTTAAGAAATTTTGACGCATCGTCTCTTGATAGACCAAGTGTTGTCTGTGTTAAATCATTTGTTCCGAAAGAAAAGAAATCTGCATGTTCTGCAATAGATGAAGAATTTAACGCAGCGCTTGGCAATTCAATCATTGTTCCAATTGTAAAATCAAAAGTAAAGCTCAATTCTTCCTCTAATTTACTTATTTTTTCTATTAAATAGCCTTTCATCTGACTTAATTCTTCAGCATTCATAACCAATGGAATCATTATTTCAGGTGAAACACTAATCTTTTCTTTTTTATTTAAGTTGTAAGCAGCTCTAAGAATTGCTTCAACTTGCATTTCGTAGATTTCGGGATAACTTAATCCAAGTCGTACTCCCCTATGTCCAAGCATAGGATTGCTCTCCGAAAGCTTTACTAAAATCTCTCTTATATGTGCTGGCGATACACCAATGGCATTACCAAGCTCTGTCATTTCAATTTCACTTTTTGGTAAAAATTCATGCATTGGTGGATCAAGTAACCTAACTGTTATTGGCTTATCCTTAAGAAGCAAAAACAATGCTTCAAAATCTGAAATTTGATAGGTGATTAATTTTCTTAATGCTCTCTCTCTGCCCTGTTTTGTATCTGACATAATCATTTCACGCATAGGTATAATTCTGTCTCCTTCAAAAAACATATGCTCTGTTCTACACAAACCAATTCCTTCAGCACCAAAATCTAATGATTTTTTTGTATCAGTGATTGTTTCTGCATTTGCACGAATTTTTAGACTTTTAAACTCATCGCACCAATCCATGAGTGTATTAAATTCTAGTGAGGGTTTTGGTGGCTCAGATTGTAGTTCACCAATATAAACTTCACCTAGCCCGCCATCAATTGATATGATGTCTCCTTCGTTTAAAGTTTTTGTTCCATTCGAAATAGTTTTTAAAGAGTTATCGATAATTAAACTTTCTGCACCTACAACGCAGGGCTTACCCATACCTCGAGCAACAACTGCTGCATGACTAGTCATTCCACCTTTTGTTGTCAAAATTCCAACAGAGGAATGCATTCCATGAATATCTTCAGGACTAGTTTCATCCCTTACCAAAATAACATCTCTTCCTTTACTTGCTTCCTCTTCAGCCTTATCGGCATTAAAGACAATCTCTCCAACTGCAGCACCCGGAGATGCGTTAAGGGCTTTATTGAATAACTCCTTTTCTTGAGAATCTACAAACTGTGGATGTAATAGATTTGTAATACTATTTGCATCAACCATCGTTAAAGCTTCTTCTTTTGAAACAACGCCTTCCTTTTGCATATCAATAGCAATTTTTACACTTGCTTGAGCAGTTCTTTTAGCTGTTCTTGTTTGAAGCAGATATATAACTTCATTTTCAATAGTGAATTCAATATCTTGAGCTTCTTTGAAGTGATTTTCTAATTTTGTTGAAATCTCTAAAAGCTCTTTATAAGCTTTTGGAAATTTAGACTCCAATGATTCTTGTTCAACTTTTGAATGCTTTGTAATTGGATGTGGAGTCCTTATCCCAGCAACAACATCTTCTCCTTGAGCATTGATTAAATATTCTCCATATAGCTCTTTATCTCCATTTGATGGATTTCTTGTAAAAGCGACACCCGTACCTGACTTATCATTTAGATTTCCAAATACCATTGTTTGTATTGTTGCGCCTGTACCCCAGGAATCAGGAATATTATTTATTTTTCTGTATGTAGCAGCTCGTTTGTTTTGCCAACTATTAAAGACCGCTTCAATAGCACCTGTGAGTTGCTCATAAGGTTCTTGAGGAAACAAGGAGTCAGTAAACCTCTCGACTGTATTTTTATAAGCATTGATTATCCAATTGAGTTGATCGACATTAAAATCGGCGTCTGAAACAACGTTGTCCATTCGTTTTTTGTTTTCCAATACAGCTTCAAATCGTTCATGTTCAACTCCCAAAACAACGTTTGAATACATTTGGATTAAACGCCTATATGAATCTAGTGCAAATCTCTCATCATTGAATGCTTCTGCCAGTTGAGATACATTACTGTCATTCAATCCAATATTTAAAATTGAATCCATCATCCCTGGCATAGAGACTCTCCCGCCAGATCTTACAGATAGTAAAAGCGGTGTGCCTACGCCACCAAAACTTTTATCAGACAAATTCTCAAGCTTACTTACTGCTTGCCTAATTTCATTATCCAAACTATTCGGGAGGTTTTTATTCTCAGTAAAGTAGTTACACACTTCTGTTGTGATTGTAAAACCTGGTGGTACAGGGATTTCCATATTGGACATTTCAGCCAAGTTTGCACCCTTGCCTCCAAGCAAGTTATTAAGAGATGAATCACCATCCGTCTTATTTTTAGAGAATTCAAAAATTAGTTTATTTTTCATGGCACAAATTAAATATATTCCCCCTCTATTCTTTAATTATATATGGGGGAAACAATATGTCTAAAAATGTAATGGTCATTGGTACTGGTACTATTGGAGAACCTCTTATAGGCCTTCTCGCAGAACACAAAGACGAACTTGGAATAGATAATGTCATATTTTTTAAAAGAACTCCACTTTCAGATGAGAAAGGAAAAGTTGAAGCATTACTAAGAAAAGGTGCAAAATTAGTATCAACTTCAGATGTATTATCAGATTTTAAAAAATTAGGATTTTCATATATTGAAGATGTAGAAAACGCATACGATGATACAGATGTCATTATTGACTGTACTCCAAGTGGAAATGATAATTGGGAAAGTATATATTCATCTCTTGCTCAATCAAAAAGATTTATGGCACAAGGGTCTGAACATGGATTTGGTCCATTCTTTGCTTGGGGAATAAATAATAATATCTTTGAAAGTGAGTCAAACAAATACCTTATTGCTTCATGTAATACGCACAATATTGCATCAATAGTTAAAACATTTGCCTTAGATGAAGGCCGTGATCTTACTGAAGGTCAATTTGTATGTTTGCGAAGAGCAAATGATGTCTCACAAAATGACTCCTTCTCACCATCGCCAACAATTACAAAACATACGAATCAAGAGTTTGGGACTCATCACGCAAGAGACGTTCATGAGTTATTTGCCCAAGAAGGAAAAGATTTAAACTTGTTTTCATCAGCGATAAAATTACCAACTCAATATATGCATACTTTGTGGTTTACATTACGCTTTGTAGATTCAATTCAGTATGAAGAAATTATGAATAACCTTTTAAAAAGTGAGTTTTTAATGGCAACAGAAAAAATGTCATCAAATAAAGTCTTTTCATTTGGAAGAGATCATGGATACCATGGGAGGCTGTTGTCTCATGGAATTGTTGCTGAACAATCCCTTCACGTTAAAGATAATATCCTTACCGGATATTGCTTTACACCTCAAGATGGAAACGCATTGCTATCGTCTGTAGCAGGCACAATACAGTATTACTACAAAGATAACTGGAAAGAAAAAATGCGACTTTTTAATCGCTATATATTTAAAAATATCTAAATTTACATCAAATTTTTAATTAATCAAACTTTTCACAAACTATAAAATTTTGTGAAAAATTAAAAAAAAAGTTTCACAAAAGCACAATGTTGTTTTTAAAACATGCTATTTTTGTAACATGCAAAAATATAATATTGTGAATGTGGTGAAGTACATAAACATGTAATGCCCTTACACATTAATTTTGTTGCCGGGCACATGCCCGGTTTTTTTTTAGGAAGGAAAATAGTGGAAAACCAGAGTAATGAGAGTAGACATAAAGATATAAAGCAAACAAAAGCTGAAATTTATGAGAGCCTCTATGACGCAGAATAGTTTTTTAGATAAAGAATTATTAAATTCTGAGTGGGAAAATAATCCCAGGTGGGAAGGAATTACACGTAATTACAGTGCCGAAGACGTAGTAAGTATTCGTAATTCAATTGAGATCAAATATACTTTGGCCGAAAACGGAGCAAATAATCTCTTTAATCACTTAATGAAAAAAGACGAATGGATATCTGCATTAGGTGCGTTATCAGGTAACCAAGCTGTCCAGATGGTAAAAGCAGGTTTAAAGGCAATTTATTTAAGTGGCTGGCAAGTAGCTGCAGACTCTAATCTTGGTGAAACTACCTATCCAGACCAATCACTATACCCAAGTAATAGTGCGCCAAACCTAGCAAAAAGAATAAATAATGCCCTTCTCAGAGCTGAACAGGTAGACAGAGTAGAAGAGAATTTTGACATTGATTATGTAGTACCAATTGTTGCTGATGGAGAAGCTGGTTTTGGCGGCGTATTAAATGTTTTTGAATTAACAAAGAAATTTATTGAAGCTGGTGCTGCAGGTATACATTTCGAAGATCAACTTGCAGCAGAAAAAAAATGTGGACATATGGGAGGAAAAGTTCTTGTACCAACTAGTCAACACATAAGAACACTGACATCAGCAAGACTTGCAGCTGATGCCTTGGGTGTTCCAACAGTAATAATTGCTCGAACAGATGCATTAGCAGCAAATCTGTTAACAAGTGATATAGATGATAATGATAAAGATTTTGTTCTAGGTGAAAGAACATCTGAAGGGTTTTTTAAGGTAAAAAATGGTCCTGAGGCTGCGTTTAGTCGAGCATTATCTTATGCACCATATGCTGACTTAGTATGGTGCGAGACGGGAACTCCGGACATTGGGTTTGCAAAAGACTTTGCAGATGCAGTTCATGAAAAATATCCAGATAAATTACTTGCATACAATTGCTCACCATCATTCAATTGGAAAAAAGCATTGTCAGATAAAGAGATTGATACATTTCAAGAACAACTAAGTTCTTTTGGCTACAAGTTCCAATTTATCACGCTTGCTGGTTTTCATGCCCTTAATGCATCCATGTTTGAGCTAGCTTCAAAGTATAAAGGTGGCAATATGTCAGCATATGTCGAGTTGCAACAAAAAGAATTTTCAATGGAAAAGGATGGGTTTACATCAGTAAAACATCAGAGAGAAGTTGGAGCTGGTTACTTTGATACCGTTTCAACAATTATCAGTGATGGAGATGCGTCGACCCTAGCACTTGAAGGTTCTACAGAAGAAGAACAATTTTAATGTTTGAAGTAACTCAAGAAACGCCTAACTCATCAAATATTTTAACCGAGGATGCTTTAAATTTTTTAAGTAAATTTACATCTGCATTTGAAGATAGAAGAAAACAATTACTTGATGAAAGAGAAAATACTCAAAAAAGTATAGACTCAGGTGACTTCTTGGGTTTTCCAACTGATACTTCAGTTAGAGAAAAAGAGTGGCAGGTAGTTCCTCCACCTTCTGATGTTGCTCAGCGACATGTCGAGATTACTGGACCTGTAGATAGAAAAATGATTATTAATGCTTTGAACTCAGGAGCTGATGTTTTTATGGCAGATTTTGAAGACTCAACATCACCAACATGGGAAAACATAATCAATGGTCATAATAACCTTATAGATGCAAATAATAGAAACATTGAATTGGTTGACGAGGCCAAGGGAAAGACATATACATTAAATCCAGGAAGTCAAACATCACTATTCGTTAGACCTAGAGGCCTACATCTTTTGGAGAAAAACGTATTGGTGGATGGTAGTCCTATTAGTGCAAGCATTTTTGACTTCGCCATGTATGTTTATCACAATTATCAAAGTAGGCTCGATGCTGGACTAGGTGTCTATTTTTATATTCCAAAACTAGAAAATGCAAATGAATCACAACTCTGGGATGATATGTTCACATTAGCTGAAGATGAACTTGGAATTCCAAGAAGCAGTATTAGAGCTACAGTTCTTTTAGAGACAATCTCTGCATCATATGAAATAGAAGAGATGCTTTATTCTTTAAGAGAGCACTCTTTAGGAATGAATGCAGGAAGATGGGATTACATATTTAGTGCGATTAAAAGACACAGAAATGTAGATGGAATCATATTCCCTGACAGATCACAAATTACTATGACTGTTCCATTTATGAAAGCGTATACAGAACTATTAGTTGAAAGCTGTCATAAAAGAGGTGCACACGCAATTGGTGGTATGTCTGCATTTATACCAAACAGAAAAGATCCTGAGGTAACAGAAAAAGCATTTGAAAATGTAAAAAATGATAAGTTAAGAGAAGCAAATATGGGTTTTGATGGGTCTTGGGTTGCTCATCCAGATTTAGTAAGCATATGTAAAGATGTATTCAATGATCATCTCAATGGAGAAGCAAATCAAATTTCATTTGTACCAAGATATGATATTGAGGATTCAATGCTACATAACTTTAAGATAGAAAACTCATCAATAACAATGGAAGGTATTCACACAAATATCAAAGTGGGTATTTTATATATGCACTCATGGCTTAATGGACAAGGTGCAGCAGCATTATTTAATTTAATGGAAGATGCTGCTACTGCTGAGATTTCACGTTCACAGCTTTGGCAATGGCTTCATAACTCAGTTGAAACTAAAAACGGAGACACTATCAATGAATCGTTTATGGAAGAGGCTTTTGAGACAGTCTTTTCTGAAATAAATGATATAGAGAATATTGAAAAGGCAAGAGACGAATTTAAAAAGTTGGTGTTTGATGAAGATTTCTCAGACTTTTTAACTTTACCCGCTTATCATTTAATAAATTAAGCTTTATTTTAATAAATTGGATTCTACTTTTTAGTCACTTTATTTCTATAAAATGAAATTGTGGATAAAGTAATCGCACAAGTAATACCCGTCTTAATTGTTGTGGGAATTATATGGCTAATCATTGTATCAAATAAAAGGATAAATAATGCACTTTCTAGTGCTGCGGAGACTTTGGGTTTTACTTATATACCCTCTAAAAACATATTCAGAAAGAAAAGAATATTTGGCGAATTAGATGGATATAACTGTGAAGTGGAAGTCTATACAAGAAGTCACGGTAAGTCCTCAACAACATATGTCTCTTTCTTTGCTTATTTTCCAGAGAGCTTTGATATGGGACTGAAGATTAATTGGCGAGGTGAGTTTGATGGAGATGATGAGTATCTGACAGACCTATTTATAAAACGAAATGAAGAACTTATAGAAACATCAAAGAAGAATCTAAGAAGACTGAGAGTAGAGGATGCATTTGTAAATTCGAGAAAAGTCTTATTTAGAAAATATTACAAAGCTGATGAGATTGTAAAGACAATGAGAGACGTACTTAATTTAGCAAAATCAATTAAGTAGCTTTTTTAGCCACTAATCACGTACATCAGCCCAAAGGGAGTCTTTTTCCATTGGAGTGCGTAATAATCCAATTACCAATATTGCAAAAGTAGTTATTGGAAATAAAAGAATTAAAAACAAAGGGTACGATGTTATTGTTTCTATCATATTTTTATTTTACTAAATTGAAATAGATCCTGCTAGGCATGACTATTTTTGTCTTATCTAAATCTTATTGTTTGTTTTAATTCTTTTTTAAAATCAGAAATAGAAATTTAAACTAATTCAAAGGATTTAATGATATTCTCTAAGCCCTCTTTAGCGTCTGCAAACAACATTTTTGCATTGTCATTCACAAATAGTGGGTTTGCGATACCTGCATAGCCTGGTGACATAGATCTTTTTATCACGATGACTTGTTTTGCTAAGTCAACATCAAGTATTGGCATTCCATAAATTGGAGAATCTTCATCAGTTCTAGCCAATGGATTTACAACATCATTTGCTCCAAGAACTATTACAACATCCGTTGAAGAGAACTCAGAATTTATATCTTCTAAGGTAAACATATCTTCATAGTCAATATCTACCTCAGCTAAGAGTACATTCATATGTCCAGGCATTCTTCCAGCAACTGGATGTATAGCAAACTTCACTTCAATGTTTTTATCTTTTAAGGTATTTGTTAATTCTTTGACAGCTGCCTGTGCTTGAGCTACTGCCATTCCATATCCTGGAACAATAACTACAGATTCCGCATAGCTTAGTTGGATTGCTACATCTTCAGGGGAAGTGCTAATTGGATCTTTTTCATATTCATTATTTATAGCTGTACCCCCAAAACCACCCTTGAGAACATCTAAAAGTGTACGATTCATTGCAGTACACATAAGTAAAGTAAGAATTATTCCTGATGCACCAACTAAGGCACCAGCTACGATCAAAATAATACTATTTACAATAAACCCTGCTGACATCGCTGCAATTCCAGAAAGTGAATTTAAGAATGCTATGACAACTGGCATATCTGCTCCACCAATTACCGCAACTCTTATAACTCCACCAATTAATGAAACCAAAATAATAAATTCAATTAATAAGTCATCCATTTCTAAAACTACTGGAATTAATATAATCGTAGGTAAAAATACTGAAAATATATCTGCTAATTTTTTGTTGAAGTTATTTAATTTGCCACGAAGTTTCATTACTGCAACAAGACTTCCCGAGAATGTAAATATTCCAATAACCATTGAGAAGATTGCTACGAAAACATCAGAAATTGGTAAAGAATTACCGGAGAGCTCAACATAGGCAATTGCACCGGAAGCTCCTCCGCCAAAGCCATTAAACAAACCAACTAGTTCTGGCATTTGTGTCATCTGAACTCGTTTTGAAATTAAAACTCCAAGTAGTCCTGAAACAAAAATTGTGATATAAAAAGCGGAATCATATTTTGAAAAATCAAAATTAAATGCACTAAAAACAGCTAATGCCATGGCTAACATTGCAAATATATTTGCTCTATGTGCCGTTGACGGTCTTCCAAAGAGCTTCAAAGCAAAGATAAATAAAATAGATGAGACAAGTAATATTATTTCAATCATTTTTCTTAAACATTTCTAGTATTCGACCAGTCACTGAAAACCCGCCAACAATATTGAGAGTTGCAAATGCTATTGCAATTAAAACAATAATTTTGAGTAATTGTGACTCACCTACTTCTGGGTATATAAGAATTGCTGCAATCAATGTAATACCAGAAATAGCATTGGAACCAGACATCAAAGGAGTGTGTAATGTCTGTGGAATTTTAGATATAAGTTCATATCCAATAAAGCTTGCTAAAAACGTTATCAACAATGTAAGTAAAAACGTTGCTTCCATTATGAACTCATCTCCACAAAAATCTCGTCGTCACTATTTTCTATATACAGTTCGATTAAATTTCTTACATTCTCTGAATACAGCTTTGTAGCTGCATGTTTAACAGTGTTTAAGATATCTGTTTCACCAACTATCTTTACACCATTAATCTCAACAACTTTGTCTATCTCTGTTCCTTCACAGTTTCCACCTGTACCAGCAGCTAAGTCAATAATCACAGAATTATCTTTCATGTTTTCAACAGTTGACTTTTCAATCAGGACAGGTGCTTTCTTTCCTGGTATTTGAGCAAATGTTAAAACAATATCGCTATCAATTAATTGTTTTTTTAATGCTTCTTGAATTTTCTGATTCTCTTCTTCTGAAACTTCTTGTGCGTATACGCTATCTTGAGCTTCAGTACTAGCTTCAACAAATTTAGCACCTAAAGACTCCACTTGGTCCTTGGCTTCTTTTCTAATATCAAAAGCCCATACTCTAGCCCCAAGTCTTTTTGCAGTTGCAATTGCTTGAAGGCCTGCAACTCCTACACCAAGAATTAATACTTTTGATGGTTGTATATTTCCTGCTGCAGTTGTCATCATTGGCACTACATCTGATGTCTCTTTTGCTGCTCGTAAAACTGAGGCGTAACCAAGCAAGTTTGCTTGAGAAGAAAGAGCATCAAGGTTTTGAGCTCTGGAAATTCTAGGAAGCTTAAAAAAACTTAATATCTTAATATCTGGCCTTAAGTTTTTAATCTCTTCAATTTTTTCAAAATCAAATATACCGATTAGGATTGCTCCTTCTTTAAGATCTTTAATTTTTTTATCTTCAATGTTTTCTACACAAGCAACAATGTCTAAATCACTTACTTTAGAAATAGTTTTAACATTATTTTGAATAGATTCTGAATACTTTAGATAATCAAATATATCTTTTTCTAAATGTACATCTAATGAATATTTTTCAATTGATTCAGGATGTATTGGGGCCCTGTAGCCGTTTTTATCAGTTAAAAATCCTATTTTCATACATTGTTATTTTAAATGTTCTCTTACGCTACTAAGAATTTTTCTAACTCTGCTGCAGCTGTAAGGAGGTTTAAATCACTGTTTTCAATACAATACAATTCTTCTTTGTAAGAAATAGCTAAATAATCAAACCTATTAATGAATATCTGCACATCTTCAAAGATTATGTTCGTAGAAAAGTAGATTTTTCCTTCTCTAATTAAAACTTCGTTTATGAAAGAATGATGAGAGAGATAACCTAATAGTTTTTCAAGAACATCTGACATATTTAAATCTTACCAAATAAAATACATACATGAATATTGCTGTCTTTAGCGACAAGTTTTCTGGTACATTAAGTGCCACTGAAGTTCTTAATATTGTTCAAGATAAGTTTTTGGATTCAAATATTGATGCAGACTTCTTTAGCGTTACCGATGGTGGACAGGAAAGTACAAGAATTTTTAAAAGTTATAATTTTCAAACTTATGAAAATTTTAAAACTTTAAATTCTGATAATGAGTTATCTGCAGTTGAGTCATTAAATATAAACGAGAGTATTTTTTTTGAATCAGCTCAATTAATAGGTATTGATTCAGAAAAAAAATCTATGAGTATAAATTCAGGATGTTTGCTTGAAGCGCTTCAAAAAACAGAAGTCCTTGGAACAGGTGGTTCAAAGACTGTTGATTTTGGCATCGGACTCTTAAGTAGGCTGGGTATGGAATTCATCTCTAATGGTGAAACTATAGTAAATCCTGTTCCCAAAGACTTTTCTTATATAGATCAAATTAAAGTAACAAATTTTAAATCTAATTTAGAAAATAGAATTTTAAGTGATACCCAAATTTCATTGTTAGGTGAGAATTCAGCTTTTGATGTTTTTGGTCCTCAAAAAGGTTTGTCTGAGAAAGATATTGAGAAACACAAGATAGAAGTTGAGAGATTGATAACTCTAATTGATAAAGAACTTGTTTTAGATTTAAATCCAACTGAGGTGAACTCAGGTGCAGCTGGTGGTTTAACGTTTACACTAAATCAAATTCTTGGTTGTGAAATTGACAACGGTGCAAAATACTTTTTAAAGGAAACGAATTTAATCAATCAATTAAAAACTTATGACATTGGTGTCTTTTGTGAAGGAAAATTTGATGAATCATCGTTAGAGGGAAAAATAATTGGAGAGTTATTGAAAAATTTTAAAGGACGTAGGTATTTTTTGGGTGGGCAGTATACAGCAAAAAATGAAGATATCTTTACAAGCTATTTCCAATGTGGGCCTGAAGGTATCAGTGATCCAAAAAGGTCATTAGAGATTGCTACAAATGAATTAATTAAAGAAATACAAAAGTATTAATATCTCATTATGACAATTCCTTCACCATGTATAAGTGTTTGTGTAACAGATCCTGGTAGTGATTTATGTTACGGATGTGCAAGGACTACACCTGAAATAGCCAAGTGGTCAAAATTTACAGATGAAGAAAAAAAACAAGTAATTGAAAGAAGCAGATCCAGAATGTCAGGGTGGCAGTTAGAGGCTTTTGATAAGGCCTATAAGGAAATTTTAGAAACCGGTTCCAGTCCAATAAAAAAGCAAAAGCTACAAAACAAACAAGACTAGTTATCTTCTAAAATTTTTTGAGCCTTTGTTCTAACAACTTTTCTTTCATCATTTTTGAATCTCTTAGCAACTTCTATCAGATTTAATTTAAGAGACTTGTCTGACTTTGAAAGCTTTTCTAGAAGCTTCATGCCCTGAGCAAGAATCATCCAATCGCTACTGTTTTTTGTCCAGTTCAAAACAATTGTTTTAATTTTACTTACTTCCTTTTCTTCAAAATGATTTAGAAAATCAAAATAAATAGTTATGAGTCCTAGTTTTACAACATTATGTTTTGAATTAGAAAATTGATTTAAAAATCTATCTTTATTTTTTAGAAAAACTTTTTTGTCGTCTTTGATAATTCTCTTTACTCCATTCATTGCCCTCATTGCAACAAGTGAATTTTCGGAATAAAAGCATTGAAATAAATGCTCTACTTTTTTTGGATTTTTTTTAATAAAATCCACAACTTTTAAAGTTTCTCCAAGAGAATTTTGCTTACCTTTGCTTAGCTCAAGCTCGAAGTTCATTTTTCTTTTTTTTGTATAACTCTGTAGTAAACAAGAAATGCTACAAAAGCTAAGAAAGCTAATATATTTGTTAAATTAAAAGGATCTGGCATATCAGCCCAAACACCTGTTCCAAATGCTAAAAACCAAGTTATAACTGCAAGTAGAGGCCAGTTAATTTTCATAAAGGTAGCCTATCATGAATTTTTGCTCACCAATGGAATGCTTGCAAGTAGATCAGTTGGAATGTCATCTACTGACCCTTCATAATTACCATATGAACTTAAAAATTCTTCCTGAACTCCTTCATCAGGAAAAATGACATCAAAAATATTTGGATGATTAACAACATTTGAAGCTCCACCGCCTCTGTACTGTTCCGCTGACGGATTGATTTCTCTAATTCTTGATCCATTAGGTCCATAGCCATCTTGAGACATCATAATTACTCCATAGTGCCATTCTTCAGGATTTCCACCACCAAGCTGGCTTTCAATATCAAGTTTTACAACTATTACACCTTTGTCTGGTACAACGACAATATCAAATTGATTAGTCACTAATTCTGACTCTCCACTTGGTAGTGACTTCCAAATCTGTGGTTCCCACCCTTCAATCACAATATGATATTCCCAACCAGACCCATCTGGCATTTTTCCAAACCTATAGTTACCTAGCTGTTTTACTCCAGTGTCAGATCCAAAGTCTTTATCAATATACACATCAATTGTTTGGACAGATAGACTTCTTGGAGATCCCCACGGGTTTTTTACAGCACTTAAAATATCAAAATTCATAACAAGACTTCCATCCGCGATACCTGCTGAAAAGCCCTCAAAATCGTAGCTTCCAGGTATAAAGACACCGTCTGTTGGGTAGGTGTAGGAACCTTCTCCATGATCATCTTTAATTGGATCTTTTATATCTAAAAATAGCTCAACATTTGAAACTTCAGGAACAAATAATGCAAGAGGCCTAGATGGCTGGATGTAGGTATCAAAAGAATCTGAATAAAGTCGGAGTTTAATCTTGTCTCCGAAACTCAGTGAACCTAATTCATCGAGTGGAATTTTTAGATAAAGTTCATTTCCAAAAGCAGAAATCTCTGTTGTTTCCTTAGTTAAGCAGTTTGTTGAAAATGTTACTTCTTTAACACTTCCCTCATTAGGTAAATCTCTTTTTGTACACGTAAAATATGAACCATTTTGAAGTTCTTCACCACGATGAAATATTGCCTGAGTGGTTTCAATGCCTATAAATTCTTGATTTGAAACTACGCCATCTTTAAATGGAACTGAAGACCTTCTAATCTTTGTTCTGGACGGACTTTCTAAATAGATATCTAGATCAGTATTTTGCCAAGGATTAGATTCCTGCATTGCTGAGGAGGATTTTTGTATAGAAATATATAAATGTTCATCTGAGAATCTATATTGGATTTTTGAAATTGTATCTGAAGTCTCTATTTCTCCAGCATCGCTCCATATCTTTGCATTTGTTGATCCATTTACAAGTAAAGCTTGATTTGAATTCAAAATTGAATCTGATTGCTTATCAAATAATTGAGCAGCAGGAGAAATAATAGGAATATCTAAATAGGACGGGGGTTCTTGAGCGAGCGATGTATAAACATTTTTAAGAAGGTTTCTAAATGCTGAACCAAAGTAATCATCATTTCCGCTGGATTGATCACTACCATACCACCAGAACCAATCTGAACCTTCTGCCAACAGCATATAATCAAATGCCTTTTCTAGTTGTTCCACTGTATATTCATCAGATGCATTCGATCTATCATAGAAAGCTCTTGTTTTTTGCAAATAATCCCATGCATATGCCTCTTCAGTCTCTCCTATCCATGTAGCAAAATTTGGTTGAAACCAAGATGCTGGAAATACTTTATCTAATTTATCAATTTGGGGCCCATATTTTTCAATATACTCAGTTGGAGTTGTTGTTTTTAACCAGTCTGTAGTCGTGAGCGTTTCGTACATTAAGCTTAGAAAGTCTATACCATCATTTTGATAATGCTCCCATGCATTCTCACCATCTAACACGATAGAAACAACAAGTGGCCTATCTAATGTCACACTTACTTCTCTTGCGGCTTCCAGTGCCGCCATCATATCTGCAACTGCCATCTCAGGAGACATTCCGCTGTAAGTAAAACCAACCTGATCAGATATAGATAAGTCTCTAAAGAAAATAGCAACATCATCCTGTCTGTTTAGTTGACCATACCATGGTGTATAAAGGACTTCCGGATTAGTAACGATGCCTTTTGTGTTTCTTTTAAATGTTGGGATATCTAAAGACTTAGACAATACATGTTCACCTGTTGCAATCCACTTTATACCTTCTTTAGCAAACATGCCTAAGACTTCTTGTGAAACGGCTCCCTCAGCTGGCCACATTCCAGTAGGTCTTTGACCTAGAAGTTCCTCAGCTAAATCCAACCCTTTCTCAACTTGAATTGCAGCATCTGTGGGTTTACTGAATCTATTTTTTGGCAACTCAGCTCCTATATCTCCTACTGAGGCCAAGTTTGTATCAAATATTAAAGGAAGAATTGGATGTGCATACGGGGTAGTAGTTATTTCAATCTGACCAGTTTTCCACAACTCAGCATGGGTTGGGATAACTTTATCAATTAGTTTTGAATGCTCATTCAACAGAACAAATTTATCATCTTCAGAAAAGTCTCTACCTTTACTAACAAGATTTTTTAATGGTTCTTGTGCTAAATATTTTGGATCTGTCCATGCCAAATTAAATAATAGTTGTAGATCTCTATAGTCTTGATTTGTCCAGGAAGATGAGTTCTGACTAGAATTTCTAAGTTCTACATATCTTGGAAATCGTGCAATTACTTTTGGATTTGTATCAAAAAAACGAGAAATAATAAATTTTTTATCATCTGGAGTCAAAATATCTGCATCGATTTCTGTGTAGTACCAATATAAATCTTTCGCACCATTTGAGAAATCTTCAAGTTGTCTTAATAAAACTGGCGTTAAATTAAATGTGGCTTTCATCTCTGGATAGTCAGAAACTAACTCAACCATATCAAGATAATCCTTAGTTGCATGAACTCTCACCCAGGGTCTCGTGTAATAGCCATCATCATTTTTTGTATAAAATGGCTGATGTTGATGCCACATTAACATCACATATAACTCTGGCTCTTCTTCAACAATCTCTTGCTCATTCATTATTGTCGTGGTGATTTTATCAATGACATCATTATCTGCTGATGGCTGAGAACAAAATACAAAAAGTAACATCAAAAGTATGCTGAATTTTTTCATCTTTAAGATATCATAATCTCTATGGTAGAAATTCATAATACTGTTACAAAAGTCTTTGAAGAAAATAAAGAAGCTCTAGAAATTTTTGAATGTAAAGATGAATTCTCAGATACTCAAAACTTCTGTGATTACTACGGATTTGATATTGAAGATTCATGTAATGCAATTTTAATAAAAGCAAAGAAGCCTGAAGAATTCTATGCAATGTTTTGTGTACTAGGCTCAACAAGACTAGATGTAAATCAAAAAGCAAAAACTGCTATGGGTGCAAAAAGAGTAAGTTTTGCATCTAGAGAAGAAGCAGAAGAAGTAACCAATCAAACATATGGTGGAATCAGTCCTCTAGGATTACCTGATAATATAAAAATATTTATTGATAAAAATGTTATGAGTAGAGAAAAACTATTTATAGGTGCTGGTAATAGAGTATCTAAATTTTTCCTATCTCCAGAATCATTGGTTGATTTAACTGACGCAGAAGTTTTAGATTTAACCTAGGCCAGATCTACATAAGCTGGCTGCTTGAGGAAGTAGTGCTTGTCCATTAAAGCCTGGAAATCTTCCGCCCTGTAAATACGTTCTAAGACTCCCCTTAATATTCTCGAACTCATCTGGATCAAGTGTTTGGGGTTCCAATAGTATCTGTAGACTATCTGGTAATCTTTCCTCTAAAAATTCCCTTTGATAACTATCTAAATTATCAACGTACTCTGAAAGAAGATTTACAGACACCTCATAGCTATCAATGACTTCAACACAATTTTCATATTCAATTTTTGTAAGAGGGCTTGTGTCAACTTCATAATCTACTCTGTATTGAAAAAACAAAACTATTGCAATAAATATTAAAAGTGAATACAACAAAAACTTTAATGGAAAAAGAACAATCTTTTTTACAGGCCAAAGTACTAATTTAAATAATCTTTTAAACATATGTTTTTTAGTTTAATGCTATGACGAGACACTGACATGCACCGCCTGATTTTAAAAACTCTGAAACATTTGCAACTTTAGAAGTTAATCCAAGATCCTCGACTACTTTTATGGCATCTATGTTTTCAGATGGAAAAATAACTGTATCTTCTATAACAACTGCATTACAAGCAAGCTCGTTGGCATCACTCTCAGATACGGGTATCAATTCAAATAATTCAGAAAATGCACTTAAAGAATTATCTTTAAAAGCCTCGGGATAGAAAATTGCATGACCATTAGAGAAATGTTGAAAACAGGTATCTAAATGATAGAACTTCTCTTGGGCTAGCTCTACAATGACTGGTTCTAATTCAAAGTGTTCTGCAATATAAAGGAGTGCCTCTTTATCACTTCTTACTCCATACGAACCAACTAGATAGTCTCCATAAACAAAAGCATCTCCTCGACCCTCAAATTTATAATCAGAGGGGATTCTTGAAACATTGTACTCATTTTCTTTAAACCATTTGATATAAATTTCCTCTTCACCCCTACGCTCTTCAAATTTGAAGTTAGCGATTAATACATCATTACCTCTAATTATTCCTGAGTTTGCAGTAAAAACTAAATCAGGATGGTTTTCACTTGGAGGTACTACTTTTACTTCTGCTCCTGCTTCCTCAATTGTTTGTTTGAGGCCATTCCACTGATCTTTTGCTAGTTCGAGGTCAACGTTTGTTCCTGGAACCATCCAAGGATTTATCGAGTATTCAACTTTAAAATACTCTGGGGAACTCATTAAAACTATCTTTTGAGACATAGGCACAGTTTACATTTTTATACATTAAATGTATATTTTTACATATGAAAGAATATTCTTTTTCTTCTATAGACGGTGACCTAGCTGCTAAATGTCATGAATTAAATGAAAAGAACGTACCTAATGTTGGGTCTCGCTCTTTAGAAGAATTAACAAATTCTATTGAAAACTCAGACTATAACGAAGCTATTGTTTTCGAAAATAAAGTAATTGGATTTGTGGTTTGTTTCCAAGACAATGAATTAACAAAATCTTACATGAAGAAAACTGCACATAAAAATTTTAAAGAAATTAGCAACAGAGTTGATAATTTTTTGTACATTGACAGAATTGCTGTTGATGCTAGATATAGAAACAATAAGTTAGGCACAAGTCTTTATAAAAATATTTTAAATTACGCAAAAGAAAACTCAATAGAACATTTAACTGCTGAAATAAATTTGCTTCCATCTATTAATGAAGCCTCATTTAAATTTCATGAGTCTTTTGGTTTTGAAGAATTAGGAAGTGTAAAATATTCTGAAGATTACGAGGTCTCATTACAAAAGCTAGTATTAAATAGTTAGAATACATTTATGCAATTTGAATTACCTAGGCGACATAGAAAAAGTTTTGAAGTATCGACAAAAAAGAAATTAAATACAAAATTTAATAAAACAGAATCACTTGAAATTTTTGAGACTATAAAAAAAGAATATGATAGTAGTCCAGTAACATTTGGTTCTTCGTCTGGTAAAAAAGAAGCACTATTAGAACTACTAATTATTACTGCAAGTCAGATAGCAGCAGAATACAAAGACTGTGATGTTGTGCTCAATCAGGGAGTTCCTGAAATTAAAAAGATTAGATCATCATGACAAAATTAATTATTGATGCTGACACCGGATCAGATGATGCAGTTGCCTTATTAATGGCATATCGCAATTTACCAGAAGATAAAATACTTGGTGTTACAGTTGTTGCAGGAAATGTTCCACTTGAACAAGGATTGATAAACACAAGTTACGTAAATGAACTTTGTGAAGTACAAATCCCAATATACAAAGGAGCTGAGAGGCCCTTAGATAGAAATTACATTGAAGTTCATGATTCAGATGAATCAACAAAAATAGCTCTCAGCTATGGAAATGATTCTACTTCAGCACAAAATGTGCATGGTGTAGATGGCTTAGGTGATATCGGTATTAAGCCCCAAAACCATAAAATTGAACATTCATCTGCACAAGATTTCTATAAGCAAATTTTAGAAGAACAGGAAGAAATTGAAATCGTGACATTAGGGCCTCTAACAAATATTGCTGGTTTGGTACAAAATAATTCTGATAAGTTAGGCAAAATAAGACACTGCTACATTATGGGTGGAAGCTCAAATGCATTAGGGAATATTACTAAGTTTGCTGAATATAATTTCTGGGTAGACCCAGAGGCTGCAGATATTGTACTAAACTCTGGAATTCCAATTACAGTAATTGGTTGGGATCCATCACTATATGATGCCATGATAGACACAGAAAAAATTCAAGAAATAGAATCTATTGGTACAAAATATTCCAAATTTACCAATGATATTCAAGTTGTCCTAAGAGAAATGATGAAAGATATATTTGGAAGTGATAGTTATGACTTGCCTGATCCATTAGCAATGTCGGTTTACTTAGATAATGAAATTATTAGTCAATCTGCCCAAGTAAATGTAAGAGTTGATACAAGAGATGGAATGACAAGAGGTGGTTGTGTTCTTGATTATCTTAATTTAGAACCTGATGCACCAAAAGTGCGAGTAGTTCAGAGATGTCATGGAGACAAGTTTTATAATCTTTTAAAGCAAAGTCTTGCTTAATGGTTTCAAGCTCTGCAGTAATAGAGTTAATAATCCTTCAAATTAGTGTCGCTTTTAGCCCTGGTTTAATAATTGCTCTAATTGTTAATGAATCTGTACAAAAAAGTAGAAAAAATGGACTTCAAGTAGCAGGGGGTGCAGCAACAGGGGCAATTTTTATTACAATCATTACGGCTGGAGTTGTCACATTTGTTTTTAATTTAATTCCTCAAATTTTAACCATTATTTATATCGTTGGAATTATCTACATTTTATACAAAGGCATCGATACTATCAGATCTAGTGTTGAGACCCAAAGTAAAGTTATTAGTAGTGGATCGTTTAATGCAGGAATGAAACTAAACCTCATTAATCCAAAGATGTGGGTATTTTATCTTTCTGTATTACCTATTTTTGTTATGGAAAGTGGAAATGTATTTTTACAGTTAATTTACTTAGGGATTGTAACTATTTTTGTTAACCTCATTGCAGATGTTAGCTATGCATTCATGAGTAGTTACTTTTTCCAAACTTCTTCTATTAAAACAAAGAAGCTAATAAATACAATTAGTGGTATTTGTTTGGTCTTAATTGGAATTTATCTATTTTTCAGTAGATTTCTTTGAATCTTTAGCATCATCATCTTTAAATAATTCTGCCACTGCCCCGATGCTTCCAAGTGTTGCTGAAAGATCTGCAGGTAAGAAAATCTTTGTTGCCTTTCCATTCGCAACTTTTTCTAAAGATTCAAGATACTTGATTGCAATTAAGTCATTTGTTGGATCACCTTTATGAATTGCATCAAAAACTTTTTCAATTGCTTCTGCCTCACCTTCAGCGATCGCAATTTTTTCATACTTCTGTGCATCAGCAACTTGCTTCAATGCTTCAGCTTCACCAGTAGCATCAAGAACTTGTGATTCTTTTCTACCTTCTGCAGTAAGAATAGCTGCTCTCTTTTCACCTTCTGCTTCTGTTACGACAGCTCTTCTATCTCTCTCAGCTTTCATAACTTTGTTCATAGCATCTTGAACGTCTTGAGGCGGATCAATTCTTTGAATTTCAACTCTTACAACTCTTGTTCCCCACTTATCAGTAGCTTCATCAAGAATTAATTTAAGAGAAGTGTTAATTGTTTCCCTTGAAGTTAATGCAGCATCTAACTCAAGGTCACCAACAACATTTCTTAGGTTAGTTTGTGCTAATTTTGTAGCTGCAGTAATAAAATCTCCCACGTTATAGACGAGTTTCTTTGGGTCAGTTGGTTCATAGTAAATAACAGCATCAACTGTAATAGTTACATTATCTTTGGTAATAACTTCTTGTGGAGGAACATCTATAACTTGTTCTCTCATATCAACAATAATAATTCTCTCAAGTCCAGGTATTACAATATTCAATCCTGAACTAGCCTCTCTGTTAAACTTACCTAATCTTTCAACTAAGCCAGTTTCAAAGGGTCTAATAATTCTGAAGATTCTAAAAAGTATTACCCCTAGGAATACAATTATTAAAATCCATCTAACTAATCCAAATATAAATTCCATAATCTTATTTTACTCCTCGCTCGTTTGTACTTCTAATTTTGTACCATTGACATTTATTACTTTTACTTCAGTACCTGATGGAATTCTCTTATCTAATGATACTACTTGCCAGTCGTCACCATATACATGCTGAAGTGTTGGATCATATTTGTCTAATTCTTCCGTTGTGACAAAAGTTGTACCTATATATTTATTTACACCTTCAGAAAAGTTTTCTGATTCTTCTTTTTTTCCTCTTCTTGGACCAAATATTTTTACAGAAATATATACTCCAACAATACTAAATACGACAAATGTTCCAAGTTGAATATCCTGACTATCGGTAATAAGTGAGGCAATACCTGCGGAAAACGCTCCAATTGCAAAGGGTAACATGAAAAAGGTAGTTACTAATAATTCGGCAAGTACTAAAACTGCAGCGGCAATGAACCAGATTTGTGTCATACTGACAATCTAACTATCTTGGTTGTCCATTTCAAGTTGTTCTTGTTCAAAACGATTTAATGCTAATAGAAACATTACGAACAATATTGAAGATCCGATTAAAAAAGTTATAGGAAGAATTCTTATTTCAAATGCATTTAGTCCATCAATTGAAGCCGGTGCGGGACCTCTTGGTGCGTAAAGAATAAAAAATATTGAGTTGATTACACCCCAACCAAATATTGCTGCTCCAGTAATTAAAAAACCTAGTCTTTTTCCCACGTTTGTGGCGTTTAACAAAAATGTGGAACCAGCAAAGACAATTAGAGAACCTATAAACATTATGATTCCCGTAACTAACAGGTTAGAAGAGAGAAGAGATCTCATTATTTCACGCATCAGGTTCCATTCCTCTCAAATAGTCAATAATTAATTCTATATCTGATTGAGGAAGAACAGCACCAAAACCTGGCATTTTTCCTCCTCCTACACCATTAACTCCGTATGCTTTTCCGTTTACAGAGCCTTTAATAATAAAGTCAATAAAGTCTTCTCTTTGCTTAAACTGAATATTTACTCTTCCTGCTCTTAGCGCAGGTCCCAATCCACCTGAAGCAATCTCTTTTGTATATGCTACACCAGCTGAATAACCAGCGGTGTGACATCTTGCACAGTATGCATTGAATAATCCAACTGCTCTTTTAGCCTTTTCGAGATCACCTTCGAAAGTTGAGTCTGCAATTTCATCAAATGAAACTTCCCACAACTTCTCTTCAAGAGCTTTTTCTAAGAAAGCAAGACCAGTCTCTGCCTCATTTAAAAACTTGTCATATCCCTCTGAAATTATTGTAATGTTGATAAGTTCTGATTCTAATTGTGATAAAAATCCATTTGCCACAGACTTATCTTTTCTTCCCGGAATAGATTCTTCATTATCTGGATCAAGATTCAATATTGACGTACCAAGTATTTCATTTACATTTGCACTATATGTTGATATATCTACTTCTACTGAGTCGCTCAGACCATCTTCGTCTGTATCTATTCCACCTTCTTTAGAAAGTAGAGCAGAAATATCTTCAACAGCTTTTTGTACAACTGGCAATTTTGTTGGAGAATCTTTTACACTTTGGATTAATTCTTTTTGTCGTGCAATTTCATTTTCTACAAGTAACTCAGAGGTTTCAAGACGTAATAATGAGCTGTTAATATTTGCATCTATCGTCGCCAATTCTTCATTCTGTGGAATTTGGAAATGGTGCATATATTCAATTAAGTCGTCTAACTGGCCGTCGTTCATTGGTCCTCCACCTTCAAGGCCCCATGCGGGCATAGGTGAATTGGCACGGCCATAAATTAACCAATATCTTACTTCATCATCATCGTATCTAAAAAATACATTATTTATTGCCGGTGCTTCCCAGGTAACGCTAATTCCACTTCTTTTTTCTACATAAGAAGCTGCACCACCAGAACCATCTACACCATGACAGTTTCCACACCCAAACTCTTCATAAAGGTGTTCTCCACGCTCAACAGAGACTTCATCAAATTCAACAACAAATTCTTGTTGTCTATTTTGTTCTCCTAGGTAATAAAGTGGAATCATTATTGTCAAAAGAGATGCGAGGAGAACAGCAACAGTTAGTGTTCTATCTAGCGTTTTTGTTTCAAGTTCATCATCATTTCTATATTTTGATAAATTAGGGGCTGTATCTTTAGCTTTACCAGAACCCCTAAAACCAGCGGAAACAAAAAATGCGAGGCCACCAATGATACCTAGTGCAATTAATGTAATGAAAAGAGAACTAGACAACTTTTATTCCTCCGTTGTTAATGCAATACAAGAAAGACCTTGTGGGTACTTGACTGACATACCAGGTGCTCTTGGAGATTCAATTATCGTTCCAGTATCAATAATTAATCTTCCAGATACATTTGCTACGTTGAATCTATCTAAATTTCTTGGAGCTGGGCCAGCAAAGTATTCACCAACCATATTATATTTTGATCCATGACAAGGGCATTCAAATCCTTGAGATGAGTTACACCATGGAACTCTGCATCCGAGATGAACGCATCTTTGATAAACAGCCACTAATCCATCTGTAATAGTTGAACCTGAGGCAAACTGAGAATTAGCTGCTGCAGATTCACTAAGTGGAAGAATATATGCTCTAGCTGCAGGAATAAATGCAGGTATAACAGATCCATCTGCTTGAAATATTTGGTTTTTTATTTCTTCAATTGACCCAGCATCAATTTTAGAACCAAAACCACCTGAGACTTTTGGCCATATAAAACCTAGATAAGAGATAAGTTGTATGCCTGCAAAAGCACCGAATGAAATTCTTAGAGCTTTAGTTAGAAACTGCCTTCGGTTTATACCTATTTCTTCTTCAGCTAACTCCTCATATATTTCTTTTTCTTCTAATTTAACAGCACCGTCAGATGGAACTTCTTGTTCTTCTTCTTCATCAATAATGGTTTCTGTCTCACCTTTTGGTAATTCTGGCTCGAGAAAATTTGTTGCTGATTTATCTTCTTTTAGTGCTTTCTTTTCAACATTTTTTTTCCAATTGAGATTTTTAGGACCTCGTCCTGTGACAATAACTACAATGCCAATAATTCCTAATAAGCCAACTAAAGCAAACCCTGCAAACGATAATTCAACTAAGGTCATTCGAAGTGAATCCAGTCAAGCAAATCATCAAACCATATTCCGTCAATCCATGGATACGTCCAGTTCCATCCTGGTCCTCTGAAAAGCACACCGATGATAGTTAAAACTCCAGCACCAGCTAAGAAAAAGGTATAAAACATAATTGCAAATTTTCTTTTAGAAGGATGAGTTTCTGGATTTCTATCAATATAAGGAAAGGCCATCCAAAGTACTACGCCTAAGATTAATGGAATCATAACACCTGCGATTTGTGGATCCCAATAAGATAATAATTCTTGCAATCCCAAAAAGTACCAAGGAGCTTTTGCTGGGTTAGGTGTAACGTTTGGGTTGGCTTCTTCAAGCAGAGGTGCTTGTAATATTGCTGATAATAATATTAAAAATGCTGTCATTGCCATAAGAGATACAAACTCTGGAAGCATTAGGTGTGGCCAGGTATTTACTTTATCAACTGGTTCAGCTACTGGCTTTTGAATTGGTTTAGCTTTTACAACCGTAAGAAGTCGTTGTGTTACTTTTACCTCAGGCGCAAAATCTACCTCTTCGGGTGTGTCAGCCTTTGAGGCTGCAGGTGCAGGGGTTTCAGCTGCAGGTGCAGGAGTTTCAGCTGCAGGTGCAGGTGCAGGAGTTTCAGCTGCAGGTGCAGGTGCAGGGGTTTTAGGTGCAGGTGCAGGGGTTTCAGCTGCAGGTGCAGGTGCAGGGGTTTCATCAATAACTTTTACTTCTGGTTCTTTGGCAACAACTGTTGGCTCTGTTTCACCTCTCATTTCAGCTAATGCTTGATCAACACTAATTCCAAGTGCTTTGGCTCTTGCTTCTGCAGATCTAATTAATAAATGTTCTGGGATATCTACCATAATTGTTTCCTACAATGGTCCTGAGATTCCGCCATCTTTACGAACTCTCCAAAAATGAACAGCCATAAAGATAACAATGATAAATGGTAGAAAGAGCACGTGTAGTACATAAAACCTTAATAATGTTGCAGTTGTTGCTTCGAGACCGGCAAAGAGGCCAAATTTAGCTTGTGCACCAATAACAGGCGTGTAGCCAGCCATATTACCTCCTACTGTCACAGCCCATATTGCTAATTGATCCCACGGCAATAGATATCCTGTAAATGAAAGTAGTAAAGTTAGAAGCAAAAGAATAACTCCTATGACCCAGTTAAATTCTCTAGGTGCTTTATATGCGCCATGATAAAAAACTCGAGACATGTGAAGAAAAACTACTAGAACCATCAAGTGTGCTCCCCAACGATGCATATTCCTCACTAACGAACCAAATGCAATACTTGTTTGTAGGTTTTGTATGTCTACATAAGCAAGTTCAGTTGGACGAAAATAAAACATCAACCAGATACCGGTAATAGTTAAAACAATAAATAAGAAGAAACTCAATCCACCTAAGCATAAGGTGTAAGATAGTCGTACTCCGTGTCTCTTTACTTTTACGGGATGTAAGTGATACAAAACATTGTTCATAACAACATATGATCTATTTCTAGGACTATCTACATACCCTTTTCTGAATGGTGAACCAGGACGGAAAATACTAGACATTAATTTTCCGCCTCTAAAGCTATCAGCAGCACTAATTCTTGCTTCTTTAATCTTGTCTCGTAAAGATAATTTCTGCATTATGTAATTTTAAAGCCTTCCATATATATAACCATGTCTGTCACTTCTTTGACCAGAATCTTCATCCCATGGAGCTTGGTAGATTCCATTTTCAACTGCTTGGTCTGCTAGAGACCCTGCAAACTTTCCAAGTGAAATAACTCCAGTAGGACATCTATCTACACAAAGTGCACATCTTGTACAAGCGTCCTCATCAACAACAAAAAAACCAGGTTCCTCTGAAGCATCAGGAGACTCTACATTTATTGAATCTTCAATAGCGTCAACAGACAAATAATGAATACACTTCCATGGACAAATATCTACACATCCTTCACATAGAATGCACTCAGACTCATCTATATGTAAAAACTGTTTTGGTCTAACTCGAGAAGCTACTTTTTCTGCTTCAACCATTGCAAGATTGTATTTTTTTTCAAACTCAGGCATCTCTATAAGAACTTCTGATTTAGGCATCTTGTTCCACCCTTACAACCTCTTTTCCATAGTCGGAAATTCTAGATTTTGATTTTTCAACTTTATCATTTATATCTTGAATCAGATAAGCAACCACTAAGCCTGCTATTAAAAAGTTTGTAGAAATACCTAACTGAATTAGATCTTTAAGTGCAGCAAAACTTAACCCAATTTCATTGTTCAAGAATAGTATTGGTGGGAATTGAATAAACTCTCTTTGACCAGTCCATTCAAGAGGGCCCTGAGATAAGTTAAGCCATTCTGAAGGCACAATACCCAGCAAAATAGACATTTCAATCCAAGTAAGGAAAGCAAAATAAGTAGCTTTAGCCCAAGTTAATTCTTTATCATTCCAGACAATCAAGACAAGACCCAGTAGTAAAAGCTGACTTGCACCAAAAGCAATTAGCTGACCAATTGTTTGTGGTAACCAGCCTCTAGGAATCCAATTAAAATAATCAATAACTTCACCTTTTGGAAATCCTGCAAAGTGTGCGATAATAACTCCAATTGTCATCCCTCCTATACCAGAGACAATTGAAATTAAACCTATTCTGTATCTAAATTTATAAATTGTATAAATCAAATTTCCTCAAACCTTACCTCTATATTTTATCCTAAGATTGAAAAAAAATATAAATTGATTTCAATATCTTTTTCAAACATTTATCTTATAACGAGAAACATTTTTGAATATAATAGTAAAGTCAAAATGAATAATAGCTAGGCTTATGAAAATAAAGTTGATTCCAAAAAACGAACAGGAACTTTCAAAACTTTTTGTTCTAATTTTTCCATTAACCCTTTTGTTGTCATTATCTACATCTTTTCTCAGAGATGCTTACTTTACATTTGCTAACTTAATCCCAAATAACAAAATTTTTAATTATGGATTCCTAGACACACTTTATAATCAAGCAACCTATGGTCTGCTTTTTGCTACATGCGTCTGCTTATCTTTCACTTATTTATTTTCAAAATCTCTTGGAAGAATTGCAGTGCTTTTTCCGCTTTTATTTCTGACATTATTAGGTCTCATTGGTACAGAATTTTTAGACCTTCTTTTCAGCTTTTTTTATCAAGATAGGATTAATTTAACAGGAAGTAGTTCGTTATTAATTATTCTTAAAGTACTTGTTGGCTTTGGATTATTTGGTTTAGCTTCATTAAATTTATTAGCTAAAAAAGAAAGTTCAATTTTTGCAAGTGCTCAGTTCATATATGGTGCAATAGTTTTTTATTTTATTTCACTACTTGTATCTCGTTCAGAATTAGTTGTATTTACTGATTCTCTAATGATTACTTCGCTTCACAATTCAACACTTATATATGTGGGTGTATCATTTATTTTTCTTGCAATTGTTCATTTTTTAATGACGAAGCCTTTAGGGGCAACTCTTTTTAATAAAACGCTCACAGCAATTACCTTTTGGGGTTTCTTGTTTCTGCTTCCATGGACAAACTTTAAGTATTACTTTGGATCTATAATTCCAAATTGGCTAGAGAATGTATCTATCTATCTTTCACTAAGTTTACTAATTCCTCTTCTCGCATTTTCAGTTAATTATGTGAAAACGATACAGACAAAAGAAGATGAAGGCAATAAGTCGTCTAATCTAATGAGCTTTTCCGTTGTAATATTTTTAATTACTAATTTACTTCACATTATTTCAAGCTTTGAAAATATACTTCCATTAGTTGGACTGACTAATTTTCAAAATGTAATAAATCAGGGATATATTGGATCTTTAGTTTTTGCCACAATTTCATTTGTTTATTATCTAATCCCTAAGCTTTTTGGTAGGTCAGTCAAATATTCTAGACTTGAGGATTTAATCTTTTCCGGATTTAAGTTTTTATATCCTGCTCTACTAATCAACAATTTTCTTATTGGAGTAAATTCTGGATATTCTTGGAATGCCGGAGCAAATGCTGGAAGCCCCACAATCTACGGCGAAGGGTTCAGCATATTATGGAGTGTTGTAGGTATTAACTACTCAGCTAATACTTTTATTTCACTTTTACTAATGACATTATCATTTTTATTCTTTATTTCGGTAGTAAGGTCAATTAGTTCTGGTGATGTAACAACAGTTGAAGAAATGGTTTTTAGCAATGAGTGATTTAGTAAATAAAGTAGCTGAATTATTAAATGCACCAGTTGATCTAGTACAGAGGTCTGCAGAGGCTAGAGCTCAAGCATCTGGTGTCTCAGTTGATGATGTATTAAATTCCTGGGCTGGTGGTGAAAGTGTTGCTGCAAGCGCAGCACCTGCACCTAAAGAGGAAGCTCCTGTTGAAGAGGTGAAAGAGGAAGCACCTGTAGAAGAGGTAAAAGAGGAAGCTTCGGAGGAAACCACAGAAGAATTAGTTGAAGAAATTGAAGCTCAAGAGGTTGTTGAAGAAATTGTTGAGGAAGTGATTGAATTAAAAAAAGAGAGTTCACTGGCTTTTATTAGTGGAGTATTGTTAATTGGTATATTCACTTTTGTCTTTGCCTTTGTAATTCCAAAGAATCAATCAATAAGTGCCGTGGAAAGCTCG